>JAFGCA010000247.1 GCA_016932895.1 Sedimentisphaerales bacterium | reverse complement strand
GCCAGGCTGGCCGGTGCAAAGGTCCCGGACGATCGCGTCATCGACGGGGTCAACCAGACCGGGCTGCTGCTGGGCAAGAGCACAAAGGGCGGGCGCGACACCTTTCTCTACAACAACAACGCCGTGCGCCAGGGCCGGTGGAAGTATCTGCGGGCCGAGCACAAAGTCCCCGGCTATGCCCAGGACAAAGAGCGGGAGCAGGTCGAAGAGCTCTATGACCTGGAGGCTGACATCGGCGAGCGGAACAACCTGGCCGCCCAACATCCCGAGAAGGTCCGCGAGCTCAAGAAGCTGATGGAAACGCTTGCGAAGGGGACATAGTACCGCGTTTCGCACATCGTGCGACGATCGATTGCTGCGCTTCGCTCGCAGTAACCCGGAGTCTGTTTCTACAGGTGCCCGTCGAGGGCGGCCAGTCGCATCTTCAGACGCTGAAGACCTTGTTCGGTGACGTTGCCGCCGGAGAGGTCGAGCCAGCGGAGCGTGGGGATCTCGGCCAATTGCTGGAGTCCCTCGTCGGTGATCCTGGTGCCGCGCAGGCTCAAGGTCTCCATCTTTCTCAGCTTGACGATGTGAGCCAGCCCCCGGTCCGTGATGTTCGTGGCATACGAAACGCCTTGATCGTCGATTACGACAGCGTCGATATCGAGCTCACGCAGGGATTGCAGGCCCGCCAGATGCGCGATGTGAGCGTCGGCCACCTCGGACCGAACGTGTCTCAGGATGAGGCATCGCAGCGACGTCAGCCTGGCGAAGGTGGTCCACTCGTCCGCGGAGGCCAGTGTGATCTGGTTAAGTTTGAGGCTGCGCAGGCAGGGCAGCGCGCCCAGAGCGGCGATGCCCCGGCCTGTGATCCGCGAAGGGCCTATATTCAGATCCTCCAGCGTGTGGATGTGCTGCAACTGCACGGCTCCCTCGTCCGTCAGGCCCGTGCCGAGCGTGAGTTTTTTGAGCCGGGGCAGGGCCGACAGCATGCCGGCGATCTGATCCATCCTGGGCGTGTTGTCCACGTAGAGATGTTCCAGCGATTTCATCTGTGACAACAGGTCGAGTCCCTGGGCCGAAAGCGAGTCGCCGTCGACCGTCACGTTCCTGAGCGCGGGCAGCTTCGCGAGGTGTTGCAGGCCGACATCGGTGACGCCAAAGAGCACGTTAAGCTCTTCGAGGTCATGCATGCCTTCCAGATGAGCGAATCCCCGCTCGCTGACGCGCGTCCCGTAGAGCCAGAGGTTTTTGAGCCGGGCCATGCGCTTGAGGTGGACGAGTCCGGCGTCGGTTATCTGTGCGTTCGTAAGGTTGAGATACTGCATTTGCTTCATGTCGGCCAGATGGGCCAGGCCGTCGTCGGTGATGCCCTGGTTGGTCGCCGACAGTCGGCGCAGATTCGTGAGGTTCTCGAGATGGGCGAGACCCTCGTCGGTGATGCCCGCACTCAGCGCGAGCGTCTCGAGAGAAGTGATCTTTCCCACGTGAACCATGCCGGGATCGTTGGTCGGGGTCTCTCCGAGGCTCAGGCTGCGTAAGGAGGGCAGGACCGCCAGATGAGCCAACTCGTTGTCTCCGACGTGGGTGCCGGCCAGATACACCTTCTCCAGGGAATTGAGGCCCTGCAGGTGCCGCAGGCCGGTGCCGAGGATGTTGGTCTCGCAAAGATCCAGCTCGTGCAGTCCGGTCAGGTGCGCGACGTGTTGCAGTTGCTCGTCGGGGATCTGCACGCCCGCGCAGCGCAGCGTCTGAAGGTCGTTGGCCCCCAGGGCCGCCAGAGGGGACAAGTCCCGGCCCGCACCTTCACGGAGGTCGAGCCGAATCGCTTGGCCCGCTGGTACGGCCACGTTGCCTCTCGCTTCACCGAGGCGCTGCCAATCGGAATCCTGCGCCGTTTTCAGCAATGCCGGGTCCGTTACGTATAGCGTTCCCATTGACCGCTCCGGCGGGAAACGGAGAATACGCCTCTGTGTCGCTGCCGGCAATTGTGCGTCGGCACTGGGAGGCCGCGGTGCTGTCACGAGCTTCTCAAGTGCGGCGTCGAGCTGGTTCAGGGGCAGGCCCTCGGCCCGAACGATGTGTTCGGCGTCGGTGAGAATCAGCCAGGGCAGGGAGCGGACGCACCACAAGGATTGGACCTGCTCGGCGCTTTCCTTGATTCTGCTGAGGCGGATGTGCGTGCCGGTGGGGCTCGCCCATCTCTTGAAGGTCTCGTCGTCGACTTCCAGGGCCTGGACGACAACGACGGCGACGCCTTTTTCGTTCAACCGGTCCGCTTCCTTCGTAAGTTGGCGGAGGCAATTCCGCGACGGTCGCTGCTGCACGTCGAGAAAACAGACGAGAACCGGCTTTCCCGCCGCCACCTCGGTGCTGATGTCACCGGCCCAGGCCGCCATGCTGGGCAGGGCCTTGCCGACCAGCGAGGCTGCGCCGCCTCGTTCAACCACTGGCACAACGAGATGCTTCTCGACGATCTCGCCTTCCTGCACGACGAACGGCTCACTGACCAGCAAGGTCTGCGGTCGTTCGTATCGCGGGACCGGCGTGTTGTCGGGCTGATCGCGGCGCTCCCGCACGGTGATGGTGGCCGGCTCCAGCGGCGCGACGGTACCGGTGAATTCCCCCTTCTTGTCCGGACGTTCTATATATCCAGGCGGGTCGATGACGATCTCCACGTCTGTCAAAGGCCGGCCTCGCGCGTCTTTGACCGCCCCCTCGACCCGGCCGGCCAGCAGGAAACGCACTTCAATCCCGTCGTACGTTCCCGGCGGGACGTTTCGAAACCGAAGCGTGCGGTCCTGCGCCACGAAAAACGGATGGCTATGAGAGAGGGTGACAACCGAATGAAAGCCGGATACGCCAACGAAGTCGAT
This sequence comes from Sedimentisphaerales bacterium, assembly GCA_016932895.1. The sequence goes on along the minus strand of JAFGCA010000247.1, from coordinate 11,743 downwards.
CGAGCCCTCGGTTCCGCAGGGGATCCCGGCGATGTCAAACGTTCCGTCCGGCTGGGTCCGCTCCTCCCGAGAGATGCGGACCGGAGAGTAGGTATTGATCCAGATGAGACGTCGCCTGCCATGGCGTTTCACTTGCGTGCGGTATTTCGTGACGTACTTGCCTCGGATGCGGAACCCTTGCAAGGCCTGCATTGTCACGAGGCCCACCTTGCGGTCTTCGTTTATTATGACGGTGACGGGGGCTGCAAAGTACGATTCGTTCGGATCGGCCGAGACCGCGCTGATTTCCCACTCTCCCGCGGAAGCGTGCTTCAGACGGAAGCCGCCGGCCGCGTTGGTCATGGCCGTCAGGGCCAGGGCGTCATCGGAGGGAAACGCCGCGCCTTTCCGGGCCCGGACGAGCATTTTGGGCACGAGGCGGTTTTCCTCGTCGAGGATCTGTCCCGGAATATCCTGTCCCTTGCTCAGCGTAACCGTGCAGGTGTCGTCGGCGAGTTGGACGTTGTCGCGCACGGTCGAGGCATACCCCGGAGCGACCGCCACCACACCCAGGGTCGTGTGCGGGACTTTCACGGCGAGGTAGCCGTCATCGTTGCTGGTGGAGTCCGTTGTGTCGAGGAAGACGTCGGGGGCGCCGAGCCAGACCCTCGCCCCGGCGATCCCACGACCTTCATCGTCAACGATGCGTACCTTGTGCATGGCGGCCGGCCAAACCTTGAAGGTCCAGTCGAATTGGCGGTCGATGGGCGAGATGCCCACCGCGCCTCTGCCGACGAAATTTTCCGCCGCCACGCTGAACCAGAAATACCGGTCGGTGATGAGGTTGGCGTCATGGACGACGAACGTCGCCATTCCTTCGCTGTTCGACAACGTCACGGTGTCGACCACGGGGGTGGCTCGTTCCGGCCTGGGATAAACGCAGCGAATCCCCACGCCCGGTTGCGGCTGCCCTTCCGGCGTTACCGTTTTGATCCTGAATGTGAACGGCGGTTTGATGTCCGCAATCGTCTTCACTCCCGTGGTCGGACCCAAGGCGTCTGCATCGTTCGCACGGACGCCGACTGCCAGCACGACGGCGAGCGTAATGCTGTACACACACGCGATACCACGGGCGGAATCACGGCTGAACATCGGTCTCTCCTTTCAATCGCGTGTCCAGTTCCGTCACGGTGAAGCCCTCGGCGCGAACGATGTGACTCTCATCCGTCAAGATCAGCCAGGGTAGGGAACGGACGCCCCACGCCAGGCGGGTCTTCTTGTGGTCGGCTTCGATTCGGCCGACGGGGAAGAGTATGTGCTGCTTTTCAAGCCAGGCCGTCAGCCTGCCCTCATCGATCTCGGCGGCCTGGACGGCGACGATGAAGATGCCTTGCTCTTTCAACGATTGTGCTCGCCGGACCAATTGCGCCAGGCAATGCCGTGACGGCCGCTGGCTCATGTCGAAGAAGCATAGCAGCACCGGCTTGTTGTCCGTCCGGCCCGCGGGCGGATCGATGCCGAGCGGAGCCAGTTTCGCCAGGGGCTTGCCGAGCACCGACTGCGCGGTGGCGACGTACCGGTAACTCGTCCCCGGCTCGGAACGGTCGTCCATGACGTAAATCCCCTCCTTGGACTCCATCTGAAACAGCGTGTCGGACAGATCCTCGTCGATTTGTGCCTCGACGACTTTTACGTCTCGACGCACGCCGACGAAATGTCGCTTCGTGTCCGGGTCATACTCCGGGCAGGTATACCCCTGGGTCATGGGCAGGGGGCATCCGAAAGCGATTTCCCGGTAGTCGAGCATCCAGTGTTCAAAGACCGCTCCTGCATTCGCTTCCTGCACCAGTCCGTACAACAGATGGTCTTCGACGCCGACGTACCACCGATGGGTCCACTTGGGCGAACTCTGTGGCTCGTACTTGAGGACGTGACATGGAACGCCGCGATAATCCGCCCGTCCGGCAATGCGGAAATCCTCCGCAGGCCCGAAGTGACGCATTTCCTGCCCGACATCCGTGGGTTCCCACCAGAACGAGTGTGGCTGGGCCCGGGGCCAGCTCAGCGATCCGAAGATCGTCTCAAACATCTTCGTCGTGGAATCGAGACGATACTGCTCGTATCCATCGTTGAGTCTGGAATACGCGGTCGCCTGCCGTCCATCCCAGATGCACCGGGAGTAGTCTCGGCCGGGCTCGTCCTCGACGCGAAGCAGGCGTTTCCGCTTGAAGTCGATGGCGTATTCGAGCGAATCCCCAAAGCGGGGCTTGAGGCTCCAGTCGCGCTGCGGGTCCGGCTCTTCGTCGGGCGACTGCCTCTTGAGGCGGGCGCGCCGGAAGGCGATACTCTCCGGCGGATGGGACCATGTCCCTTCGATGCGCAGGCGGAGGCTGTCGATCCGGTGCAGCCAGTTCTCGCTTTCGCGCACCGCCTGGACCAGCTCCGCTGCGTTGGGCTCACGGTCCTGTTGCCCGGCCGCACACACCGACAGCGCCGGAACGCAAGCAAGCATCGCTGATACGGCGTACTTCTTAGCGTTGGACATCGCTGATCTTCGCAAGTTTTGTCTCCATCTCATTGAGTCCAAATCCTTCTGCGCCGACGATGTGTTTTCTGTCGGTCAGGATCAGCCAGGGCAGGGAGCGAACGCCCCAGGTGGCCTGGGTGTGTTGGATGTGGTCTGCGATTCTACCTGTCGGGAAGGGGATCTTTTGCTCGGCGGTCCACGTGGCCAGGTCGTTCGGGTCGGCCTTCGACGCCTGTATGGCGATGATCTGCACGCCTTTCTCCCGCAACCGCTTTGCCTGTTCGGCCAATTGCAGAACGCAACGACGTGCGGGGCGCTGGTTCATATCGAAGAAGCACACGAGCACGATTCGGTCCTTCGTCCCTTGCTCGGAGAGGTCGATTTCGATTCCGTCGAGGCTCGGCAGGGGCGTGTTGATGATCGGTCGGGTCAGCCTCGGCGCCAGGTCCGCCTCGGTGGCCCCTTTCTCGCCGAACCGGCAGTGGCGACCCGTCCGCATGTCCCCGACGGGATCGCCGGCTTTGACGCCGAGTCCCCCGAGCGAAAACTCCGCCTCATCCACGGACTCGTTCACCATCGTGCTCGTCAAGACAGCGGTTCTCTCTCCCGTGATGAGGGGGTCATGGTTCTTGTTCACGCTGATCAGAGAGATGCTCTTCGGCACGAAGACGCCCGCGATTTGCTCGTACGTCAGCCTCCAATGGGTCGTGCTGGCTCGGCTTGAATTCAAGAACTCGGTTGGGCAGCATCCCTTTGACAAATCGAGCGTGCAACGCACGACGATTTCGCCGACGCTTTCGTACTGATAGTTGCTTTCTATGGTCACGAGGCTTCCTTCGCGCGTGATCCGGCCGCTGGATGTATCCCGGGTGTTGTGCTTGTGGTACGAGCGCAGTTCTCTGGCCACGTCCGGATGGATCTCCTCCGTCAGGACGCGCAGGAAATCGAAAGCGTTTTGTTGAAAGTGTCGGGCCAAGGTGTCTTTGGCGTGGATCTTCACGCTTCTTTCTTCCCCGGGGAGTCCGTAGTCGTAATAGAACACCAGGTAGTCACAATCTCCCCGGCTCATGCGCGCCTTCGGATTCAAATCGGAGGGTGTTTCGCTCGGGGACGCTTGCTCCTTTTTCGTCAGCGTGAACCACATCCACTTGCTTGCCTCGCGATCCCGGTCGACGAGGAAATTCGCCTGATATCGCGCGACACGCGCCGGGCCGTTTCCTTCGGTGGTGTGGGAGCGAATGGAGGCCCGGCCCCGCCAGGTCCGCAACTGGGCCAGGCTGGCTTCGTAGTCATCGGCGATTGTCTTGAGCAGTTGGATGTCGCCCTGGATTTCGCCCATACTCGTGCGACTGCCGAGCGCCGCCAGCGCCAGGAGCAACGTCCCGGCGAACTGTCCGTAACGAGGCTTCATGTACGTCATTTTGCCTGTTTCCTCAATGTGTCAACGCTCGCGCTGCGCGTTTTGCATTTGGGTCACCTGGCTGTCCAGTTCCGTCACGGCGAAGCCCTCGGCGCGGACGGTGTGTTTGGCGTCGGTGAGAACCAGCCAGGGCAGGGATTGGACGGACCAGGTGTACTTGACCGCTTCCATGTCACCGATGATTCGTCCGGCTTGCAGCGGCTTGGCGTACTTGGCGGCCCAGGTCTCGAATGCGTCGGCCTCGGCTTCTGCCGCCTGCACGACGGCGACGACGATGTCCGCGTCCATGAGTTCTTGTGCTTTCTTCTTGAGTTGGGTTACGTAGTGCCGCGAGGGCCGCTGGTTCATGTCGAAGAAGCAGAGGAGCAGGCTCTTGCCTTTTGTCCGGTCCTCGGGCAGGTCGATGTCGATGCCCTCGAAGGCGGGCAGGGGCTTGCCCAGCAGGGTACCGGCGTCGGCGAGCTTGGGTTTGACAAGAAGCTCGATCTCGAGGGTCTTCGGACCGTCGTAGAATCCGACGGTCTCGGAGGTTTCGCCGTAGCTGATCTGCCAGATGCGTGGGACGGGGTCCCACTCGGCGTCGCTGCGGCTGCCGCCTGGGCGCATGTGAGCGCTTACGTGCTCGAAGCGAAAGCGACCTTCTGCGTCCGTGGTCGTCGTGCGGTCGCGGTCAAAGCCCAGATGGGTATACGACATCCGATCGGTTTGTTCGAGCTTCACCTCGACGTTGGCGATGGGGAGCTTCTCGCCCTTTTCCAGTCGCACCAGGCGTCCGGCGATGGTGCCGCCTTTCGGCAGCGTGACCTTGAGGTCTTTCTTGCCGACGGGGACGTCGTAGACGATCAGCGCGGCGTGGCTGTCCGGCGAGAAACGCAGACAATACTTGCCGTCTTCTTCCAGCTTGATCGCGAAGCGGCCCTCTTCGTCGGTTGTGTCTCGCATCGTTCGGAACGACGAGTAGCTCCAGGACGTTCTGCCGTCCTCCCGCGTCTTGATGTGGCAGCAGACGCCGACGGGCACATCCGCCACCGGCGTGCCGTCTTCGTCGACCGCCACACCGGCGATGATTCTGCCGCCTGCAGCGATGATCTGATCGTAGGTCTTGCCGCTGAGGTACTGGGTGGGCCCGCGGCCTTCGCGGACGACGATCTTGAGATCGGCGGCGCCGCCTTCGGTAACGATGGAGGCCGAGAGGCGTTTGCCGTTGCGCCGGGCGTCGACCCGGAGCCCAATCGTGCCGGCGCAGACGCCGTCGAGCGTGAAGCGGCCCTGGGCGTCGGCCTCGGTTTCGCACCGGTCGGGCTGGCCGTCGCCGTAGCCGCCGCTGATGTTGGCGTTGGGCACGACCTGGCCCCGCGTGTCCACGATCCACCCGGAGATGGACAGGTTGGCGACCGGCAGGCTCAGTGCGCCGACGTCCAATCGCCCGTCCACCGCGTTGCCGGCCTGCACGTCGGCATCCTGCTCGCCGAAGCCGTCGGCCATGGCGGTGAGGCTGTATCTGTAATCCGGCGGAACGGCCGTGATCTGGAAGCTGCCGTCCGGGTGCGTTTCGGCTTCGTCCCGGGTCAGTGTCGAGCCCCAGTTGCCCAGGTGCAGCATCGTCCGGATGCGCGCGCCGGCGATCCCTTTGCCGTTGGGGTCCGTTACCTTTCCCGCGAGAGTGACGCCGGGTTCCAGCTTGACGTCCAGCGTTCGCACGTCCTCGCCGATGTCGGTCGCCGTGGCCAGATTCCGTTTCTCGTGCCGCGCCACGAGGCAGAAGACCGTATCCTCGCGGTCTCCCCAGAAGCCCGGGTCCCAGATGATCTCGAACCGGCCCTCCGCGTCCGAGCCGGCCTCTTCGCGGCCTCCGGGCAGAATCTTGAGCGTCACGCCCTCGACCGGTTCCCCGGCCGGATCGCGCACGACGCCCCGGATCTTCGGGATCCCCGTCAGCGTTTGAGCGACACGCTTCGTGACGCCTTCCTCAATCGTGACCGTCTCCTGGCGTCTCTCCCGGCTGTACCCCTGCTTGTAGGCTCCATCCAACTGGTAGGTTCCGGGCATCAGGCGGATGCGGGCCAGCCCCTTGTCGTCGGACCTGCCACTGAAGTACTGTCTGTCGGCGCCGCCGGTGGAAACGCCCACGCCGGCCTGGCTGATCGGTTCGCTCGTCGCGGCATCGGTAACCAGGACCTCCAGAATCCCTCCCTTGCAGACCACAATCTTGACGTCGTCCCGGGTCTGTCCCGCTTCCAGCGTGACACGCACTTCGCCGGTCGCCCACTCGGCCTGTCCCTCGCGCGGTGTGGCCAGTCCTACTGTGTATGTATCTGGAAGCAGCGCGCCAAACTCGAACGTGCCCTCTTCCTTCGAAACCGGGGGGGGAGGTCGGAAGTAGGATATGGTATTGCGACTCCAGATGTTCACGGTGACGCCGGGGACCGGACGCCCGGTGTCTTGTTCGACGACGATGCCCTTGATTCTCGCTTCCGCGGGCATGACGAGTCTGATGTCGTCGTGCGGCGGCGTGAATTGCAGGGTGTCGCGCGCATACTCCGTTCGCGGGAACGACGTGATCGTGGCGTAACGCGGCTTGCGGGCGCCGACCTCGAAGGTGGCGTGGACGGGCAGACCGGTCAATGTGAAGCGACCCGCCGCGTCGGTCGTCGTGACCAGCAGGCGGCTTGAGAGCGGCCCGAGCAGATGTTGCTCTTGCTCGCGCGGGCCGATCCGCCCGGCCGCGATAAACACCTCAGCGCCCGCAACGGGCCGGTCGTTCTCATCGACCACGACGCCGCTCAGCGCCTCGGGCTCGGCCAGTCGTATGTCACGCTGCTCGTCCTCCTGCATCCGCCACCCGGCCCAGCCAAGAGCCAGCGGTTCCTTGTGAGCCGTGATCATGCCGTTTCGAGATTCGTCGGCACGTGGGACGCTGAAAGAGAAAGCGCCGTCTGGCTCTGTAGTGATCTTGCCCTGGAGCTTGATCTCACTGTACCTGGAGGCGGTTTCGCTGTCCACCATCTCGACGAAACGAACCTCCGCGCCCGCGACTGGCTTGTCTTCGGCGTCGAGCACTCTGCCCGTCAAGGTCACTGAGTCGGCGGGAGCAGCCGGGGATGAGGTGCTTTGTGCCGCCGGGACGGTCCCGACTACTGCAAGCACCACGCCAATATACAGCATCGCGTTCTTGATGAATCGTTTCATAATATTCTGCCCTCGAAAGCGATTCTTGTTTGTCGAATCCCGTCACGTATTCTCCGGGGCAATCCCGGATCAGTTCCCAATGCAATCGATACGTGACCCATCATGGCTCCTGCTCGATGCCGGCTTGCTCCAGATGCGAGCCCCAATTGGCAGCGATCAGGTCGACGCGGACGTCGGCGTCGGCGATGGGCCGACCGTTGGGGTCCGCCACCATCCCGGCAAGCAGGGCGGCCGGCTCCAGGACGATGTTGAGACCCTCCGTTTCTTCGCCCACCGGCAGGGCGACGGCCAGGTTCTTCTCCGCGTGGCGGGCGACGAGATAGTCCGCCTGGGCCCAGTCGCTATGACGCCACGCAATCTCGAATTCTCCTTCCTGATCGGAGAGGACGGTTCTGCTGCCACGAGGGCAGATCAGCAGTTGGACACCTTCGAGGGGCCGGCCGGCCGCGTCGCGCACCGTGCCGCTGACGCTCCGCATGTCGTCCGCCTTTCGCCCGTCCGTTTCCGCCGGCGCAGACTTGACACCGAGGCAGAAAACCACTGTGAATGCAGACAAAATCGCAATTCCCGTCGCTCGTGTCATGACAGCGCTCCTGATTTCGCTTCATGCTACCGCAAACCCACACGCGCGCACACCATCTTTAAGACGCCGAAAAGGGCCCCGCGTTACAAGGAATCTCGCGCTGACTGTATTTGGGTCCCGGTCAGGGGGCCGTGGTGCCGAATTCCGTCGGCAGGTCCTGCCAATACATCATCTCGGCGGTTTTCCATTTGCGGCATTTCGCGCAGACGCAGGCGAACACGGGATTGTGCGGGTCGCCGGCGCAGCCGGCCAGCAGAGCCTTGCCTTGACGCAACTGCTCCCGCATTGTCTCGGTAGGCAGTCCCACCAGCATGGGGACGGTCTTCATCGCCGCGCCGCAGGTAGGGCAGGAGTAGCTCGCCTTCAGTTCGGCCAAGTAGATGGTGGTCTTGTTTTCGTGGCTGGAGTAGTAGCTTATCCAGAGCCGGTCGTTGTGCCAGAGCAGGCCGGGATAGCTCGTATCGCCTCCGCTGGGCAGCTTGAGAAGCTTGGTCATCTTGTGGTTGACCACGTCCAGCAGCGTCACGGCGGTATGGGCGCCGCCGGCGTGCATGCGTCCGGCCGCAATCCAGTAACCGGTGGGCAACTGGATGAAGTTCGGGCCGCCGAAGCTGTTGAAGTCGGCGCCGAGGTCGTGCCACTGCCACTGCGTGTAGTCGCCCCGGCTGATGCCGAGCAGGGCGCTTCGCGGTGTGGCGCCGCTGCCGTCGCGCCGGGCCAGGGCGTAGCAGACACCGTAGCGGTCGAACCGCAGGGGCGTCTCGTTCGGATAGCCTTCCTCGAACAGTCTGGGGACGAGTGTCTCGTACTTCAAACCGTCGGTGCTGGTATGCAGACTCAAGTATCTCTCACCGCCGCCGGCGGTGTACGAGACGCCGTAGGCCTTGCCCCTATGCCAGGTGACGCACCATAGCCAGCGGCCCGGCTCCATCACGATCTGCGGCTCGGTCCATTCTGCGCCGTCGGCCGAGAACGCGACGAAGCTCCCGGTCGGTGCGCTTTCATGGTCCGTCTTTCGCGGCGCGGCGCCGCCGATGAGCATGAGCCGGTCGTCGGGCGTGACGGACAGGTGCGCATCCCGCAGATCGAAGCCGTCCCGCCTCGCCACGTGCGCGGAAGACCACTGCCGCGCGTCGGTCGATTTGAGCACGCGAATCCTGCCATCCGTGGAAACGTGCCCGCGCCCCTCGCGAAACGCGCAGTACAGACTGTCGCGCCAGCGCACCAGATCGGTAAACGCATTGTGCGGCGCCCCATCCCAGATCTTCCGGACCTCGACCAGTTTGACCTCGACGGGTCCAGCCGCCCACGCGACGGCGACGTTCAACACGGCCAGCATGACCGCTGTCAATCCCTTCCGCATTATATCGTCTCCCGTTTCTCTGTGCTTCTCAGTAGACGCCTTTCACTCGCATCTTGATGGCGTAGAGCGAGTCCATGGCGGTGATGAAGAGCGTGTGGCGGTCTTTGCCGCCGAAGGTGACGTTGGCGGTCCAGCCTTCGTCGATGGCGATGTGCTCGATCTTCTCGCCGGCGGGGTTGAAGACGTGGACGCCTTTGCCGGTGAGGTAGACGTTGCCCTCGTTGTCGATGGTCATGCCGTCGGAGCCCATTTTGCAGAAGAGCGTTTTATCCGACAGCGACGCGTCGGCGTTGATCTTGAAGCGGTAGGTCTTCTTGTCACCGATGTCGGCGATGTAGAGGTATTTCTGGTCGGGCGTGCCGATGATGCCGTTGGGCTGGACGAGGTCGTCAGCGACTCGGATGAGTCTCTTGCGATCGGGCGTGAGGTAATAGACGTGCTGGCCGTCCTGCTGCATCGCCGGGTCGCGGGTCCAGTACGGCCTCTTGTAGAGCGGATCGGTGAAGTAGATGCCGCCCTGGGCGTCCATCCAGAGGTCGTTGGGGCCGTTGAGCTTTTTGCCTTTGAAGTCGGCGACGAGGATGGTGGCGTGGCCCTGGGGATCGATCATCCACAGCTCGTTATCCATGTCCGCGCAGGCCCAGAGGTTGCCCTGCGGGTCGAAGAACAGACCGTTGGAGCGGCCGCACGGCTTCATGAAGTCGGTCAGTTTGCCGTCCACGGACCACTTGCAGATCCTGTCGTTGGGCTGGTCCGTGAAGAAGACGTTGCCTTCGGCGTCGGGGGCCGGGCCTTCGGTGAATTTGAACGTATCGGAAAGCAGGACGACCTTCGCGCCGGGCGCGATGACGGGCGCCGCGGCGCCGGTCCGGCTCGTGACTCTGACAAGCTCGATCCCCTCGCTTCTGCCGAGGTTGCGCGAGTACTGCATCTGTTGGGGGCTGTTCCAGTGCTCGTGGACGCCGAGGCTGGCCAGCCGCACGACGTTGCCGGCGTGGTCCGGATCGTAAAACGTGCCCGAAGGCGGCTTGTCCGCCAACGCGGCTTCGTGCAGATAGTCATCGGCGCCGCCTCGCTGTGTGTACTTGTCCAGGGCCTTCTCGGCCTGCAAAACATCCACGCCGACCGAGTCGATAGCGACCGGGTCCTGCGAGGCCAGCAGGCTCGACGTCCAGTCGTCGTTGAAGGGGGCCGACTTGAATTTCCTCGGCACGTGCTCGACGTAGTGCACGCCTCCGTAGAGGCCGTCGACGAGATAGAGCACGGTCTTGCCGCCGATCTGGGAGTGGCCCATCAGGTCGACCAGGGTGCGGTACTCGCCCGAGCCCTTGCTAAAGGCGCTCTTGTGCATTTCGTAGTAGCCTTTTTCGTACGGCAGGCGGACCAGGGAGCCGTAATGGTTCTTGGCGCAGAGCGTGACGCCCGAGCCTGGATGGGCCTTGAGGTTGGCTAGGTTGATGATGTAATCGGCGTCAGCGAAGGAACGGGGGAGGTAGTCCTGTTTACAATCCTTCGGCTGGCAGCTCCAGTGCAGGGGCACGTCGGACAATCCCATCTTGCCCCGCTTGCCCTTGCCCTCGCAGTCGAGGTACTGGGCGCGAGGGAACTGCTCGTGGAGCATGTCGTAGTATTCCTTGGCGAAATAGGCCAGGCTGTCGCCGACGGCGATGTCGGACTCCCGGACGCCGGCCGCTTCGGTCAACTGCTTCAGCAGGGCGGCGATCATCTGGGGCGACGTATTCATGTAGTCCACCCAGCTTTCCAGGGCGTACGTCTGGCGGTTGACGGAGTCGACCGTTCGGATGAAGCCGACGAAGTTCACCTTGATCATGATCTTCTCGCCGCCCTTGTAGCCGACGTCGCCCTTGCCGCGGGCCTTGTTGTGGTAACGAAAGATCGCATTCCACGCGGCGGCATCGGCGGAGGCGCCCGTCAGATTCTGGAGGGCTTTCGACATCATCCGGTCGCAGACCGCCTGGTCCGTATGCTCGGGCTGCCAGAGGTGTCCGTCTCCCGGTCCGTCCCAGTCGGTGGCCTCGGGATCGTGAACCCAGACGACGCGGCCCGGATGGATGCCCCGGCCCGCGCCGATGGGGTTGAGCGGGTCGGCCTCGGCGGCCGCGACGTTCGTCTCCGGCATGTTTCGGATCGCCACTGCGCCAAAGACCACCGCCGCCGCCAGACAGGCAAGAGCCAGACGCACGCGGGCTTGGCGAAACAGTCCCCGCGCCCGGCGAAACGCCACGACGCTGCCGGTGATGCCGATGAGCCACGCGACAAAGCCCGACGCCAGCGGCATCGCCACACGCTGGCAGGGATACAGTGCTCGCGACGGTTTCGGGATCACGCGAAGCAGAAACCAGATCAGCGATACCAGCCCCGCCACCGGCAGCAGCCAGATCAGCCAGCGGCTCCGGAGCCGGTCCCGGAGAGACTTCTGCGCGCGAGGGCAGCAGTGGCGGTGTGGTGCGGATTTGTTCTTATCGTGCTTCTGATTGGCGCATTGCATCTGCGGCACCTCCATAAGACGCTCGTACACGATTGTGCTGTCACCGGCGGTATTGTAGCACCGACCCACGCGGAAGTCTTGGCTTTTTTGACGGGCCGGCGGGGAACGCATGGGGGCCTTCTTCAGAATCTCGCTTCAGTTTCTCGGTGGCCTCTCGGGTGGCAGCGTCAAGG
>JAFGCA010000246.1 GCA_016932895.1 Sedimentisphaerales bacterium | reverse complement strand
GTATCGGGATATAAGCCCCTTCTTCAAGGAAATCACACCAACGATTTCCTTGAAGAATATAAGCCTAATCTCCATTTTGCAAAACTCCTGTTGTTACATGATTGATGACTCGTCTACGCGGCTGCAGAATACCGTTTGGATCGCATCAAAGCAAGATCGGATTGATCGGAGGGCAGGACAATCGCCCTGCAGGAGTTTGAAAGGAGCCGGCCGATTCGCCGGATGCGTTGAACTATGAGTGCATCCCCCTTGTATCTTCCTCTGCAGGACGCTATAATTTGATGCATGGGACGGTTATTTGCCTTAGGGAGAGGGTTCTTTGCACGGTGCAATGGGTAAAACGCATGGGCGAAGTATCACCACAAAATACAGGTGTTGAGCAGAAACGCGGCCGGCTGCTTGGTCTTGTCATCAAGGCGGTCATTGTGCTGATCGCCATCGGTCTGCTGGCAGGCGTGATTATGATGCCGGCGGATAAGGAGGAGCCCGCCGCGACGGAGGCGCCGCCGGTGAATGTGACCGTCGAGACCGTCGCCGTCGAACCGCAGCTTGTCGATTCGTTCGATCTGCCGGCGGTGGTCGAGCCCAACCGCGTCGTTACGATCTCGGCCGAGGTCGCCGGTCGCATTGAGCGAATTCTCTCGACCGAAGGCCGCCCGGTGGCCGCCGGCGCGCTGTTACTGGAGCTCAACGCCGATATGATCCGCCCGCAGGTCGAGAGGGTCCAGGCCCAGCACGAGCGGAACCAGATCGAGTACAAGCGAATGGCCGAGCTGGTCGATATGGAAGCGACCAGCCGCAGCGACCTGGACAACGCAACCGCAAATCTGGCCGCCAGCAAGGCGCAGCTTGCCGAGGTCAAAGCCCAGTTGGAGCGTACCCGCATTCTTGTGCCTATGGCGGGGGTGCTGAACGACTTGCACGTCGAAGTGGGCGAGTACGTGCAGCCCGGGATGCCGGTGGCCGAGCTGGTCGAGACGGATCCCGTCAAGGTCGTGGTGGACGTGCCCGAGCGCGACGTTGCCTTCTTTGAAGTCGGCCGGCAGGCGGAGGTCTTTGCCGACGTCCGCGGCGACGAGATCTCGCGCATGGGGACCATTACCTTCATCAACGAGCTGGCCGATCCGCAGACTCGTTCCACGAAGATGGAAGTGAGCGTGGCCAACGACGAAGGCCTGTTGCGCAGCGGCCAGATCGTGCGCGTGCGTCTGACGCGTCGGATCCTGGAGAACGCGATCCTGATCCCGCTGCTGGCGGTGATTCCCATGGAGCAGGGACAAGCGGTCTACGTCGTGAATTCCAGCGAAGCGCAACGGCGTGAGGTGCAACTGGACATCATCCAGGGCGATCGCATCCGGGTCAAGGAGGGCCTGAAGCCGGGCGACAAGTTGATCGTGGCCGGCCACCGCTTCGTCGCGCCGGGCCAGACCGTTACTGTCGTATCAGAGAAGAAGTAGCCCTCATGCTTCTGACCGACGTTGCCATCCGAAATCGAACGACGGTCGCCGTCCTGGGGCTTCTGATCATCCTGCTGGGCGGCTACAGCTACATGGCGCTGCCGCGCGAGGCGGCTCCGGATATTCCCATTCCCCATGTTTTGGTCAGCACGCTGTATGAGGGGGTCTCTCCGGAAGACATCGAGACCTCCGTGACGATGAAGATCGAGAAGGAGCTCAACGGGATTCGCGGGGTTGAGGAGATTACCTCCAGCAGCGCCGAGGGCATGTCGATGATCGACGTGGAATTCACGTCGGACGTGCCCAGCGAGGTCGCGCTGCAGCGCGTGCGCGACCGCGTCGACCTGGCCAAGGGCGAGCTGCCGCGTGAGGCGGAGGAGCCGGTCATCAAGGAGATCAACTTCGCCGAGCTTCCCATCATGCTGATCAGCATCTCCGGCGACGTCTCGCCGGTGCAGCTCAAGGAGATCGCCGACGACGTGAAGGATGCTTTGGAGGCCGTTCCCGGCGTGCTGAAGGTGGAGATGGCGGGCGATCTGGAACCCGAGGTCCGGCTGGAGTTCGACCCGGACCGGATCGCCGAGTACAGTCTGACCATTCCGGAGATCCTGGCGCTGATTCCGTCGGAGAACGTGAATATTTCCGCCGGCGGACTGGAAACCGAGGGGACGAAATTCAACGTTCGTGTCCCGGCCGAGTTCGTTACGCCGGCGGAGGTGGACCATCTGCTGCTGACGGTCCGCGCCGGAAAGCCGATCTATCTGGCCGACGTCGCCTCCGTGCGATACACCTTCAAGGACCGAACCACCTACTCGCGCCTCGACGGCGTGGAGAACGTGACTCTGAGCGTCTCCAAACGCGTCGGCGCCAACGCCGTGCGGGTCTCAGACATCGTGAAGATGGTGATTGACGAGGCCCAGAGCCGGGTCCCCGGTGCGGTGAAATTCGACATCACCTACGACGTGTCGAAGAGGGTCCGCAACATGGTGGCCGATCTGGAAAACAACATCGCCTCGGCCCTGATCCTGGTCACGGCGGTGCTGTTGTTGTTCCTCGGCTGGCGTCCCAGCACGATCGTGGCGTTGATCATCCCGCTGAGCATGCTCATCACCTTCTTCCTGGTCCAGGCGCTGGATTACACGCTGAACATGATCGTGTTGTTCAGTCTCGTGCTGGTCCTCGGCATGCTCGTGGACAACGCGATCGTGATCGTGGAAAATATCTATCGTCATCTTCAACTGGGCTACGGGCGCACTGAGGCCGCGATCCTCGGGGCGCGCGAGGTGGCCTGGCCGGTGATCACCTCTACGTTTACTACCGTGTGCGCGTTTTTGCCGATGATCTTCTGGCCGGGAATGATGGGCGATTTCATGAAGTACCTGCCGATCACGTTGACCCTGGGCCTGCTGGCTTCGCTGTTTGTGGGACTGGTTTTCAACCCGGTGATTTGCTCGATCTGGGCCGGCACCAGACACAAGCCCCGTCAGAAGCGCCACTGGTTCCTCGACGGCTACCGTCGGGTGCTGCAGGCAGGCCTGGAGAATCCGGGCCTGGTGCTGTTCCTGGCGTTCTGCCTGCTCTTCGGCGTGGCGACGGTCTACGGCAAGATCGGCCCGGGGACGGAGTTCTTCCCGGAGACGGACCCCGAGCGCGCCGTCATCGATATCCGCGCCCCGCAAGGCACGAATATCCACGAGACGGACCGCATCGCGCGCCTGGTCGAGCAGCGCCTCGAGCCGTACGCTCCGTGGCTCGAGCACGTCGTTGCCAACGTAGGGTCGGCCGGCGGCACCATGAATCTCACGGCCAGCGTCGGCGGCTCGCACATGGCCAACGTGACATTGGTCTTCTACGATTTTGCCCAGCGCGAGCGTCCTTCCACGGAAATCATTGCCGAGGTTCGTGAAACCCTCGCGGACATCTCCGGGGCTGAAATCAAGGTGGAAAGCGGGGAACAGGGTCCGCCCACCGGCGCGCCCGTGACGGTGCGCATGATCGGCGAGGATTTCCAGGCGCTCGAACAGCTCAGCGCCGACGCCCAGCGCCTGATAGCCGCGGTGCCGAACGTCGTCAACTTGCGCAGCGATCACGAGGGGACGCGTCCCGAGCTGGCCTTCACCGTGGACCGCCGCGTCGCCATGCTGCTCGGCGTCAACACCGCCACCGTCGGCAACTTCCTCAAGATGGCCATCTACGGCTCCAAGGTCGGGACCTATCGCCAGTACAACGATGAGTACGACATCACGGTGCGTCTGCCCTTGGCCGACCGCGTCAACGTCGACGATCTGTACCGGCTGCGCATCCCCAACAATGCCGGGCACGCCGTGCCGCTCAGCTCCCTGGGCGAGTTCAAGTATCAAGGCGGGTTCGGAACGATCAACCGCGTCGATCAGAAGCGCGTCATCACGCTGACGGCCGATGCCGAGGGACGTCTCGGTACGGAAGTGCTGGCGGACGTCCAGGCCCGACTCAGCGAGCTTGACGTGCCGCTCGGCTGCGAGATTCGCTATGCCGGCGAGAAGGAAGAACAGGACAAAGCCCAGGCCTTCCTCTCCAAGGCGTTCGTCATCGCCATCCTCCTGGTGACGATGGTGCTGGTGATCCAATTCAATTCGCTCATGATCCCCTTCATCATCATGACGACCGTGATTCTCTCGCTCATCGGGGCGCTGATCGGTCTGCTGATCTGCGACCTGCCTTTTGGAATCATAATGAGCGGAATCGGCGTGATCAGTCTGGCCGGTGTGGTGGTGAACAACGCGATCGTTCTGCTGGCCTACACGCGGCAGCTCCAGAGCCGGGGGATGGATCTGGTCTCGGCGGCGACCGAAGCCGGCGTCACGCGCCTGCGTCCGGTCCTGCTGACCGCCACCACCACGATCATCGGCCTGATCCCCATGGCCGTCGGCATCTCATTCGACATCCACACGTTCTCCTGGGCCACGCGGAGCGAATCGACGCAGTGGTGGCGCAACATGGCGGTGGTCGTGATCTTCGGGCTGGGCTTCGCCACGATCCTCACGCTCGTCGTAGTCCCCTCGCTCTACGTCATGCTCAACCGTTTCTTCCTGAAGCTGGGTTTCAAAGGAGTCACGGAGGAGACCGTCTCATATCCGGCCGACGGACCCGCAACCACCGCGCCTTCGATATAGCTTCGACAGCTCCGTTCCAGCGATGGCGAGCCCAACCAGGGCAGAACGCGTCCGAAAAATACGCATTTTCCCCAATTGACACGTCGCGCCTGGCCGGTAGAGTTGTCCTGGAAGACCCAGGTCGCCCATAGGATCGCATGATCGGCCCGGACCGTCGGGTCATGTGGAGAAGGACTGTCGCAATCGTCACCGCACGGATGCAGGTACTCTATGAAGCCTTTGGAAAAGGGGGGAGGAGAGAAAGGATGCCGGGGGGAGGGGGCCCGTCTATCGGTCTTTCATGTCCATGTGCATCCGGCCCGCTCTACGGAGGGGCCCCGGGTGCAGATTCTATCTTGCCTGCGCCTCCTGCCGTGGTTCCTCGCCGGGTCGTTATCGTGTACCGAAACGCTCTCGATCGCCAGAGTACGAATCTCCGTGCCACGAGGCCCTCCCCCAAGGAACCGCCACCTCTGACTCGCGCGGGATGGCAGGTGGCGGTCGGATCTGCGGCGGTGTCGGCCAGTCCGGTGAGACCAAGTCTTTTGTCATTGGCGTGAGTAGGAGAACGATCATGCGGAAACGGCAAATCTCAACCATCACAGCGGTGGCCCTCCTGTTGAGTACTGCGGGGGCAAGTCCCGTTTGGGGCGACTATAAACTCGTTTCTACCGGGACAAACGTGGACATTCCGGATCTCGGCTCTGTTACGCGATCGTTGGCAGTCTCCGGTGCTCCCTCCTGGGCGCGCGTGAGCAAGGTGGAATACCGCATCCGGATCGAGGATCGCGACGATCCAGCCTCTTTCTTCTGTGGGGATTACGAGGTCCTTCTGACTTCCAGCGCGCACAGCGGAAATGTCCTGGTGTATGACAATCTTGGCGGCTCTACCGACGGCGGCCACGACGATGATCTGGACGATGACAGCGATGTCTATCTCAACTGGCGCACTACAGACGCCTTTGACGGCGAGCCCGTCAATCAGACGTACTCTGCGATCATCAGAGACACGATGTGGCTCGACTCCGGACGGGTGGACTACGTGGAATTCCGGGTGTACTGGGAGCTGCAGGCGGATCTGTTCTGCGAGGACCTGAACATCTCCCCGACTCCTCCGGTTCCCGGACAAAGCCTGCAAACCAGCGTGACGGTTCGCAACAACGGTCCTGCCGATACCGGCTCGTTTCACACCAAATTCTATGCCTCTCAGGACGCGAGCATCACCGCGTCGGATCGCCAGTTGGGACAGGTCCACAGTACGGGCGTTTCGGCAGGTGATTCGCTGGAACTGAGCATCAACCTGGCCATTCCGAGCGATCTTGACTGGGACGATTACTACATCGGTTGTATTGTCGACGCCACCGACGACGTGGCCGAGAGCAACGAGGGTAATAATACTGCTTCCGTGCATGTCAGCGGCGCAGGCGTCGGTGGCGGAGGCCTCACGGGCCAGTACTTCAACAACATCAATTTCACGAATCTGGTGATGACGCGCGAGGATGCGACGATCAACTTCGACTGGGGCGACGGTTCTCCGAATCCAAGCCTGGTCCATCCGGAAACGTTCTCAGTACGTTGGACGGCGGATCTGATCGCGCCGGCCACGGACTCCTTCACGTTCCTGACGCGCAGCGATGACGGCGTGCGTCTGTGGCTGGACGGCGTGCTGATCATCGATAATTGGACCGAGCATGCGGCGACGGTAGACACGAGCTGCCCGGTCGCTCTGACAGGCGGACAGCGCTATTCCCTGCGAATGGACATGTATGAGAACGGCGGTGGCGCCATCGCTGAGCTCTACTGGGAGAGCCCCTCGCTACCGACGCAGGTCGTTCCCGCCAGCGCCTTCCAGGCGCCGCTCCTGGCCCATATGCCGCAACCCGCCAACGGCGCGACGAATGCTGACGATAACGCCGCTCTCACCTGGGCCCCCGGCAGCGAGGCGACACGACACAAAGTATACTTCGGCACGAATGCAAGCTCGCTGTCCTATCGCGGCCAACAAACGAGCACATCCTACAGCCCCGGCACCCTGCAATGGGGCCAGAGCTACTACTGGCGAATCGACGGTGTGCGCAGCAACGGCAGCACCATCCCGGGCAAGCTCTGGAAATTCACCGTCGCAGATTACCTGGTCGTCGACGACTTCGAGAGCTATACCGCCTCGTCCCCGAACCGCATCTTCGATGTGTGGACCGATGGCGCTGCCGATTCGCAGAACGGAAGTTGGATCGGCTACCAGGACGCGCCGTACGTCGAGCGCAATTCCGTCCACGAGGGCGCCCAGGCGATGCCGTTTGGCTACGACAACAGTTGGTCCTCGTACCTCTCGTACCTCTCGTACGTCGAGCGCACTTTCAGCTCGTCCCAAAACTGGACGCGCGACGGAGTGGACGTCCTGACGCTGTGGTACAAGGGCGTCGCTCCGGGCAGCTTCACCTCGAAACCGGGCAACGTCCAATTGATGACTGCCCAGGGCGTCGACATCTGGGGGACTTCCGACCAGTTCCATTACGCCTACAGGCAACTGGCCGGCAACGGCAGCATCCAGGCTCGGGTCCTCGGTGTGACCAACACCAATAGCTGGGCCAAGGCCGGTGTGATGATCCGCGAGAGCCTGGCCGCGAATTCCAAGTTTGCGATGGCCATCGTGTCGCCCGGCGAAGGCGTGCACTTCCAGACACGCCGCAGCACCGGTGCTTCCGCCACCAGCGACACGGACGTAGCGACCTCCGCCGAATGGAACGCAACCGCTCCCCTGTGGCTCAAGATCGAACGCAACGGCAACACGTTCCGAGCCTACCGTTCCACCAACGGCTCCTCCTGGCTCCCGATGACCTGGAATCCCCAGACGTTCTCCATGAGCAGCAACGTGTACGTGGGGCTCTGCCTGACCAGCCACAACGAAGGGCTCACCTGCCGGGCCGCCTTCTCCAACGTACAGACCGTCGGCTCGGTCAGCGGTTCCTGGAGCTCGCGCGACATCGGGATCGTGCCCAACGCGCCGGAGCCGATGTACGTGCAACTGCGAGACTCCGGCGGAACCCTCCGCGCCAACGTGATCAACATGGACACCGAACGCGTGCTCACGGGCCACTGGCGCCCCTGGAACATTCCGTTGGAAGACTTCTCCGGCGGTCTGGACCTGACGCGCATCAAACACCTCCGCATCGGCCTGGGCGATCCGGGTCGTCCCGAGTCGGGCGGCTCGGGGCGCGTCTATTTCGACGACATCCGCCTGGGGCGTATGGCCCAGCAGGCGATCTGGATCCCGGGGGAAGAGCCTCCGCAGGAATGGCGCATGACCACCGATCCGGACAGCGGCGAAGTGATTCGTCTCTACGGCCCGCTTGACATCGTCTACGAGAAGCGAGCCGTCGCCGAACAGAACATGGGCATCCCGAGAATCAAAGTCAACACGCTCCAACGAACCGTCGAGCTGTTCTTTGAGCCTCCGGCCGAGCCCGCCTGCGCCGGCGGGCACTACGATCCCATCTGCGGGGTTGAGGCGTGGTTCGGGCCCCTCCCGGCCGGAACCTGGCAGATCTTCTGCAACCAGGCCGGCGCCGCCTTCTCAGGCGACTTCACCGTCTCCCCGTGATTCTCGCACGACGACAGAACGACAGTGCCATTCAACGCTCGCAGGGGCAACCCTCGTGGTTGCCCCTGCCGGCTGTCCAAGGCGTCCGCGCGCCATAGCTTCAAGCGTAAGGCGAGGATCGTCACGCGAATCGCTTCACGCTCGGCGCTTCGTGCGATACACTAAACGCTTTGGGTCAGATTGCCTTTGGAGGTTGCCGATGGTCGATCGCAGTGAACTCGCAACGCCCGCTCGGGTCCGGCTCGAGAAGCCGGGGATTGTCGTGCTGGTCGGGAGCTTTCTGGGCGCGTTCATCGAGGCGACGCTGCTCTTCGCCGCGGCCGGCCGGCTGGACCTGCCGCGCGCGTGGCTCTTTCTCGTCGTGAGCCTTGTCGGCATGTTCGGCCAGAGCGTCCTCGTCGCCGCCGTCAACCCGGGCCTGGTCAACCACCGGGGAAGCTGGAAAAAGAAGAAAGACACCATACCCTGGGACAAGCTCCTCTTGACCCTCTACGGCCTGCTCGCCTTCTACGTGGTTCCCGTCGTGATCGGCCTGGATGCAGGTCGATACCAATGGTCGAGCCTCGGCGCCTGGGCCGCCGTGGTCGGGACGCTTCTCTTCGCCGCCGGCACCGTGGTCCTGACCTGGGCGATGCTGGTCAACACCCACTTCGAGGCGACCGTCCGCATCCAGCACGACCGTGGGCACCGGGTCGTCACCGCCGGACCGTATCGCGTCGTTCGTCATCCAGGCTACGTCGGCGCGAGCCTCTGGGCCCTGGCCGGCCCGCTGATCGTCGGCTCCGCCTTCGGCCTGATCCCCGCCGCCGGAGCTGTTGCCGTCCTCATCGTCCGAACCGCCCTCGAAGACAAAACCCTCCAGGCCCAACTGCCCGGATATACCCAATACGCCAAAAAAACCAAATTCCGCCTCCTCCCCCCAATCTGGTAACCCGCCCGCCTGTCTCTCCAGTCGCAGGGGACCGTTCGGTTCTCCTGTGGAGAACGCCGGGCGCAAGAGCGGATCTCACTCCAATCCCACGATCAGGTCAGACGTTGGCGCCTCTGATGTGTCTCCGTGCGTCGTTCTATCCTGCGAGGAAGTCCTGTAGGTCTTCGTTGTCGATTTCGTGGGCGGCTTCGGTTGTGACTTTGAAGCTGATTTGTTTGAGGGCGTCGAAGGCGTGGTAGATTCGTTTTAGCTCTTCGAGGGCGGTTTCGACGGTTTCGTTGTAGGCCGCGGAGTTGTTTCGGGGTCCGGGTGTGTCTTTCTCGCCGTAATGGAGCTGGATGGGTCGGGGGGCGTTTAGTCCGGCGATGTCGCTTCGGTCCATCCAGTTGAGGATTCCGCCGATGGCGTGGGCCGGGGCGTTGTAGCAACGGGGAAAGATCGCAGTGAAGGAGCCGAAGCTGCCGCTGGCGTAGATTCTGCGGACGCGGTCGCTGAACGGCGGGTACGTCAACGCCAGATCGCCACCGTAGGAGATGCCGGCGACATCAACGGTGCGGATGCCTTTTTTTCGGGCCAGCCAGTTTTCCCAGCGGAGCAGGTCGGCGACGGTGTCGCCGATGACGGTCCGGCCGTACAGGAAGGCGTCGGAGATGAGCGTGAACTGCCGGCCGCGTTGCGACTTCCAATAGTCCAGGCAGCGGCCCTCGTCGCCGAAGGCCAGGTCGCCGAGCGCCCCGAACCCGCGCAGGGCCGGACAGAGCACGATGTGACCGGCCCGGGCCAGCTCCAGGGCGAAGCGGTGGTGGTAGTCGTCGCGCAGGCCCACGCACGGCTCGGCGGCGCCGTGCCCGTGAAGGGCCATGACCGCCTGGTCGGGATGCCAGGGCGATTCGGGCGAGAGTAGGTAGGCCGGGATGGTAAGCGATTCGTCGACCGTCATCACCCAGGCCTCGATCTTCACGTCGTCGACGTCAGTGGATCGCAGCAGGCGAACGTCGGCGGCAAGCGTGTCGCGTGAAGCAATACGGCTGGACCCCATCGCCAAGCTGCGCTTGACGCTGCCACCCGGAGAGTCGTTGCCTGACGCTTGGCGCGGCAGACCGAGCAGTTCGGCGAGCTTGTCGCGACACGCCTTCTTCCAGGCCTCGGGGGAGCCCTGGAAGTTGTCGAACGAGAGCCGGCGTTCGGGCCGGCCGTGGCGGAAACGCAGCGTCAGCTCCTCCGGGCGAACGAAGAAGTCTTCGTCAATCGGGGAGGCGGGTGCCCGTTCGGCGGCGGGGCGTGCCGAACCTCGGCCCATGCCCAGGACGCC
The DNA here is from genome assembly GCA_016932895.1 of Sedimentisphaerales bacterium. The sequence continues at coordinate 3,095 of JAFGCA010000246.1, read as the reverse complement.
GGCGCCGACTCCCATCATCCGCAGAAACTCTCGACGCGTGCTCGGTTGTGCCGCCATGGCGTGTTTCCTCTATGCCTGGGCGAGTTCCAGCTCCACGGCCGAGACGGAGGCGGCCGGGAAGGACCACTCGCTGTTGCCGGCGAGTTTTTTCTCGACGGGCTTGATCTCGTCGGGCCGGGTCTCGGTGACCTCGAACTCGGGGTCCGCGGCCATCTCAAAGATCCGGCCGGTGCGGATTTGCCGACCGGCGATGTCCAGCCTGGCCCGGATCGCCCTCTTGCGGCTTGTGTTCACCACGTGCAGAAAGACCTTCTCGCCCGTGCGGCTGGCCGTGACGTCCAGGGCGTCGGGGGCCTTGGAAACGCTGACGGCCCTTTCGCCCGTGTGGTGGCGATAGAGGCTCATGACCAGGGCCACGGGCATCAGGTAGGATTTGCCGCCGGGGACGGGGATCATGATCGCGTTGACCTGCCAGCGCGTGCCGCAGAAATCGGCGAGCGTGGCGATCTTGAGCTTGTCGCCGTGGCGTTCGTGGACGTTGAGCATGCGGGCGTTGGCGACACCGGCCGCCCAGGTGGAGAGGACCTCGCAGCGGTTGCGCCCGGGCAACGCCAGGTGACATTCGGTCAGCGCCAGCGGCGTGTCGAAGCCGGCGGTCTGCTCGCGCATCCGTTTGATGCGGGCCTCGTGGGCCTTGGAAACGTTCATGAGCCGCTCCCAGGTCCAGGCGGGGTCTTTGCGGTACTCGATGTCGCGCAGGGGCGAGTTGGGCAGGCCGCGATCCGGGTTGAACATGTGGTGGAAGGCGATGTACTGGAGGTGCTCGCCGGCGGTCTCGAGGATTTGGCGGGCCCAGCCGCTGTCGCCCCAGCCGATGAGCTGGAGGTCGGGGTCGCGGCGGCGCATGGCTTTGGCGAAGGCGATGGTGCGCTCGGCGGCCTTGTCGGCCTTCCACGTGCCGCCGTAGGAGGTCTCGTTGCCGAGCTGCCAGAGCTTGAGGTTGAAGGGCTCCTTGGCGCCGTTGGCGATGCGCTGGCGGTTGTCCGGGTTGTTGCAGTAATCGACCCAGTCGGCGGCCTCTTCGGGCCCGGCACAGCGGTCGTTGCCCTTGGCGTCTTTGGCGAAGTAGGGTTTGCCGTCCGACTCGAAGTTGACGCAGAAGAAGGGCTCGGCGCCGGCCTGGCGAGCGAAGTCGACGAACTCGTGCGTGCCGACCTGATTCGTGTCGAGGCCTCCCCAGCAGGTGTTGAGGTAGGGTTGCCTTTTGTCACGCGGGCCGACGCCTTCGCGCCAGCGGTAGTAGGAGGCCAGGCACCCGCCCCAGCGCAGCAAGGGCGTGCCGAGCCGGCGGGTGGCGTCGACGACGTCGTCGCGCCAGCAGTCGCGTCCGAAGTCCCAGGCCGCCGCCACCGAGCCGTCGGTGGTTCCCAGCGGCTCCATAAATTGCATGTGAAGATAGGGCGACAGCTCGAACCGCGGCTCGGGATCGACTGCGATCAGGGCCGTCGGGTCGGCCGCCCGGGCCGGGCGGATCGTCAAGCCCGCCGCGCCCGCTGCCACTGCCTTCACGAAATCTCGCCGCGTGGTGGTTCGTTCTCTCATCTCGACCGGCTCCTTTCCTCGTTTGTGCGCCAAGATGCTGTCCGCAAACGTGACACAGCCATGCTAATCAAACGGGCCGTTTCCTTCCAGTCTTTTCGGTTCCGGTGCAAGAGCCCGCCGGCATGGAGAGGTGCTTTACTTCACAACCCGGATGTGGTTTACTGGGGCCTCGTGGGAGGAGGGGAGGCTGTTTTTCTCGGAGAGGGCCGGCGGGAAGAAGGTAGCGTGCTTAGGGGAGACTGTGGACATGAAGGCGATACGGATAGCGTTCTCGTTGGCGATGATGCCCGTTGCCCTGGCTGTATCGGCCGAGCTGCGGCAATCGCGGGAGCCACCGATGATCCCCGTGGGGCTGGACGCCTATCGGATGTGGGACCGGCTCCCGTATCAGCGGATCGGCGTCCGCGCCTATATGCGCAGCACCTACGATCGTGAGGGCAACAACCGCACCGCCGACGCCAGCGGATTTCTCTATCAGGAATCGGACACGTTCAACGTCACGCTCGATACGCCGGGTCCGGGCGTGCTGTATTTCAAACGCACAAACCACTGGCATGGCAGTCCCTGGCACCATGAGATCGATGGCAACGACTTCATCGTCCGCGAAACCGGGACCGCCGATCCCGTCAATGCCAAGAAGCGGTTCAGCGAGACGACGTTCATCCCGGCCGAGCTTTTTCCGAATCCCCTGGCCTGGACGTGGTCGATCACGAAGGGGGCGGACCTGACCTGGGTCCCGCTGCCGTTTGAAGACCGCCTTCGCATCGCGTACGGCCGCACCTTCTACGGAACGGGTTATTACATCTATCACCTGTTCTCGCCTGGGATGGAAAACCTCTCCCGGCCGCTGACGTCCTGGGACCGGACGCCGCCCGCCACAGACGTGCTGGAGCTGCTGCGACGGGCGGGGACCGACATCGCTCCCGTGGGCGAGGGCGTCACGACCATCGCAGGTACGTTGAGTCTGAGACCGCGCGAATGGACGACACTGGCTGAGTTGGGCGACGCGCCCGCGACCGTTCGTGCGCTGAAATTCGCTGTCCCTCGCGACCGGGCGTACGATTTCGGCAAGTGCCGGCTGCAACACGTACGTCTACAGCAATCCTCAGTCCGAAGGCGAGCTCGGCAAGACCCAGCACCGGGTCATCACGAGCAATCGCCGCTGGCGCGAAGAGGAGTTCCTGACCCCGCGCCGCTCGACGCAGGGTGTGAAGCGGCTGGAGATCAAACTGGAGCATGTGCCCAACACCCAGGAACTGTTTCCCGGGCGTTCCTTCCCGGTGGAATCGGCCTGGAGAGAATCGCGTTACTGGCTATACTGTTACAGAATGCCGACGGTGAGACCGCGTTGACCAAAGAAGGTGCAGGGGCGTTTACAGGATCGATGGGTCAAAGGAGATGATCCCATGAGACACACAAATCGTATGTTGCTGATCTTTGTCGCGTCGTTGCTGGCAGCGGTTCAAGCGGCGCCTGGCGCGGGTGGCGGGACG
>JAFGCA010000245.1 GCA_016932895.1 Sedimentisphaerales bacterium | reverse complement strand
CCACACTGGGCGCGTCCCCAGAAACCACCCTGCCTGAAACACTCGCGTGGGGGGTGGCCTGATTCGGCCCATCGCCCGACCGCGAGCAATCCGGCACCCGTTTTCGGGCACTGCGCAAGGCGCGTCGGTCGCCCCACCTCCCGCAATTGTGCATCGGGCGCAACGCGCGACTGGCGCACCACAAACAGCGGGGACGGCCATCCCGATGCAAGAGCGGTGGAGGGGTCCGGCGGTCGGAGCTGTGCCATCAGTCCGTGCCGGGCGTCCACGCCCGCCGGAAGCCGCTCCCCGCGACGCGATGCCCGCTGCGGGCATAGTCACTTGGGCTCTCGGCCGTCGTCGCCCTTCGCCTTCCCCGCCGGCTCGTCGCCCCGCTCTGTATTCGTCTCCGAGGGTCTTGCAATCGCTTGGACTTTCATCGTGGCCCCGTCGGGAGCAATCGCGAGAATCCTCCAACGTCTGCCGCCCAGGTCGAAAGTCTCGGTCAGCTTGATTGCCTCTGTTGGAGCGTGCAGCGTTGGCGTCGTGCCTTGGCTGATGAACAGAGCACCGTCAGAGAGATCGTCGTATCGGCCATCACAGTCGTCGTCAAGCACGAGCAGACGATAGAGGATCCCGTCGAGCCGAATTCGGCACTGCCGGGCCTGATCGCGGTAATAGAAGAACGCCTCGTGCGAGCCGTGGTAGCCGATCGTGTACGGCGCAGTGCCGTCGCCGTAGGGCACCTGGATGACGCAATGCCCCTGGATCTGCGCACCGTACGTTCTGATGGCGTCGTTGGTCAGGTCTTCGTCGTTGTTCGAGTCGAAGAAGAGCCTTTGCTCGCCGTTCTCCGGCGAATCGAGGACTACGGTCACTTGGGGGTCGGGCCCGAAGCCAATCTGAATGCTGCCGTAAAGCGGGGTGTCCGACAGATACTCGGGTTCGCTGCGCAACGCTTCTTGCGGCTCGTGGCTGAATTCGATCTTACATGGCCCGAAATACCCGACGTCCCGACCAAACACCTGCCGCCGCACGCGCAGGGTGAGTGTCAACTCGCTCCCCGAGGCGAGGTCAATCTCCTCAATCGGCCCTTCCTCGCTGAGAGGCTCGGGGAAACTGGCAGCCTGGGAACGAACTGGCGGCTTGCGGGGACGGTCTTTCCCCGAAGGAACCGTCTCGTTGGGCTTCGCGCCGGCGGACTCCGCACTTCGCACATCGGATCGTCGTGGATGCATGGCGTACGCGCGTGGCCGGCGCACATACGACAGGTCCTCGCTTGAGGCAGCGTCCCATAACATGACCTGGGGGGCCAGCAGGGACCCGACGACGTGCTGCCCGTTTGGGCTGATGGCCACGGACCCGACGGGCGTGGCCTCTGACGCGGTGAGACGGATCAACTCCTGCCCCGTGACGGTATCCCAAAGCCTGACGGTCGTGTCCATGCCACCCGAGACGAGTCGCCGGCCGTCGCTGCTGAAGGCCACGGAAGTCGCGTCGCCGGAATGGCCCGAGAGAGTCAGCAAGCGTTCGCCCGTCTCGGCATCCCAGAGCATGAGACGGCCACCAAACGTGGCGATCCTGTCGCCGTTCGGTCCATAGACCATGCCCGGCGGACGCGCCATCCATCGGAACGGCGTTGTCTTGATGTCAGCCTCTCGGAAGGCGTAGGCGAAGGCCGTGAAGCGCTCTTCGCCGGTCGTGAGGTCCCAGGCTTTCATCGTGCCCGTCCGAGACATCGCGGCCAGTCGCCGACCATCGGGACTCAACGCGAGCGTGCAAACCCCCAGCCCGTTCTTCCACCGGGCCATTTGCTCTCGCAGGACAGCCGCCTTCTGGTCGTCGAGGGCCGAAGCGTTCTTCTCCAAGTGTGCGTCGATTGCCGCAAGATGGTAGTCGGGCAGCCATGGGGTCTTCGATTCGAACACCTGGAGACGCTCGGCCGTCGCCACGTCCCAGATCTCCACCTTCGAATCCGGCGTGCCGACCGCCATCCGGTCGCCCTCCGAGCTCAGAGCGACGGTAAGAGGCCCCGGGGCAAACGCGAAGACTTGGATCTCGATCTGGTCGACGGTGTCCCACACGTGAACCGACTTGTCGATGCGCATCTCGGCCATGCGATTTCCGTTGCGGCTGAAGGCCACGGGAGCCCTCACCGCCTGGCACCATTCGGCCATCTCTTTCGTGGCTTCGTTCGATGGGCGCATTTGGCCCTCTGACACGGTCTGAGCCGTCCTCTCGAGGAGCCAGTCGGAGCCGACGGTGCCGACGAGCTCCGCCGTGCTCGTGTCGAAGATCGTCGCCTTCATACCAATGAAACCGACGGCGAGGCGGCTGCCGTCGGCGTTGAACGTCGTTGCCAACGGAATGCCGGCGACCGGCAGCGTGGACGCCTCCTGGCATTGGTCCAGGTCCCACACGCACACGGGACTGCCGCCGGTGACCATGTGCCTCCCGTCGGGCATGAACGCGACCTTCCCGCCGACATGGCAGCCGAAGACCGTGCTCGTCTCGCGGCCGGTCCGCGCGTCCCAGATCTTGACCGTGCCTCCCATTGTCCCCGCGATCTTCGTTCCATCGGGACTGAATGCAAGGAAGACCGGTGTAGAAGATGTCGACCATATCAGATCACCAGTCTCGGCGTCCCACACCTTCAGGTCGGGAGTGGCCGTGGCTATCCGTCGACCGTCGGCACTGAATGACAGGGCCGGATGTCCGATGATCGACGAGACGCTCCTGTTGAAGACATACTGGCCGGGATACTCGGCCACGGTGCGGATCGACTCGCCCGAGACGGCGTCCCAGAGTCGGCACACTCCCTGCCCGTTGGCGGCGATTCGCTTTCCATCGGGGCTGAACAGGACGATCTGCAGCCATCCGATGTCGGTGTTGATGCGCGTGGTAGGGTTGCCCGAAGAGGTGTCGTAGACCGTGATCGTGCCCGCCCTCCCGCCCACGGCGAGCTTCTTCCCGTCGGCACTGAAGGCTACACAGGCCGAAGCCTCCTCCCCCGGCTTGCCGAAGGCTAGCAGTTCCTGGCCGTCGACGGCGTCCCACACACGGGCCGTGCCGTCGCTGTTGATGGCGGCCGCAACACGCCGGCCGTCTGCGCTGAGGGCCACGTCGTGGACTCGAAGCCCCGCAATCTCGATGTGAAGCTGCTCCTTCCCCGTCTCCGCTTCCCAGACGCTGACGCCGCAGAATCCCTCGGCGTCTTCAGCGGCCGACGCGATCCGTTTCCCGTCACGGCTCAGGGCAATCGGGCCGACGGAAGTCCTCTCTTCGCCACGAAACGCCCGCATCTCCAGATGGCACAGGCGTTTGAGGTAGCCCCACTCCCAGCGCCGCAAATGCTTTGGGCACGCATCCAGCAGACGATCAGCGTGCCCGATGGCCCGATCGAGGACGTATCGGTGGGCGCTCTCGATCCGGCTTAAGTAGAGATTCGACTCCGCCCGATCCCGCTGCCGCTCGACCTCCGACTTCTCCCGACGAAGATCCTCCAGGGCGCTGGCGAGCTCCCTTGCGTTGCGGAGGGCGACTTGCGCGTTTTCCGTGGCCTCGCGTGCGTTGCGCCTTGAGGCAACGCCAAAAGCCAGGGACACCGCGGACCCGACAATCAAGGCCGTCACCAGCGCCGCGCCGAGCCCGGCAACCATCGGCTTGCGCCGACACCAGCGCCCGAATCGTTCCACCCGACTGATCGGTCGCGCTTGGATCGGCTCGTCTCGCAGAAATCGCCCCAACTCGGCGGCCAATTCGGCGGCCGACGCGTATCGGGCGCGGGGCTGTTTCTGCATGCACTTGACGCAGATCGTCTCCAAGTCGCGCGGGATCGTCGCGTTGAGACGCCGCGGTTCGGGTGGCTCGTCCTCGATGACCTGGACCAGCAGCATCCGCGCATTGCCGCGAAACGGGCGCTCGCCCGTAAGTAACTCGAAGAGAACTACGCCCAGCGAGTAGACATCGGACCGTCGATCTGCCTCGTGACCGGCTCCCTGGGCCTGCTCGGGTGACATGTAGGCGGGCGTGCCGAGGATCTGGCCATCCATCGTCATCGTGATCTCGGCGGCTTCACGCTTCGCCAGTCCGAAGTCCATCACGTGCGGCTCGCCCGTCGAATCGACCATGACGTTGGCCGGCTTCAGGTCACGGTGAATCACCCCGCGTTCATGGGCGTGGTGAAGGGCGTTGGCGATCTTCTCACACAACTCGGCGGCCTGGCGGCTCGTGGGTCGGTTGGCGCGGAGCCACGCGTCGAGGGAAAGCCCCTCGACAAGGTCGCTGACGATGAACACCGTGCCATCCTCAACGCCTACTTCGTGAACGCCGACGATGTTCGGGTGCTTCAGTTGGGCTGCCGCCCTGGCCTCGCGCAGAAACTGCTCCGTCTCCTCGACGGTGAGCCGACCTCTGCGCGGGATCTTCACCGCAACGGCGCGGTCGAGCTGCGTGTCCCTCGCCTTCCAAACCGCTCCGAAGGCGCCCACTCCCAACTGCTCGACCAACTCGAAATGTGCGATTATCCGGGGCCGCTGCACGGCCGTGGCTTCATTGGCTCTTCCACCGGCCAAAGTGAACTTGCTGCCGCATGACGGGCAGGTGAT
>JAFGCA010000244.1 GCA_016932895.1 Sedimentisphaerales bacterium | reverse complement strand
GCCGTTGAGCGCGTAGCTGCCTTCGTGCAGCTCCTGGCGGCCCTGGGCGTTTGTTTGCGAACTCCACTCCCAGGCCATGTCATGAGCCCCGTAGCGGATGCTGTCGTTGTACCGGTTGCTCCAGGCGCGCGTCCCGGGGCAGCGGAGAATCTTGAGGATGCCCCGCTGGGTGTCGCCCTGGCCCCGGCCAAAGTCCTTGTCACCGAAGTAGGGGCCCAACTGATAGAACCAGAACCCGCCGGTGGCCCATTGTGTTCCTGGGTAGTACTCGATGTTGAAGCCGTCGTTGTCCTGGGCGTAGAGATTCCAGGCCAGCCCGAACTGCCGCAGGTGGGCCGCGCAGGCGACGGTTTGGGCCTGCCCCTTGGCGCGGCGCAGGGCCGGCATCAGGATCGCCAGCAGCAGCGCGATCACGGCGATCACCACCAGCAGCTCGATGAGTGTGAACGCTCTGGTTTTCATGGTGCCACTCCTCTGCGTCGGTTGACCCCGATCGATCCTGGCTCGGTTGCGTCAGCGGCGATCCCTGCCCATTCATATTCTCCCTTTTTCGCGGCGATAGTTCCATACCGTTTTACGGAAATCGTCCAGGATTTTCGCCGGGGCGTGCGGTGCAATCCGCTCGCCGTGAGGGTCGGATGGGCACAGACGCGGCTAATTCGGACAGAGACCTCCGACGTTTCGTTGCCACGCCTCGACCTCGCGTCGCAGGGCGCCGACGATGTCGCTCTGGCTGACCAGGCCGCAGATCGTCTCGCCGTCCATGACGACGAAGCGATGGAAGGGCGTCCCGGCCATCTTCCGGCTGGCACTGACGACGGAGAAATCGGGCCGGACCGCGGCGACGGGAAAGGACATCACGTCGCAGACCTTCGTCTCGTGCGCGTCCTTCCGCAGGGCGACGACGCGTTTGAGGAGATCCTTCTCGGTGAAGATGCCGATCGCTGCCTGCCGGTGCAAGGCGACCACGCAGCCGGTGTGGTGCTGCGACATGAGTTCGGCGGCCCGCTCTACTGGTGCGTCCATTTTCACCGTGGCCACGTCCCGGCGCATGATGTCGCAGACGCATCGCATCGGACTCAACGAAATGAGGCCTCGTTCGATGTCGGTTTGTGTCAGAATACCCATCAACTGCTCGCCATCCACAACCGGCAGGTGCTTGATGCCCTCGGTTGCCATGATCCGGGCCGCTTCGAGGATCGAGGTGTCCGCAGCGGCGACCACCACGGGCGCGGTCATCCTCTGCGAGACCTTGATCTGCCCCAGATTCGCTCCGTGTTGGGCGAGGCCCTTAAGCGTGTCGCTTTCGGTAAGAAGGCCCCGCAACTGGGCGCCTTCACACACGAGGACGCAGGAGACGCCGTGTTGGGACATGCTCTGCGTGGCGGAAAAGACGGTATCGTTCGGTGCGGCTATGACCACGTTCTCGCTCAGGAGGTCGCGAATCGCCGGCTCGTCGCAGCAGGCTCCCTGGCTGGACGTCGAATGTGTGTCGAGCGGGTCCGTTTCCGTCCCCCGTTTCTTTCCTGCGCGTTCCATGAGGCACCTCGCGTTTTCAGGACATATTCGCAGCGCGTAGAAGCGCCGTACCGACCTCTTATCGGCGCGTTCGCGGGCCGACTTATCGAGCAATTCGCCAGGCCCTCGTGACGCCTGTGCGGAGACGACCTGCGCGGCGCGCGGTCGTCGAGGCCAAGATACCTTATTCGTTGTGAGGCCACGTTATCGGGCGGAGAAGAGGCTCGGCAAGGCGGCGATGGCGGGAATCTTCGCGCAGATCGATGCCGGTGGGCAGCATCTTCAAGCCGCGGCCCGCGATGGCCGATTCTGTAAGTAAGCCTGGCGACAGGTTGATGCAGGATTGAAGGGGTTGCGTATGGGAATCGAGAACTGGTCACAGAGCGTAATTCTCGTACACTTGCCGAAGGAGCCCGATTTGGGCGAGGAGTTGGAGACCGTCTGCGAAATGGTGCGCGAGGGCGGGGATCGTGACGTCGTGATTGATTTCTCCGACGTCGATATTGTCAATTCGACGAGTCTTGCTTCTCTGATTCGTCTGCGACAACTGCTTCGTGACAGCGCTCGCAGGGTCGTTCTATGCAACGTTGCGTGTGCGACGAAAGGGGTCTTTTCGGCCACCGGGCTTGACGCGGCCTTTACGTTCCGGCGTGATGCGTTTGAAGCCCTGGCGACCGTTCAGATGACCGGCTGATCGCTGCCTGCGCGGCGGCGTCGGAGAATTTCGCATGGTAGGGATTGGCAAAAGGAAGAAAGGTCTGATCGGGGTCGACTTGAGCCATGAGACCCTGACCGTGGCGCAGTTAGCCCGGCGCTCGCAGGGCACGGCTCTGCTCGAGGGACGGCGCGTGGCTCGTCCACCCGACGTGGCGCCCGGTTCTCCGCAATGGCAGCGGTGGGTGATCGACGCGATGGGCCGGGCCCGGCGCCACAGCGGGTTTTCCGGGAAGGACGTGATTGCGGCCCTGCCGGCGAGCGACGTATTCATTGACCACATTGAGTGCCCCCGGACCTCCGAGGGAAACATTGAAGAGGCCATCTTTGCCAAGATCAAGTCGAAGGTTCCCTTCAGCCGCGTTCGCAAAGACGTGGCGATCAAGTACATACCGACGGAACAGGATCATCTCATGGTGTTCGTCACCGAGCACGCCGTGGTCGACCGGCACCTGGCCATTTACGAGCACGCGGGTCTGCGGATCAAGACCATCGGGATGTGGCCGCTGGCGCTGGCCACCTGCTGCGCGATGTTCTTCAGCCGTCGCCGAGACGAGCACGATGCGGTGGTCATGCTCGTAGATATTCAGCGGGAATGCACCAACCTGGCGGTGACACGCAACAGGAATCCTCTCTTCGCCCGTTCGGTCCGCATGGGCGCCAGACAGCTCAACGATGAGTCGACGGTACACCGGCTGGGCGAGGCGTTGGACGCGGCACGACGCGAAATGAGCATGCTCTACAAGGACGTGAGGCCGGAACGGCTCGTCTTCCTGACCGGCGAGGCGTTCGACAAGGAAGTGTGTCGCTCGCTCGCCAGGCAGCTTGAAACGCGAGCCCAACTCGGAGACTGCCTGGAGTCTGTGGAGATGGGGCCCGACAAACGCGCTGACCTGGCCGGGGGCGGCGCCGAAGAAAGCTGGGCCCTCGCTTTCGGCCTGAGCTTGTGCTCCGGATGACATACCCCGCAAAGGCCAATCATAATCCGTAAGGCACCCGTTTCACCTGCCTTACCCTCTGTTCCCGCGGCGTCCGGAGTTCACACTGCGGTCGATACCGTCGGGACGCTGCGAACTTCTCCCTTGTGCCAACCGTAGGAGGAGCGTTATCATTGCGCAGGCAATAACTGAACTTTTGCAAAATGGAGATTAGGCTTACTTCAGGAAGGAAAAATCTCCTTCGTGATTTTTCCTTCCGAGAACGTAAGTGCTTTTCGTATAGGGATATAAGCCCCATCTTCAAGGAAATCACACCAACGATTTCCTTGAAGAATATAAGCCT
>JAFGCA010000243.1 GCA_016932895.1 Sedimentisphaerales bacterium | reverse complement strand
TGGCTTCTTCGCGGACGAGTCGTGTGGGAAGTGTGTTCCCTGCCGGGAAGGCACCCGACAGATGTTCCGAATCTTGACTCGAATCTCCCGCGGCGAAGGTACGAGCGAAGACATCCCGACGCTTGAGCGGCTCGCTGAGGCCATGACGGTCGCTTCGTCTTGTGGGCTTGGCACGATGGCGCCAGGGCCAGTTTTGGCCGCGTTGGAACATTTCCGAGATGAGTTCGATCGGCACATTGACGATGGCACGTGTCCGGCCGGAGTGTGTCCAATGGCCGCAAAGAATGAACCGGTTTCGGCAGGATTGAGAGGCTGACTATGGAAACATCTTCATCAGACCGGATTGTCATCACCATCGACGGTCGCACGACGGAAGTTGTCAAAGGAACGGCGATCCTCGACGCGGCTCGCGGCATGGGCATATCGATCCCGACGCTGTGCAATTACCGGGGGCTGGCTCCCGGCGGCGCGTGCCGCGTCTGTCTGGTCCAGATCGAGACCCCGCGCGGCCCCAAGTTGGTGGCGTCGTGCAGCCATCCGATCGATGGCGAGTTGGTCGTCAGCACCGACACCGAGCTAGTGCGACGATCGCGAAGGACAGTTATCGAACTACTCCTGGCCCAGGCGCCCCAGTCGAGCGAACTGGCCGAATTTGCCCGGGAACATGGCGTTGAGTCCACGTCTTTCGAGCCGGCCTCCGAGGGGAAGTGCATCCTCTGCGGCCTCTGCGTTCGGACCTGTAACGATCTGATGGGCCGCGGGGCTGTCAATATGGTTGGACGCGGAGCGTCGCGAGAGGTCTCCACCGCGTTCGGTGAGTCGAGCCGGCAGTGTCAGGCGTGCGGGGCCTGTGCGTTTGTTTGTCCGACCGGCGCGATCGATCTACAGACGATCACCTCGCGGCGGATCCGGCCTCACCTTACCACACACGATCAGTTCCTTAATGGCCGGCCGTGCATCGACCTGGCCCATCCACAGGCCTCTCCGCGCGTGCCGGTGATCGACCGGGACAACTGCATCCACATGCAGACGGGCGAGTGCGGACTCTGCTCCCAGGTCTGCCAGGCTGGAGCGATCATTTACGATCAGCCGGAAAAGAACCACCAGCTCGAGGTGGGTGCCGTGGTGCTCATGCCCGGTTTCGATGCTTTCGATGCGACGCGGCGCGGTGAATTCGGCTACGGTTTCGCGCGCAACGTAGTCAGCAACGTTCAGTTCGAGCGGATCTTGTCGGCTTCGGGGCCCACTGCCGGCCACATCCGACGGCCCTCCGACGGCAAGGCGCCGAAGCGACTGGCGTTTATTCAGTGCGTGGGCTCGCGCGATTCGGGCTGCGACAACGATTACTGCTCGTCGGTCTGCTGCATGGCCGCCACCAAGGAAGCCATTCTTGCCAAGGAACATGAACCGGGGCTCGATGTGACAATCTTCTTTCTCGATATGAGGGCCTTCGGAAAAGATTTCGACCGCTATTGCGATCGCGCGAAGAACCAGCTCGACGTTCGTTACGTCCGCTCCTTTATATCTCGCGCTTACGAAATGCCGGACTCCGGTAACATCCGGCTTGTGCATGTCGACGGCAAGATGAAACAGGTCGAAGAGGAATTCGACATGGTCGTGCTTTCGCTCGGATTGGAACCGAGCGCCACACTTCGCGAGCAGGCCGAACGTCTTGGAGTCGTGTTGAATCGCTGGGGATTTGCCAAAACAAGCGAGCTGAAACCGCTCGACGCGTCGCGTCCCGGCGTTTTTGTCGGCGGGGCTTTTCAAGAACCCAAGGACATTCCCGATACGGTCATGCAAGCTAGTGCCGCGGCGGGTCGTGCAATGACCTTGCTCGCGCCGGCTCGCGGAACCCGGGTGCGGACGAAGGCTTATCCACCCGAACGAGATATTTGCGACGAGCCGCCGCGCATAGGTGTATTCATCTGTCACTGCGGAAGCAACATCGCCTCGGTCGTCGACGTGAAGAGTGTTGTCGAGGAAACTAAGGGCCTGCCGCATGTGGTCTTCGCCGAGAGCAACGTCTACACTTGTGCCGACGATAACCAGGATCTAATGAAGGAGAAGATCATCAAGCATCGGCTCAACCGTGTGATCGTGGCGTCGTGTACCCCGCGGACTCATGAACCGATCTTTCGCGATACGTTGCGGGATGCCGGGTTGAACCCTTATCTGATCGAAATGGCCAATATCCGCGATCAGTGCTCCTGGGTACATGCCGGGGATCCCAAGAAGGCGACAGACAAGGCGATCGACCTGGTTCGCATGGCCGTCGGACGCGCCGCCGGACTGGCGCCGCTGAAACAGGAATTGGTGCCGGTTAAGAATGCCGCGCTGGTTATCGGTGGCGGATTGGCCGGCATGACTGCCGCGTTGGCACTGGCCGAGCAACGTTTTCCAGTACACCTTGTCGAGAAGACCGCGGAACTGGGCGGCACGGCTCGCGAGATCCATAAAACTCTCGACGGCGACGATGTGCAGGCGTTCCTTGATGAGACGATCGCTAGCGTCACGGCCAATCCGCTGATAAACGTCCATCTGAATACCCACGCCGCAAAGGTCGATGGCCACATTGGCGATTTTACCTCCACGCTCGTTACCGACGGCGAGAACGGCCAGAGCGGCCGACGCGAGATCGAGCACGGCGTAGTCGTGGTCGCCACGGGTGCCAGCGAGCACAAACCCGACTCCTTTGGCTACGGGAAGAGCGATCGTGTCGTCACGCAACTCGAACTATCCGGTCGCATCGCCAGCGGCAATCTCGATCTGCCCGAAAAGCCGACGATCGTGATGATCCAATGCGTCGAGCAGCGCAACGACGAGCGGCCCTATTGCAGCCGCGTTTGCTGCACATCGGCCGTGAAGAACTCGCTGTTGCTGAAGGAACGGTACCCGGAGGCGCGAATCGTCGTACTCTATCGCGACATCCGCACTTACGGATTCCGCGAGGCGGCGTATCGCGAGGCGCGTGAAAAGGGCGTATTGTTCGTACGTTACGATGCCGAACAACCGCCCCAAGTCGACATCAACGGC
>JAFGCA010000242.1 GCA_016932895.1 Sedimentisphaerales bacterium | reverse complement strand
TCCACTCCCTCAATGAAGGGGGCCCGCAGTTCCTTCCAGACCACGGGGGGACCTTGCACGCGTTTGACGAATCCCCGGAGACGGTCGCTGCGCTTCCTGCGTTTGCGCCGGCGATTTCGAAGCGGTATTGTGTTGACATTCGGGCGTAACACAAGCTGCCCCGTCGCCTGACGCAGCGCCACTCTGCGCACGATGGCCACCGCCCGGCCCAGGATCAGTGCCGAAGCGACGAGCATGAAGGCGCAGTGGGCTGGCCAGTACAGCCTTGGCGCGGTGCCGGGAGAGAGCATCTCGCGCGTCGTAGCCCAGATGGTGTAGAAGGGATTCACGTGCATCAGCAACACCTCGAGCCCGGCCGAGCCGAAGGAACGGGCCGTCGGGAAGAGCCCGAATCGAGGCAGGAGAACACCCCACACGGCCATTGCCACGCCGGGCAGGACGAAATACAGGCTTGCCAACACGAAAGCGGTGCGAATGATCACGGTATAGGCCCGGCGATCCGCAATGGAGCCGAACAGGCTCAGCGATCCGGCGAGAACCGCCGCGGTCAGGGTAATACAGAAGCTCGACAGCACGTATTGCAGGGACACGCCCCCGAAGAGCCGCACGATGGCGAGCATCGGCAGCATGATGCCCAGCAGCAGAATCAGTTGGAGCAGTTTGCTCGCGATCTTGCCGAGCACGATCTGCACGCTGTTGATGGGCGTGGTCATCAGCAGACCGAGCGTGCGATGGTAGATTTCGTCGCTGATGGCGGTGCTGAGCATGATGATCGCCAGCGCCTGCGTGGCGATGAACTGAAACATCACGACCGTCATGACGATGCGTTTGCCCGCTGCGGCCATCTGCGCCTGTTGAAACGCCGCACTGCTACCATGTTGCGCAATGCCAGCCCACACCACCGCCACGAAGATCGCCAGCAGCAGCACGTAGAAAGACCGCAGCACGTAGTTGCGCCGCCGCCGGGACGAGACGCGCAGCTCCTTGTCGAAGATCGGCCCCGTCAGCCTACCCCGCTTCAGGACCTTCGGCAGGACCCGTTCAAGACCGAAGATACGGAATTTCTTCACATCTATCGTCATGCACTATTCCTACGCAAAGACGTTGCGCCGCAGACGCCCCGTCGCGGCACGCACAAAAAGCCAGCCCAAGGCGCCGTAGACTGTCGCCACGCCCACTGTGAACAACAGCGGCACGAGGAGCATTCCCAATGGCCCCTGCGTACCCGGGGGGCCGGCGGTGCGAACGGACCAGAAGAGAAGCGGACTCAAGCCGCCGCAGCAAAACAGCTTCGGCGCGATATAGAGCCCGAGCGTGGAAGCGACGGCCGCAACGGTCGTCTTCAATCGGACGCTGAGATACAGGCCGAGACCGAGCAGAAACAGGATGCTGCCCGTCAAACCGAAGACGAGCGAGCCCAGAGAAACGGCCAGGTGTATCAGGTTTCCAGCGATGGGCGGGCTCAACACGTAGCCGAGCAGGTAGAGCACACAAAGGGGGATCAGCAGACATAGATTCCAGCGAAAGACTCCGACCACCTTGCCCCGGACGATTTCCCTGTTGTCCAGCGGCGTCATGAGGAGTATCGGCCACGTGCGGGCCTCTTTCTCTCGCGTGATGGCACTCGCGGCCGAAGCAGCCAGACGCACGAAGAACAGCAGTTGAAGAGTCTGAGCCAGAACGAAAAAAGCAAAACCGACTCGCTCTCTCGCGAGCACCAGCGCCACGGCCATGACCGCAAGGGCAACGATCGAGACGCCGACCGCGAGAACGGCGCGCAACCGCGTTGGGAACAAAGGCCGGCACAACTCCTTCCACACGATCGGCGCGCCCTTGACGCGACGAATCGGCGTCCACGCCCGCGTGTGGGTGCGAGCCCGTCGGCGGCCTGCTTCGGGCCGAGCCTTCGAGCGGGATGCATGCCGGCCGCCGGCCCGCGCCAGGATCGAGACCAGCGCGGCCCGGCGCACGCGCCACACCGCGATGATCGAAACCATAGCGGCCGCCGCCAAGAGAATCAGGCAGTGAAACCGCCAGGACACCGCGGCGGGCGCCGTCGAAGCCGCCAGCATCGCAAGCGTCTGAGTCAGCAAGACTGCGAAGGGATTGGTTGTCCTCAGGACAGCCTGGACCGTAGCGGCGTTTATATATCCAGCCGCCGACAACGCCGTCAGCAGGAGCGGCACGCCGCCCCACAGGATCAGGCACCAGCCGACCACCGTCGTCGCGACGTGATGGGCCTGGCGATTCGTCACCGACAGCAGCACGCTCAGGAAGCCGACGAAGACCATGGTCGAAAGCGTGATGCACAGGCCGGAAGTGACGTACGCCCAGGGCACGCCGCCGAACACGCGGACGACCGTCAGCAGCGGCAGACTGACCGCCAGCAGCAGAATCGGCTGGAGCATCTTGCTCAGCATCTTGCCCAGCACGATCTGCACGCCGCTGATCGGTGTGACTAGGAGGGCGTCGAGCGTGCGCTGGCGAACCTCGCTGCTGATCGAGCCGCTTAGCAAGACGACCGTGAGAAACGAACCGGCGATGAATTGAAGCCAGACGACGCAGGTGACGATGTATTTGCCCGCTTCCGGCATGCGCGAGACCCGAACGACCGCCGGACCCTTGCTGCCCACGCGCGCCACCGCCAACCAGACGTATGCGATAAACAGCGTAAGGAGAGCGACGTAACCGAAGCGCAGCAGATAGTAGCGCCGCTGCCGGCTGGCGACCCGCAGCTCCTTGTCGAACATAGGGCCCGTCAGCCAGCCGCACGCCAGGTGTGGCAGTGCCAGTCGTTTCAATACCCAAGCCATTCGTAATTCGTCACTCGCCTAAAAAACACAATGCCTGAGCTTCTGCTGTGCCCGTCGCACAAGGAAGAAACCCAATCCGGTATCGAGGACGAACGCCGTCGTCCCCATGCCAAAAGCCAGCAGGTATACAGCCGCGCCGCGGGCGCCGCCATGATGAACGATCTTCCACATCACCCAGCCAAAGAGCGGGTTGAAACGCCCACCGATGATGTAGTTCAAGCACAAGTAGGCCCCGATCGTCGCGGCCGAGGCGGCCGTTGTCGTTCGCAGTCGCACGCCGAAATACAGGCCGGCCGCCAAAACGAAGAAGACGGAGGCCGTCACCGACAGCAGGCAGTACCCCACCGATATCGCCCTCGGCGAACTGCTCACACAGAGCAGGAAGCACATTTGCACGGCGCAGGCCGAGATCAGCGGGACGGCGTTGCGGCGCAGCGCCGCCAACGCCTTGCCGCGCACGATCTGAGCGTCGTCAAGCAGCGTGGTCAACAGCACGGGCCAGGCGCCGCTTTCTTTTTCGCGCGTGATTGCGCCTGCGGCCGAAATCGCTACGTGCACCAGCGACACCATCCAGATACCCCAGGCCGTATAGTACACATAGATCTCATAGTCCCGAACGGCGGCCATCCTGGCCACAACGGTCAAGACGCATACCACCAGGGCAATAAGCGCAAATCCTGCGCCGCCTCCCCTGCCCTGGAACGCCCTCTCGCGATTCTCTTTCCACAGAATCGGCGATCCGCGCAAGAGCCGCCCACTCCTCGTCCTCCGCCTTCTCAGATAGAGAGTCCCCAGCCTCCTTCGGCGAAGGCGCCGGATGGGAATGCACAGGAGTATCGGGGTGATACCCGTCATGACGAGGCAATGGACGGGCCACGAGAAATAGGCGCCCGGCCCGGATGAACCGGTCTGCCACATTTGCGGGGACGATCGGTACAGGGCTCGAAATGGATTGGTCAGATCGAGGATGGACGTCGTCAGCGGTTCGTTCAACTTTCCGAGCGAGACCAACACCGTTGCCATGGCCGGCAGAGCCACGAAGGCAATGAGATAGAAGACCGCACCGCTTAAAATCGCCTGATAGCCGTAGCGATGGTACGTCGAGAACAACAGACTCAAAGCGCCGGCAAACATGGCGGCGACCAGGGTAATGCCAAAACCTGCAAGCACAAAGTCCCAGGGCACGCCTCCCAGCAGGCGCAGAACCGCCAGCGCCGGCAGGCTCATCGCCAGCAACAGTGCGATTTGCAGGAGCCCGCTCAGCAGTTTGCCCACGATGATGTGGACACTGCTGATGGGTGTCGTCATCAAAACGCTGAGGCGGCCGCTGCGCAGCTCGTCGCTCAGGGAAGAGCCGAGCATCACGGCGGCGATGAGCTGAGCCGCAACAAACTGGAAACAGACAATTCTCACCGTGACGAACGTCCCCACCTCGGAGCTTCTGGAGATGCCGAACGTCGCACTCCCTCGATTCTGTATCCCGACGACGGAGCACCACGCCAACAGCGTCAGAACACTCAGGACAACGATGTAGCCGGCGCGGAGAGCGTAGTTTCTCGCTTTCCGACTGGCGCAGCGGGACTCCCTGTCGAAAAGAGGTCCCATCAGTTGTACGAAACTGCTGTGCCAAAGCGAATTGAGTACCGCTTGCCTCTGCATGAGTGCCTGTCCCAACGGTCCCGACGGCGTACCGTCACGACACGCCAATCAATGGACAACCCCCTTGGTCAGTTTCAGGAACGCGTCGTCGAGCTTCAACTGTTCGGGCTGGAGGGATACCAGGTCCATGCCGCCGTTAACGAGCGTGCGGGCAATGATCCCGTCGGTGGTTTCTCCCTCGCGAAACGTCACTGAGAGAGCATCTCCCACCACCTCCACCTGCTCGACCTGCGGCAAGGCCGCGAGCAGCTCGACCGCTCTTCGTTTGTCGCCGAGCACCTGAACGCGCACTTTGCTGTGGATACCCAGCCGGGGGCGAATCTCCTCGAGAGTCCCGCCGAATACGAGCTGGCCGTGCTCGATGATGCCCACCCGATCGCAAATCTCCTCCAGCTCGCTGAGGATATGGCTGGAAATCATGACGGTCTTGCCCATCCGCTTGAGCTCGCGCAGCAACTCGCGGATTTCGATCCGGGCCCTGGGGTCGAGCCCGCTGGCCGGCTCGTCCAGGATCAGGACCTTGGGATCGTGAATCAGGACCCGCGCCAGCCCCAGCCGCTGCTGCATGCCTCGCGAGAGGCTGTCCACGGCGGTGTTTCGCTTCGACTCCAGATCGGTCAGCTCGAGGACGCCGTCCACGATGGATTTGCGCTTGCGATACTCGATGCCGAAAGCGGCCGCGAAGAACTCGAGATACTCGAACACCTTGAGGTCGTCGTAGACCCCCATGAAATCCGGCATGTAGCCGACTCGCCGCCGGACTTCCCTGCCCTTCTTCGTGACATCGAGACCGTCAACAAAAGCCGCCCCGCTCGTCGGCTCCAGCAACGTCACCAGAACGCGCATCGTCGTGGTCTTGCCCGCGCCGTTGGGACCGATGAAACCGAAGATGTCACCGGCCTCGATGTTCAGGTCCAGGTTGTCTACCGCAACCAGTTCCCCAAAATTCTTACTCAGCTTCCGGGTCTCGATCATGGGTCCTGTCCTCACGGATTCCAGGGGGAAAAACAAGCAGTCTGGCGTACTGCGTGTGATTGACATCGTAGGAACGGTTCGCGATGGTAAACGGCGGCGGCGCATCTTCAAACTCGACCGTGACCAGAGCCGCACCGAGATCAAGTTGCTTATACATGGCAACGGTTCGATTCAAACACCCCTGCGCCAGAAAAGCCTCGTGTGTCTGCTCTCCCGTCGCGCCGGGGCACCGGGGCACCTGCAAGCCTTGCCACATGCGGGGCGGTCCCCCCGCCGACTCCTGGGAACCCTGGTATCGCTCGCCGGCCTGCCACGGTTCAAAGGAACTGATCGGCACGTCAAACACGCGCTGCGCGCGCGCCGGCACCGGGCCGATAAGGCCGGAGGCGTCTCCAAAGAGAACGAAACCGCCGCGGATCGCCGCCTCCGCCCTATTGCGAATCTCAATCGTCACCGTCTTGTCCCGACGCGTCACCTTCGCCTCGAACGGCAGGCTGCTCGAACGCGTTTCGCCCAGAAGCGACTGAATCGTCCAGATGTTGATGGGCACCGACACGGGACGGTTGGCGCCGTCCCCCTGCAGGCAATGGATTTGCCGCATGCCGGCCTGGCTCTGATGAGCGTACACCTGCTCGCGGGAGGGCGCAATCGCCGACCACCACTGACGGGCACCCAAGCCGTCCGGGCGATAGTCGGCACTGCGCGGGGCGAAGAGACCGCTGTAATACGTGGTCCACACGCAGTCGCTGCCGGCAACGCCGTCCACCACCGACAAGGCACGGAGCTGCATCTTGCCACCGCGCAGCGTCTGGACGCCGTAATACGCTCCGATCGTGAAAATCAGAATCCAGCCCGTGCACGTGAGCCACGTGTACGGCAGCTTGTCCAGCCGCTTGAGCACAAAATAATCCACCGGGCCAAGCAGGATGGCCAGGGCCGACAAGGTGAGGATCACCCACCAGATGCTCAGCGGCCGCATCTGGGGCAATTGGTACAGGTAGTCCAGCACGCTGTTGCCCGCGCTCTGCGCGACGCTGATGCGGTAGCGATTTTCGCTTCTGCGGTCGTCTTCCTCGGACACCCCAGTCGTCGACGCAATCGTGCGACTGCGTCCGGCCACGGGTTGCCACGCGCCGGCGTCCCAATCAGCACCACCTGCCGCTCCAGCGCGGCGTCCGTCGAGACAGGCACGCACGTGAGCGGACCAGAATTCCGCGGCGTGCGGGGCCTGCTCCTGGCTCAACTCGGAGGGGTCGAAGCCCAGCACGGCCACGCGTCCGAATCCCGCGGGGCCCACACCGTAGAAACACACGCCGTCGGAGGTCGTGGTCGTCTCAACGCCGGGAGCAGTGAACTTAGCCGACAGGGGCCAGACCGTCACCTCCTCCGACCGTTCCGAAACGAGACCCCACCGATTGAGCACCGCAGGCGGCACGGTAACCTGCCTGGGCTGCCCGAGGCGAAAGGGAATCAGCTCCGCCAACGGGTTCTCCGGCGTCAGAGGATGCTGCCCGAGAATCAGCAGCAAGGCGCCCCCGTTGGAGACCCACTCGCCGATCGCGTTCAATTGCTCGGACCGCAGCAGCGCCCAGTCCGGATCGCACATCACGAGCACATCGAGGCTGGCAAACCCGGTCCAGTCCCACGGCACCATGCGCGGGACCTTGGCGCCGAGGTAGACTTTGCCCCGACCCTGGTGGGAAAGGCAAACCGTCTCATTCGGCAGCTTCAGCAAGCCGAATCGCGGCTGGCCGAGCAGGCCAATCAACAGATCCGCCGGCTGCACCGGGCGCAACATGCGACTCTCGGCCGAGAAGTCCCACATATCCACCGAATTCTCCCACCGGGTCCGGCCCCGCTCATCGCGAATCGTCAGATCGCAACGGCCGATGCCAAAAGCGAACTTGGTCACCAGCGGCAGACTGAGCTGCAGTTCCGGAGTCAATACGAACTTGTGCATGATGCTCAGCGTGTTCAACCCGTCCTGCGCCCCGGAGAGAACAAAGGTCCCCTCGAAGGGCTCGGTCAGATCGGAATTAACGCCGATCTCGACGGGCGTCCATTCCATCGGGCGGTAGCAGCCGTCCCAGCCACAGAGAAGATCGACGTTAAACTCGGGCGGACGCGCGGCGCCGACGCCTGCGGTCGATGCCAGAACGAGCCAAACTACCATCCGGATTCTATCCATCTGAAATTCCGCCGTATTCGAAAGGTACGCTTCAAATCCGAACTTTGTGATTATATACCAGCCATTCCAGGCAGGCAACCAGCAACGCGACCAGGACCAGCACAGGCCATAAGGGCACGTTGGCCCGCTGAACGGTCTGCGCCGCGGCCGCGACCGTCGTACTGGAAAAGCGCATCTCCTTCTGCGGCTCGATCCAGCTTTCTGACTCATCGGTCAGGTTGACCGCATAGAAGCGCGGCGGCCGACCGGGAACATCCGCCGCATAGACGCCCACGCGTTGCGTCGCCGGGAAGCGCACCGTCCCGTCGGCGTCCGGCTGCACCTCAACGCCGGAGCCGTCAGGCCCGGTGATCGTTGCGACGGATTCGACGGGCACCTCCACGAGCCGGATGGGCTGGTTTACCTCCAGCTCCTGCGGTTCGGCCCCGCCAAGCTGGGTACCCAGAAAATTCAACGCGTTGTAGCAGAAAAGCACGAAACCGGGCTCGAACGGCCAGTTGCTCTGCATCACATCGAAAGCGACCAGCAGATAGTCCCGCCCCTCGCGACGGAGAAAGGCCACGGCCGGCGATTCATTGAATTCGGCCAACACGTCCGCGTCACGCGGCAGTTCGAGCTGCCGGGACCGGGCGGCAAAGAGATTGGTGAGATTCACGTACTGCAACACCGGATGTTGCGTGCGCCAATCGACGACGATCTGTTTCTCAACCTCACGGGGCGCGTTGACGTCGATGCCGTTGGGCGGCGCACCGAAGACCAGATACTGGCAGCGCGGCTGGTGGGCGGGGACATGATTGTCCAGAACAATCAGATCGTAGGGTCGCTCCAGCGCGAAGACGGCCGGGTCCATCGCGTCAAAGCCGGCGGGCGTACACGGGTCCAGCCGCGCCAGCGGACAGGCCTGCAGCGCCGATTCCAGCACGGGATTTCCCTGCGTCACCAGCAGGACCGACAGCCGCCGGGGCGGTTCCAGAACGGCCCAGGCGGAATCATCACAGGCCAACGCGTCGTCTCCCACCTGGCGCACATCCAGGACGCCCGCCCCAGCATACGACAGGGAGAAGCTGACGGCCACCTTGCCGGGCTTGAAAGGGCTCGTGCCGGAGGCCGCTTCGGCGCCGGGAATTGTCGCCGACCGAACAGCGCGAACGTCTCCGTTCACGCCGAGTTGTACGTCTCGGGTGACCGGTTCGCTGCCGTAGTTGGCCAGCGATACGAAGACCTCCACCTGCTCCGGCTGCTCGTAGGATCGTCGCGCGTCCATGGCCGTAATCGCAACGTTCGTGCCGGACTCCCCGATGCTGTGAAAGACAAGCTCGTCGGACGCAATCAGGATGGAATCAAGGTCTTCGATACGTCCGTCACTGAAAAGAACCAGGCGCGCCGGCGTTTCGTCGCCCGTGCCGTTGCCCTCGCCGGTCCGCCCCTGCGCAAATGCGCGGGCCACCGTCACGGCCTCGCCCAGGCGGGAGACGCCGTGCCCGGCCTCTATGGCGTCAATGGCGGCCATGAGCTGGGGCTTGTCCGCCGTGAAGTTGCACATCACCTTCGCCCGACCGTCGAACGCAATCACCATGGCGTAGTCGGCCTGATCGCGCAGTGACACCAGCGAGCCGCTTCGCATCGATTCGACGAAAACCTTCGCCTGTTTCCGGGCCTCCGCCAGCCGACTAGGCTCGACGTCGGTCGCGCTCATGCTGGCCGAGCGGTCGATCAGCAAGACGTAGCGTCGGCCCGGACCGCGCCGCAACGCCAGCACCGGACCGGCCAGGGCCAGCAGCATCGCCGTCAAGGCCAAAAGCTGCAACAACAGCAAGAGATTCCGCCTGAGCCGTTGAAACGGCGCGTTGACCTGTAAGTCGCGCACCGCTCGCTTCCACAACAGCGTGCTCGAAACGGCCGTCTCGCGCCGCTTGAGCTTGAGAAAATACAGCAGTAACAGCAGCGGCACCGCAGCCGCGGCGGCATAAAGTCCGATCAAGGGTGTAAGCCATTCCATGCCGTGCTTATCCTTCCAGCTACCGCAGCAGGCGAATCCGGCGGAGGTAGTTCAAAACGAGAGACTGCACCGAATCGCCGGAATTCGCACGTACGCAGACGGCTCCGCGCCGAGTGCAATAATCTCTCAGCTCGCTGCAATAGGCGGCCAAATTGCGCTTGTAGTATTGAATGAGTGCGGAGCTGACGGTGATTTCAGCGGCATCGCCGTCCTCTACGTCGAGAAGTTTCAAGTCGCCCGCCAGATCGGGGGTGAGTTCCTGGGGAGACAGCACCTGCACGACGTAGAGATCGTACCTGTCACCGATCAGCCGCCGCAAGCCACTCTCGTAGCCCTGCTTGAAAAGGAAATCGGATATGACCACGGTCACACCCGAGCCCAGGCGTCCCGCCGCCGCCTCCTGACAGGCCTTGTCGAAATCGGAGAAGCCGTCACAGGCCGTGCTCAGAAGCAACTCGGCCATTTGCGGCAGATAGTTCCGCCCCCGCAGGTTCGGCAGTTGCGTGCGCAGGCCGTTGCCAAACAGGCTGAGTGTCAAACGGTTGTTGTTCACGAGACTGATATAGCCGAGCGCCGCGGCGAGTTTCTTCGTGAACCGCTCTTTGGACGGGTCGCCGGTACCCATCGACGCGCTGGTATCAAGCAAGACGTGAACGGTCAAATCCTGCTCTTCGAGGAACAGCTTGAGGAAGAGCTGTTCGAGCCGGCCGTAGATGTTCCAATCGACGAAACGGAGATCATCGCCGGCCACGTACGGTCGATGATCGGCGAACTCCACGCTCTGGCCACGCCGTTTCGACCGCCGCTCTCCCTGGAGCTTGCCTTGCAGGATCTTGCGACTGAGAACGTCGAGAGAATCCAGTCGGGCCATAAACTCCGGATCGAGCAGCTCGATCAACCTTCGCGCTGACGTTGTTGGTTTCGCTGTTGCCATTTCTCCGTTCGACCTTGAAAGCAATCCACTACGCACACACTCCTGAATCACGGAACGTCAAGCTTCTGCTCCAACGTCTTCGCCGTGCTCTTGAGGATATCGCTCACCACCTCGTCGGTTACGATCCCCTCGGCGTGGCCCTCGAAGTTCAGCAGAAGCCGGTGCCGCAACGCCGGCAGCGCTGATTTCGAGATATCGTCAAAACTCACGTGGTAGCGTTCGTCCAGCAAGGCGCGGACCTTCCCGGCCAACACGAGCGCCTGCACTCCCCGCGGCGACGAACCGAAACGCACGAACCGGTTCGTCATGTCGGTGGCGTACTGCCCTTGTGGATGCGTGGCCAGAACCAGCCGCACCGCGTAATCCTGAACGTGCTC
Source organism: Sedimentisphaerales bacterium (assembly GCA_016932895.1). Next base: position 15,901 of record JAFGCA010000242.1, on the reverse strand, counting down.
GGCCACGACAACCTCCCGCACCAGCGTCTGGGCCCAGAGTATCTTTTCCGTATCCGCGACCGATTCGGCCTGAGGCTCCGCACCCGTGGTGGTTCGATCCAGAATCGCCTTGAGCTGCTCCCGGTCGCTGTACGTCACCAGCAGCTTGAAGAAGAACCGGTCCAGTTGCGCCTCGGGCAGGGGATACGTCCCCTCCTGCTCGATCGGGTTCTGCGTCGCCAGGACCATGAAAGGCTCGGGCAGCCGGCGGACCTGTCCGCCGCTGGTGACCGAATGTTCCTGCATCGCCTCGAGCATGGCCGATTGCGTTTTGGGCGTCGCGCGGTTGATCTCGTCTGCCAGGATGATCTGCCCGAAGATGGGGCCTTTCTGGAACTGGAATTCGCGCCGCCCGGTGGCGGGGTCCTCCATCACCATGTTGGTGCCGACGATGTCGGCCGGCATCAGGTCCGGCGTAAACTGGATGCGCCGAAACTCCAGCGAGAACGCCGAGCTGAGCGTGCGGACCAGCAGGGTCTTTCCCAATCCGGGCACCCCTTCCAGAAGCACGTGCCCTCCGCTGAACAGCGATATGAGGACGTCGTCCACGATCTCCTGATGGCCAACGATGACCTTACCGATCTCGCCGCGCAGGGCCTCGAACATCTCACGGAAATCCCGGCACTGCTTTTCCACTTCCTTCTCGTTCATCGTCATGTTGTCATTCTCCTGACACTTGCTCGACGTCTTCGTTTCCGTCGTTTTCGGGCTTCTGGCGTCGGGCTCGCAGAAGCTGGTCGATATGCGAGCCCGGTGCGGGCGCGGGCTTCTTTTCGGGCTCGGCCGCTGGGGGTTTCTCGGCCATCCCGGCCCGGTGCTGCGGCCGGCCGCTGAGAAGCTCACCGTCGTATTGCTCGGCTCCGTCATAGCGCCGGGTCGCGATGGAATCGAGGGTCCGCCCCGACCATTGGTCGCGCAACTTCTGCCGGCGGGCCCGCAACCGAGTGATGGTCTCGTCCTCCTGCCGCCGCGCCGCCGAGCTTACCCACAACCGGACCCGCCGCAGGGCGGCCCGCACGTCCAGCACAACCCGCCGTACCGCCACGTCCAGCAGAAAGACCGCGATCCATACCAGCATCAGCGGCCGCAGCAGAGGCAGGTGCGTCTCCGGGAACTTCAGGCCCGCATATTCGTACAGGTTCGCCTCGTTCGGGTCCGAGGGCAAGACCCGCCCCCCCGTGATCTGAGCGACCTCCTCCAACAGAGACACATTGTCCGAAAGGTCGCGAAACTCCGGGGCAAACGGGATCGTGACCACCGCGTTGGCCAATCGCGTCCCCTGCTCCGGCCCGGCTTTTCGATAGCGCAGGTTTACGACATAGCTGCCCGACATGGGCGCCCGGAACCGACCCGAGTAACGCCCCGGACCGGTCTGGGCCAGGGGCAGCGATTCGGCCTGCATCTCCGGCGTCAGCACCTGCCCCTCGATACTGGCGAACGGGACGAATCGGCCCTGGGCATCGGACGCCTCCACGTTGATCACGGCCTCACGGCCCTCCACGTCCACGAAAATCTCACAGTCGGAAGACTGCCCCGGCTTGCCCGCCCACCGCACGACCTGCTCCCAGAACCGTGAAAACTGCGGCCACTGGAGCCACGAGCCCGCCCAGCGACTGTCGGCCGAACTGGTAAACGCCACACAGCGACCCAGTCCGGACTGGCAGACCGCCAGAATGGGATCCGCCTCGTGACTGGACAGCACCAACTGGTTCAGACCGCCCTTGGGCCCGGTCAGGACGTAGCCGTCCAGTGCAGGCAACGGAAGGGAAAGCCCCTTGATGGTCTCGCTCAGCGCCGCGACAATCTGCGGCGCGAACGTCTGTTCCACGATCATGGTCCGCCGGACCACCTGGGCCTCCTTGACGAAAATCTCCGGGATATTCATGAGGTCCGTGACACGATAGAACCGCCCTTGCGTAGCAGCGGCGATGTCGTAGAGCAGTTGACCGTCCGCTTCCGGCCCCACGGCGACGGTCGAGACCGTGATGCCGCTGCCGGCCAGGTTCTGCCCCAGCCTCGTACATTCCGGGGCGTCGGAGGTTCTGCCGTCGGTCAGCAGAATCACGTGCCTGACCCCGGCCTCGACACCGTCCAGGGCCTCGAAAGCCAGTTTCATGGCCGGACCCATGACCGTTCCCCCTCCGGCGCGAATCTCGCCGATGGTCCGGCAGATATCCTCCTTGTCTTCCGCCGATCGAAGCGGCACCTTCCATTCGCTCTCGGCATCGAAGGCCACCACCCCAACCAGATCGAGCCGGCTGAGCAGGCGCACCGCGGCGGCAGCGGCCACCTTGCAGATGTGCACCTTTTCCCCGGTCATCGAGCCGCTGCGGTCGATCACCAGCACCAGCGCGCCCCGGGGCATCTGCTTCTTCTGCGGCGGATCCAGCTCCACCGGCAGAATCTGAGCCACCGGCGACTCGATCCAGCCGCCGGCCCCAAAGGACTCGGGGCCTCCGACCATGACCAGGCCTCCGCCGAGATCGTTGACGTACCGGCACAGCATCTCCTGCTGCGCCAGAGAAACCTGATGAATCGGGGTGTTGACCAGTACGACGGCGTCCACGTCGAGCAGGCGAAGCAATTCGCTCGGCAGTTCGCCAATATCGGTCCGCCGGACCTGTATGTCCGCCTGCCCCAGGGCACGCGCCAGATCCGCACCGCCACCATCGACGTCAAAAATGTGCACCTGACCGGGGCCGGCGACGTAGGTCATCGCGCTGGCACGATTGTTCTCGGCAATGCGATCCAGATCGGAATCGTCCGGTAGAAAGACGGCTTCGAACATGTGAACCCCGGCGGCGCCGACGGGCAGCGAGACGGTCTTGACGTTTGTCCCTTCCTCCAGCCGGACCGGGACGGCCACTTCCGGCGTATCGGGCGCCAGGTCAACCGGTCGGTCGTTCAGCGTCAGCAGCAGCTTCCCGGACACCACGGCCGTACTTTCCAGAATGAAGCGAAGCGATATGGTCTGCCCGTTTCGGGCGCGAGGGGGAGCCGCCAATCGTTTGAACAGCACTTCGCTGGCGTATTGATAGCGCAGCGGCAGCACGTCGATGGGAATCCTGTTGGCCGCCGCAGTTCGCGAGACGGCCTTCAGGTCGCCTTCCGTTTCATTGCCTTCGCTAATGAGAAGGATCCGAGCGGCGGTATCGGGCGGCGCGATGGCCATCGCCATCTCCACGCCGTCGGCCAGGGAGGTGTGTCGGCCGGTCAGCATGGTGCTCCGCCTCGGCACGGCCGTATCACTTGCGGGAAGCTTCGCAATGCGGGCGGCCTCCGCCGCATTCACCACAGCAAACTGATCCTGCGCCTGCTTCAAACCGGCCGCATAAGACAAATAATCCAGGGCGGATTCGCGCAACTCAACCGGGATCGACTGGCTGCGATCCACCACGGCGATCACCGTCGCCCGCCGGCTCTTGCGTACCAGCATGGGGCGGGCCAACAGGACAACCAGCAGCAGCACGACAACGCTGCGGGAGACAATGGCCACCGCGCGACGCGTCCGTCCCAGCGCCGCCAGGTTCCGGCGGGCCAGCCACATCATCGGAACGAGCACGCACCCCGCCAGAAGCCACCACGGCTGACCGAAATAGAATCCGTACGTGCTATTCACTCTGACTGTACCCGACCATGGTGCACTGCATCCACAAGACAAGCCCGACGGCTCCGTCCAAATATCTGGGGCCATTGCGGGCTCACGGCTGCGTGGTCCTCCCCTCAAGTTGGCTGAAGTACTGTTTGACCGCCCCCTCGTATCGTCGCGGGATCTGGTTCTCGCTGATGGCTTCGGCCGCACTGGCCCGCCCGGCTTGGACGACCTCTGTATAGCCGCGCCGAGCCTCGCCTTTGACCTGCATGTCCTTGAAGTACCAACTGGCGACCAGAGGGCCGCTGCCCGTCTCGCTCTGGGCCCGCGTGGCCTTCGTGGCCGTTTGATATTCCTCGTTCTCGGCCCGAGAGAGGGCCTTCTCCGTGCCGATCCCGAAGGGATTGGCAAGGTTCCCGGGCACCGCCCCGGCAGTGAGGCCCCAGCTCATGTCGTCACCGAGAGATTCCACGTACCGGGAAATTTCGTCCAGACTCGCACGGAGCATCATCGCCTGCTGCTGCAATGCCTCCATGGCATCGAGCTGACCGATGGCGCTGGACAGCCCGTCTCCCGAGAAGCCCGCCGCTCCCAATCCCATGCCCCCCATGGCCTGCGCAAGCCCCGCACACAAACCGCACGCCCCCTGGGACGCGGCCATCTTGTCCATGAGCTGCTCGACCAGTTCGGGCTTGAGCCCCTGCTGCTCGAGGGCTTGGCGCAACTGCTCCTGACTCAACTGCGCCAGGTCCTTCTTGAGCCCGAGCTTCTCCAGCTCATCTTCCAGCTCACGCTTCTGCTCGGCCAGCTTCCGCAACTCCTCCGCCAGCTTCTGCAGTTGCTCGGCCAGTTCCTTGCGTTTGGCCTCGGAAAGTTCCCCTCTGGCCATCTGTTTCTGCATTTCCCTGAGAATCTGCGCCGCTTGGGCGAATTCTCCCTTCGCCAAAGCCATGCGCATCTTCTGCGACAGAGGGTCTGTCGAGCCCCGCAGTTGCCGGAGCCTCTGCTGCAGCATGCGGGCGGCCTCGATCTGCCCGTCCTTCTGCATTTGCTTGATCTTCTCGGAGAGGTCGCCCAACGCCTTGATGGCCTGGCGTTTTACCTCCTCGGGGGTGCCGGCCTGCGAAAGCTGGTCCAGTTTCTCAAGCTCCTCCTCCAGTTCCGGGGCGTCCAGGCGCTTGACCACCGCCTTGACGGATTCGGTCGTCTCCTCGACCTCGCTCTTTGCCTGCTCGATCTGCCTGGCTTCCTGGGCCTGTTGCTCCCTCTGCCGCAACAGGCCCAACAGGTCTTTCTGCGGCACAAACAGGACCGCCACCACAACCAGCCACGTCCCCGCACCGTAGATCCAGTGGCGCGAGAAACGAATGGGGAAGTGCCTGCGCACGTCGGTATGCTGCACGACCCGCAGCGCTTCGGACCGTGCCGCCCGGGCAAATGGATGTTCCGACTGCGCCAGCGCCAGCGTCGTGCTGCAACGCTCGCGCAAGCCCAGCCGCTCGTCCAGCAGCAGGGACACTTGCATGCGGCTGGGAAACCGGAGAAGCCAGAGAAGCAAGACAAGAACTGCCGTCACAGAGGCCAAACCCCATAGCACCGGCACCGTCAGGACTCGCACCGCCAGCAGGCGCTCGCTGAGAATCGCCAGGGCGACCGCCCCGCCGGCAAGCGTCAAGACCCCACCCGCTTGACGCACGAGCACGTTCACGACGCACCGCGTGCGAGCCGCTCTGACCTTCTGTTGAAATGACTTGGCCAGTGACAAAGATCGCCCCTTTGCCGTCCATACGCGGGACATAGAAAACGGGGTCCGTCAGGTTATGTCCCTACCCATAGTATGACGCAACGTTCTCGCGAGCGTTTCGCACTTTCTCCTGGATTTCATCGGGGAGCGCGCCGGCTACAATGCCATTGCGATCCTCCGCCGGTCCATTATAGCAATGGTGTAGGCCAAGCCCAGTCTTTTCTGCAAACTCCGCCCGATTCGCATTCCCTCCAGGTCTCGCGTCCTTCTCACGCAACTGCAGCGGCAAGACCGATCAGGTCTGGTCTCGCTGCTTCGATTTCCACTGTTCCACCACATCGGAGAACTTCTCATCGATATGCTGGAGAAACCATTCATCGATAATGGACTTTCGGAAGCGCCACTCCTTGCCCAGTTTGGCGGCGGGGATTCTCTTCTCCTTCGCCCAGGTGTAGATCGTCTGCGGCTTGAGCCGCAGGTAAGCGGCCACCTCCTCCAGTGTCATGATGTCTGTATCCATCCGGGCCAATCCTCACGTGACGCACGAGACGCTTGGGAAGAACCATCGGCAGTTCTCGTGCGAGCCGCGTCACTCTTCTTGTTCGACGGTTTCCGGTTTTCTTTCGTGCCGCGGGTGCGGCGTCCCTCCACAAAGCGCGATCGCTTTGTACAATTCACCCTGACAAAGCTGCGTCTCGTGGTCGCATTCCTCTGCTGTATAGAACGACTCCAGCGCCGGCAAGGCGGCAGAGTCTCGAAGACGGCCCAACGTCCAGACCGCCAGATTTCGCTTCCGCAGTGAATGGGTGTCCGACTTCATGAAGTCGATGAGGGAAGCGACGTCGTCACCGGGGTAGGGGTGAGCGGCTTGCGCCATGGAACAGTATCGGCCGGTGGATGCATGAATGTGCAAAAGCAACGCACCGAGTCCCGCACCTCCAAGACACACGAGCACCACCAACACAATCCCCCCCGTTCTCAGCACTCGTTTGACCTGCATTTCGTTCTCCTTCGCCCGACGGGCAACTCAGCAGCGACGCCGGCCGCCGCCTCTCCTGCCAAAACGGGTACGATCTACTTGAAGACGGTCTCTTCCGGAAAGACCAGGCCGAAACGACTTTCCGCGTGCTCCTGCGCAAAGTCGATCGAATCGACCGTGATGACTTCATCTACCAGCCGAACAATCCTCCCCGGGGCGACGGCATTGGCGTTCTCCGGATCGTTCGGGTCGCCATAGGTCGTTATGCTCAGGGATTGCGGGTAGAACACCTTGCCCTTTCGAGTGTCCAGTGATCCCAATCGTGTGATCCGGTATTCCCCCCTGGCCGGACCAGAGGCGGTCACGACGTGTCGCGCCCAATACCCGTGCCGCCGACTCAAAACGGCTTCGTACGTCGTATCCGCCCGCGCCCTGTGGGCGACATAGAGATCGCCTGTTTGCGTATCCTCTCGAATGTCGCCGGCATGATTCTCCAGGAATTCCGACATCCTTCGTTCGTTCAGGGCCCACGCACCGACAAGAACGAACAGATTGTCCGTACCGGAGGGATTGGACCTGCGATTCTCGGGATTGTAATGACGCCGGCCGAAGGTCTTTTGCCTGCGCGGGTTCCTGATGATTCTTTGACCCCGCGTCCCGTTCCAGGCGTATTCTTCGGTCAGTTGCAGGCGGCCGTCGGAATCGAAGCGCCGTTCATACTCCCACCGTTTCCCCCCGGACAGAACGGCTCTGACCACATGTCGTGCCACGAGCAGCGGTTCACAGGGATCACCGCCGGCGTTTGTGAAAAGTAGTCTGCTCGGCCGCTGTTCGAGTGAGTAGGAGATCGTGGCGTTCTCAAGGGCCGATTCCTGAATTCTGAGAATCTCCAGTATGGCATTGAGTTTCTCCCCAGTTACTTCTGCAGCGTCGGTTGGAATGGCAATCGAGGGGACATGTGCCGATCCGGCCGATGCAACCCCGCAGGGACAAGCGGTCAATGCGAAACAGACAAGGACGACGCCGTGTGTCATCACATTTGACATCATTTCTCTCCTTTCGGCCCTGACACGTAGAAGCCCGGGGATTTCCCGACGCGTCGCCTTCGACAGTGCCGGCTCCGAGTAGTCTGCGCACGGATCATCGTAAAACGACAATGTCTATTCCCCATCATCATCCGTCGGCAAATTTGGCTCGGGCGGCGTCACTGGAGCGGTTCCGGCTTCCACGAGATTCGCGGCCGTGCGGACTACGGCGAGGTAAAAATTCCCTTCCCGCTGCCGGATCACCTCGAAGGGCAGACCGCGACTGCCAATAAAGGGCCGCAGATTCCACGCCAACTGCATCCCCACGAACGCCAGGATGAGGATCCAGAAGCGAAACACCGTCACACCGATCTTAGGATAGACGTTTTGCTTTTCGCAACAGAACTTCAGACCATCCAGGATCGTCTTCATCCCAAAGAGGCTCGCGACGGCGAAGATCGCCACGTGCAGAAGCTTGAGGAATGCGTAGTTCCCGCCGGTTATCAGGAAGAACAAGACGATCGGCGCAAACGCTGCCATAATCAGCGAGATCATCACAAAACCCGACAGGATAACCGTCAGCATCTGCCACAGGCCAAGTTTGGACCCCAGGACGTGCTGCAGAATGAAGAAGGCAGGGAAACACACCAACAGGGAAAGCGAGAACAACAGCGGGACCTTGACGCCGGAAGAAACCGCCTGCAGAACGCTATTGTAGCTGCCCATTATGACGCCGTAGATACCTGAGAATGCTACCAACAGTACCGCTTGGTTGCCGATCTTGCCGAGCATACCCTGTTCGTCGGTGAGTTTCTCGAAAAACTCGTCGCGGTTCTGAAACTCACGCAGGAACGCCAACGACAACAGCCTGGTCTTTCCCATGAGCCTTTCCCTTCAAACGGGTTCGACGGTCTTTGCAAAACAGTCTACGCACCAACCTCCTTTTTGTCAAGCATTTTCTTGTTTGCTACTGTTTTCTACTGTTTCCCCTTGTGTTTCTGATTTCCAGTTTCCTCGGGCAGGATGCGCACATGTGGCATCGCTGGTCGTGGGTCCCCGGTGCCGCGAGCGCACCTTCACCTCATCGGCACGAGAAGCCCCCCTGAGCGAGGGGTGGTCAAAGTCGGTAAGGGTATGTAGTCGTCGGCGTGGGCGGCCCACATTCGACAGCAGGACCGGCAGCGACAGGAGGTTATCCAAATGCGATCTTCATCCAGGCGGTGCCGTTACCGATCGGAGGCCCACTGCACAAATCTCGCTCAATGGAGCCGATCATTTCCGGCAGTTCCGCGTGCGTACGGCGTACTGGCCGTGCAGAGGCGCACAGGTGCAATCTGGCTTGTCGCGACGCCGGAGGGCTTAGCTCCTGGCCTGGTCGAGGATGAGGTCTTTAACCTTCTGGCTGGGCAGGTTCAGGGCGCCGTAGGCGGCGGCTGCCGCAGCTCGCAGGTCCAGCGGCGTTTCGCCCGAACTGGTCAGAGCGTAGATCGCGCCGATCATGTCGTCCGGGAGCATGTTGCCGTTGAGCTTGGCTGAGGTCGCCAGCGAGGCGAAGGCCTCGATCCGCACGTTCATGTCGTTGGCCGCATCCAGAGCCATCGCCGCGATGGCCCGCTGGGCGTTGGGGCTCTCGAGGTAGGCCAGGACCTGTCCGGACAGAACCTGAATCGGCTGCCGGCTGTCCTTCGTGGCGGCGATGAGCGCTGCCTGGCCCAACGACAGGTCGATGACGGGATTGCGACTGACGGCCACCTTCAGCATGGCCTCGGCGGCTCTCAGGGCGTACTCATCGGCCAATTCGGGGCTCCACTGCCCCGCCGCCGCTGCGGCCTGCTGGTTCGTCTGTCCCAGCGCCTCGGCCAGGTTCTCGACCACGAGCCCGCTCTCGTTGAAGCCTTCCCGCGGTCCGGCGTTGGCAATGGCGATGGCCGCACTGTAGCGCACCGCCCGGTCTCCAAACGACAACGCCGAGAGCAACGGCTGAGCCGGCCCCAGCGTATACATCAGCGACTTCTCACCGGCCGTCGTACCCAGCGCCTCAACCGCACCCAAAGCCACGGGGGCCTCCTTGGCGCTGAGCGCCCGGGCCAGAGCCTGATGCAGATACTCGGGACCTGCCGTGGTGGCATAGACTTCCGCATTCGCGTGTGTCTGCCCGAAGTATTCCGGCATCGGCTCGCCGGTGGCCTCGGCCTTGAAGAACGCAGCCAGCCACAGGCCGATCGCCAGGCCGAACTGCTCTTCGCTCTTGAGCGACCACTCGCAGCAACGCATCGACATCAGCTCATGGAAATACCCCCGGGCGACCTCCTCACGCGTCAGGCGGCGGGCCTGGGCATCCCAGAACCAGACGTTCGCAAGCGGCGCATCTTCGTGCGGCGCCAGGGACTCGTCGTGGAAATAGTATTTCTCGGCGAGCTGGAAGAACAGCGCTGCGGCCGGAACGTTCACGCCGCGCGGGTCGATCTGACGAATGCTCTGCAAAGCCAGGTCGCGCAGCTCAAGCGAACCGTCCTTCTCGGCCACGTACTTGAGATAGGGCAAAGACTGTGGGTAGCCAATCAGGCCCATGGCCCGGATGATCTCGGCCTTGAGCGCTTCGTTCTTCATCTGCAACGCCGCACCCAGCGGTCGAATCGCCGGTCGGCTGATCTGAGGCAAGACCTCAATCATCTCGGACAAGCCCGAATCGGCCGACGGGTTTCTCATCAGCTCGCCCATCGCATCGAGCAGGTACGGAATGGCAAATTCCCCGGCGTCTTTGAGACGCTGGGTGGCCATCCGCTTGCCGCGCGGGGTTGTGTTGAGCCGTCGAATCTCCTGCACGATGAGCTTCGGGTCCGTACGCTGCTCGAAACGCCCCTGCTCGATAAGCTTGAGCAGTTGGTCGGTCAGTTGGGCCAGTTCTTCATCGTGGGCCGTCTCGGCGGCCCGCATCGCCAGCTCGTAGCCCGGCTGATTCTGCTGGCTGTACTCGAACAGCAACACGGGGTCCGGATTGCTCCCCAGGATGGCATTGGCATGCCCCTTGGCCAAGTCAAACCGCCCGATCTTGGTATAGTGCAGAAAGTCGCTCCAACTGTCTTCCAGCGTCGGTGTCTGGCCCTGGGCCCAACCGGCGCCCGCCAGAAAACATCCGATAAACAGAATCACGGCGACGATTCGTCCGTTCAACATCAAGACGTCTCCTAATGCCCCATTCGTGCAGTCAAAAGGACCGTTCCCGGCTGCAAAAAGCGGAAACGATGGTTCAGAAACCCCTTACCTCGCGGCATTTGCAATCGAGCGGTCCGTCCTTCATGTAGGCGGTTACAAACTACAAGCCGTTGAAATCTTCGGCTTTAGACACCCCATACTACAGTGAAATCCTCCTTATGTCAACAAAAAAGGGGGCACACAAAACCGCCCATTTTCTCACGAAGAACCCCACCGTCACTACGATGCACCGCAATCCATAGCCCAGAGGTGATTGCGACAGTGGCGGCCTCTTGTTTGGCCCGCCCCAGCCGGTCGGGGCCAACTTGGACCGATAATATTCTCTTCCGGAGCAACCAACGGCAGCCCAACACAGCCTCCGTCGCAGCTCGTCACCCCCTGGCCTCCCTGCGGCAACTGCACCCATGGTTTGGACAGGTGCGTCGGCCCGGCCGATCGATCGCAACCGCGCGACCGCCCGAGGTCACACGACCCAAAACCGTTTGGCCCTGCCCCCGGACACCGGACACCGGACACCGGACACCGACGAGAGAATCGTCCGCCGGCCATGCGTACATATCGATTTTTTCCCTTGCTTGACGCCGAGACAAAATGCAAGATAGCAGTCAGGATCACACCACGATTTCATCAACTTTCGCAAGGAGGTGCCAGATGCGCGTTAGGGAATTTCTGGACAAGGAAAGGGCCTCGTACGAGACTCTCGAGCACGCGCCCGTCTTCAGCTCCCAGGGACTGGCGGCCATCGAGCACGAGCCGGGCAAGTACGTGGCCAAGCCGGTCATCGTCAAGGCAGATGACCGGTACATCATGTGCGTGCTGCCGGCGCCGCGAAAGGTCGACTTGGGCCGGCTCAAAGACCAGTTGGACGCCGCCTCGGTTACGCTGGCCGACGAGGACGAGATCGGCAAACTCTTCCCGGACTGCGAACTGGGCGCCGAACCGCCCTTCGGCAACCTGTACGACCTGCCCACCGTCATGGACCAGACGCTGGAGCAGGACGACCACATCGTGTTCCAGGCCGGCACGCACGGCGAGGCTCTCCGCTTGAGCATGGCCGACTACCGCCGACTCGTCGAGCCCAAGGTGCTTGAGTTCACGTTTTAGAGCGTACGGGTCCCCCCAACATCATCCCGGCCGAGGCAGCGCGGCGCGGGTCGCTTCGGCGCGTGCCGCTTTCTCGTACATACTCCGGTCGCGTGTGCGGCGACGGCGCCGCCGTTCAGGAATCCTTGTACCGTCTGGTTCGGTTGGTCGCCAGGCCACTGCCAATGGCCGCGAGCAACAACAGTTCCGCAGCGATCAGCAGGAAGACGGGCCCGAGTACAAGACTGCAAACCACGGCGAATTCCTTCGTCGAATGGTCCCAGGCGCGCCTGCTGCAACAGAGGGTCGCAGCCTCCAGCACAAAGTAGGCCAGCACGGCCGACCCCACCCAGACAAGCACCCACACGATAGCCATATCTGCATCCTCCCAACGTCGGATCGTTACGGCGTCTCAAAAGGTGCGAATGTCGATGCATCTGCGATATGTCAAGGATGACTCACATCACTATTATACCACGACGCACCCCACGCAACCGACAAACCGCTTCCAAACCACATTTTTTTCTTCGAGCCGCGGCAATGCACCCATTCTTTCGTGTATCTGATGGTGTGAGCAAGCTACCTGATGTCAATGGTTTCATATCGAAAGGAGCGAAAGATGGGCGGAGGGAGAAACCTCACCACGGCGGTCGCGTTAGGCGCGCTGACGGTCGGGCTCTGTTCAGTGGCGTCGGGCCGGATCCTCTACGTTGACGACTCTGCCAGCGGGCCTAACCACGGCGGCTCGTGGGCCGACGCCCTGCTCTACCTCCAGGACGCCTTGATTCTCGCTGCGCACGTCCAGGAGCCGGTTGAGATTCGCGTCGCGCAGGGTATTTACAGACCCGACCAAGGCACCGGAATCACCCTGGGCGACCGGGAGACTTCGTTCAGGATTCCCCACGCGACCGTCCTGCGCGGCGGCTACGCCGGCATCGGCGCAACCGACCCGAACGAGCGGAACATCGAGTGCTACGAGACCATCCTCAGTGGTGACTTGTTGGGCGACGATTCCGACGTCACGGACGCGCGCATGCTGAGCGACACCCCAAGCCGCCTCGATAACAGCCTCCATGTGGTCACCATCGAGCAGGCCGGCTCTTGCCTACTGGATGGATTCACGATCCACGGCGGCCATGCTGTCGTCGCTGCCGGGCCGAGAGGCGGCACCTCCGACGGCGGCGCCATGCGCATCGAGGACAGCAACGCTACCCTGTGCAACTGTACGTTCATCCACAACTGGGGCTCCGAGGGCGGAGCGGTCTTTGTCCCTCGCAGCAACTTTGATGTCGTCAGCCGTCTGGAGATCCGCAACTGCAGATTCATGGCCAATGCCTCCCGCCACTACGGCGGCGCCGTATTCATCTGCGAAGGTGAACTGTTGCTTGCCGATTGCGAATTCTCCGCCAACACCTCCGCCAGAGGTGGCGGTCTCTCCTGCCGCCTCAGCGACCTGTCGCTGTCCCGCTGCACGTTCCGGGAGAACCGGGCGGTCGACGGCAGCGGCCTGCACCATGTCAGCGGCAACCTGTCTCTGGCCGGCTGCACGTTCGAGGACAACTCCACCCTGCCGCCCGGGGGCTCACGCGGCCCCGTAACGCGGGCCGGAGCCGTGTTCATCGACAACTCGTCCGGAAAAAAGGCTGTTGCGACCAACTGCCTGTTCAAGAACAACCGGGGATTCTCCGGGGCGGCCATACAGGGGGAACTGACGACGCTGAGAGGCTGTCGCTTTACGGGCAACACCGCATATACGCGCGGCGCCCTCGACACTCGCGGGCCGCTGACCTGCGAGAACTGCCTCTTCGACGGCAACAAGGCGCTGGACGGGCCCACCGTGGTGAGGTCTCTGGGGTCGCTGTTATTCACCAACTGCACGTTTGTCGAGAATCGATCGCCCAACGGCTACGCATTCTCCGCCATGGGCGGCCACGGTTCGCCGGTGGACCAGATCTTCTGCAACTGCATCCTGTGGGGCGCAGGCCAGGGCATCGAGTTTGCGGATTCCCGGCCGGAGTACCTCTCGCTTACCTACAGCGCCGTCCAGGGTGGCCGGCCCGGCGCAGGCAATATCGATGCGGACCCCTGCTTTGCCGAGCCCGGGTTCTGGGACCCCAACGGCACGTCTGATGATCCGGACGACGATTTCTGGGTGGCCGGCGATTGCCATCTCACGTCCCAGGCGGGCCGCTGGGACCCGATGAGCGAAACCTGGGCGATCGACGATGTCACCAGCCCCTGCATCGACACGGGCGATCCGAACAGCTCTCTCGGAGACGAACTGTTCCCCAACGGCGGACGGATAAACATCGGCGCCTACGGCGGCACCACCGAGGCGAGCAAGTCCTACTTCGGCCCGCCCGTCTGCCAGAGGCACAGGGCCGGCGACATCAACGGCGACTGCAAGGTCGATTTCGCCGACCTGCTGATCGTGATCTCCCAATGGACCGCCGAACTGCCGCCGGAAATTCCCGCCGGTCCGCTTCCCGGCGTTGTGATCGTCGAGCCGGTTGACGGCGCGATCCTGGAAACCCTGGGCAACACCATTCTGATTCGGGTCGAGGCCGACGATCCGGAGGGCAGGATCATCGCCGTAACGCTCGAGATCAGCCACACGGAACAAGGCTTCAACTACACAGGCACCTACCCGGCGCAAACGGGAGAACATGGCTGGTACCTGGAATGGAGTTGGACCAACCCCCAGTACACCCTTCCCGAGGGCGAATACACCATCGTTGCCAAGGCCATCGACAACCAGGATGTGACAACGACGTCGCGGCCGGTGACGATCAAAATGATCAAGGCCCCCTACCGGAGATGAGGCCTCTGTTCCATGTCGGGACGAGGCGATCAGAAGCTCACAAAGAGGCTGTACGCATTGCGGTTGTGGGCTCCGTCGAAGTCGAACTGCCTCCGGAGAAGAGCGTGGACGTGCACGACTTCGACCGTCGAAGCGTGGCGGGCGCTGAGGTGGTTCCAGTGGTAGTCGTAGACCCTGCGGACGACGTGCTCGGGCTCGTCGGACATGCTGAAGAAGCCCGCGCAGATGCCCTTTCGCGTCACGCGGCAGACCTCTCGAATGGCGACCTCGAGAGCCTCCAGCGAGAGATGCTCGAACAGATCGTGAACGATGCAGTAGTCAAATGCGTTCGCCGGTGCGTGAATGCTCAAGACGTTGCCCAGTTTGAAGCGAGCGTCGGGAAACATCGCCATCGCATTGGCAACGTTCTTCTCGCACAGATCGAAGCCCAGATAGTCGATCCGTGCGGCGATGCCAAAGGCACGCAGAAAGCGATAGTCGTTGGCCGATCCACACGCGGGCTCGACCACCGAGACTCCGGCGGCCGGTACACCACCGAGCACATCCGCCCACATGTCCCTGAACACATTGAGCGCGCGGTCCGGCAGACACACAGCCGCTATGTGTGATTCGTCGATGTCCAGTAGTCTGCGGATGCAGTACAAGGGCCGCTGAACGAGCGCCTCCGACACACAACGGGGAACCGCCGGCCCGGTGGCAGGCGTTCGGCCCGACAGCAATGCCGCCCGCAAAGAGGCGAACCGGGCCCGGTCGATGCCGCTCTTTAGGAGCCCCAGCAGCCAGTTCGCCACCACGGCGAGCCGCAGCTCCGACTCCATGAGCGCCGAGAACCGGCGGCCGAACGCCGCGCCGATGAGGAAGTGTCGTGTCAGAACGCTCTGCACGTTGATACGCGGATCCTCCACGTCCTGCACCAGATAGTCGCGCAGGACCCGCCGCTCCCGCCGCATCCACGACCTCTTCAAACCCTGCGTCTCCTGTCGCATCCGCCATCGCATATCGACTTTTCCGTCATCCATCCCGCACCCAACACGAAACAAGGGCGTCACATTCTCATGGGCGCGAGCACGTAATGTCGCCTGCCCGTTTCATACAATGCGCAACCGGACCGGCAGTTACACGGGGCACCTCGATAGTCTCAACAACGAGGCTCGGGAAGGGCAAGGCGCGATCAGAGGGGGCCGGCGAGTTCGACGGTCTGGCCGAGGGCGGGGATGGAGAAGGGGTGGTACGAGCCGAAGCCGATGGGCTTCCAGTCCCATTGGAGCCAGGAGAAAGATGCGTCTTCCAGCGGAGCGGCGAAATCGAACTTCACTTCGGTCGGAAATCCTCGCTGGTCCACAGACAGCACTTCGGCGCGCAGGTCGGGCAGTTCGATGCGCTGCCCGGGGCAGAACCGCTC
>JAFGCA010000241.1 GCA_016932895.1 Sedimentisphaerales bacterium | reverse complement strand
GGGATGGGCTCGCCGCCGAACCCGTCGGAATTGGCAAACCAGTCCGGCCCGCCCGGAAGCCGGCTGCGATGGTCGTACGACGAGAACTGCACCATGCGGAAGGCGGGCTCCGGAAAACGCGCCAAACCCTCCATCGCCACCATCTCTTCGAAGAGCGATCCGGTTGTGTCCGCCGCCCGGCTGTGGCCCGACCCTGCCAGAAGGACCGCGGACCAAGCCAGCACCGCCAGGCAAATCAGTGCATGTCTTCGCGTGTGTGAGTTCATGTTGCCTCCCATTCAACTCGTTCGTACGTGTTTCTTGCAGGCCCCTCAAGGCCGAGCGGCGCTGCATTCATGTGACGCCGCTTTGGATTCACCAGGGAACCATCCCCGGCTTGGATTTCTGTGACACAAGATACACGGGGCGCTGCGTTATCGCAAGATGCGTGACATCCAATTCGTTGCCCAGCAGGTCCACGGCCTTCCAGGTGCCTTTCGTCCAGGAGACGGTCACGGGCCCGGCCCCTTCGGCCGCCCAGGCTACGATGACCGTCCGCCGGTAGCTCTCGAAACCGTAGGCCTTCAAATGATCGGGAGCGACCGGCAGCTCCAGGGACCGGACCGGAGGCACGAGAAGGTTGGCCATGGCGGCCTGCGTCGCCAGCATCTTGCGGGGCGCCGCGGCCCACTCGAAGAAGATCCCCGACAAACTCTCGTTGTTGAGGCTGCCGGGCGTGCCCGAGTGGTAGATAATCTTCTCGGCGCCACAGGCAAGCAGCAGCGTGTTGAACTTGACCTGCCACTCGGCCGCTTCGACCTCGGACGTCACGGGAGTAAGCCACGTGCTTTCGTAGGGCTCGTAGGACATGTCATCGTCGGCGTAGTAGGCGCCTTCGGTGAACCAGATGGGCTTGTCCGCCCCCGCCTGGCGCATGCGCCGGCGCAACTGCCGCAGAGGCTGCTCGAAGGCGTCCGGTGCTTTGAGGCCCGGATACGCGTGGAGGTTGAGAACATCCACCCACGCCAGGCCGCCGGCTTCGATAAATTCCCTCGTGTACGTCGTCGGGCCTCCCGCTATGCCTCCCACGACGATCGCGTCACCATCTGCCGCTTTCACCGCCTGGTACGCGATCTGCAACAGCCTCACATAATCGGCGACCTGATAGCCCTTCCCTCGCGGCAGAGCATAGGACGTATAGACCGGCTCGTTGAGAATCTCCCAGACGCTGAGCCGGCCTCGGTAGTGCCCGACGGTCGCCCGCACATAGGCGGCGAATTCGTCCAGGTCTCGCGGCATGTACGCCACGCGCTCCCGGCTGGCGGGATCGCCCTCGGCAATCCCAGGCTCGGCGCTAGAGGACCAGCGGGCCGAGGGAAAGGGCAAGAGAGGCAGGACCTTCAAACCGCGCTCCAGGACGCGATCGATCTGACGGTCGCATTCGGAAAATTCGAACCGTCCTTTCTCCGGCTCGACGTCGTGCCATTTGAGCGACCAGTCGCGAACCCAGCCCAAGCCGATGGACCGGCTCAGATCCAGCAGGTGCGGCCAGGGATACGCGTGGTTCATGCCGAACAGGCTGTCCGCATGCGCGTACGGCGTGACGACGGCAAAACGCAGCGGCCGGTTGAGAACGACGCTCGCGGCCTTGCTTTCGAGGTGCAGACGATAGAAGCCGCGTTTCTCGACGCCGGGCTTCAGGCGAACCGCCGCACATGCACCGGGCGCAACGTCGGCGCCAAGGTCGATCTCGTCAACGACTGCGTCGTCAAAATCAGTCACCCGCGCGCGGAGATCGACCGACCGGGCGGCGTCACCGGCGTTGAAAACCGTCGCGGTCATCTCCGGCGCAGAGCCGTGCGGAAACAGGTTCCCCAACTGCCCCGTCTCGACGCCAACCTCAACCGCATTCCCCGGTTTGTAGGCCGTGGCGCTTGGCCCCTTCTCTAACTGCACGGCGTCAATCCACACCGTCCCGGCCTCCTGCCCCGAGGCCTCCAAATCGAGCCCGAGCGCCACGAAGACCTGATCGCTCTGCGGCCGAAACGTGTAGCGGCAGCGCTGCCACGTGGTCGTGAGCGACACGGCCCGGCGCAGAGTGCCGCGAAACGCCTGCCGCACCGAAAGCACGCCGGCCAGGCCTTCAGCATCCGCCTTCATGTACGCCGACAGGGTGTATTCGTCGCCCGGCGTGACATTGATCCAACCTCGATTGGCAAGCAGAGGGACCTTGACCGGCACTCGGTACAACGGGTAGTAATCGAAGAAGAAAACAGGCATCGTCTCCGGCGTCAGGGCGATCTTGAAGCTGGCGTGATGAAACATCCGCGCGCTGCGATCTACCGAGCCGACGAGCAGATTCAGGTTCCCTCCCCATCCCGGCAAATCCGCAATGCTGCCCCAGCCGCTCGCGCCGCACTCGAAGCTGCTGTTGGGCAGGAGATTGGCACCGGTGGTGGGCGGCACCACTTCCGTGAACCGTTTCTTCACCGGCTCCGACGGCTCCACGCGCACGTCGTCCAGCCAGAGCGTTCCCGTGGTCGTGTACCAGAACTGCAGGCGAATGCGGTCGGAGATCGTCTCGGTCGCCCTGAACGTGAACGCGAACGTCTTCCACGCCTGTGCCGCGCGGAACGATTCACTGAGCCCGCAGTTGCTCCACGCCTTCGTATTGGAGACGGCCACGTGGACCGCGCCGCCCGGGATCGCCTGCTGGCGGGCCGCGAACGAAATCCGGTACCACCTGCCCTTCTCCAGCCGCAGCGTATCCAGTTGACACAGCATGACGTGACTGGCCGGAGAAGAGCTCGTAAACTCGGTGCAGGCGACTTTCTGGCTGTGCCGACCCGCAAAACCTTCGTCTCGCGCCCAGGTCGCCTTGACGCCCTGGTCGCCGGCGAACTGCCAGCCGTCCGCCATCCCGTCACGGTCGGCGTCGCGCTCGAAGCTGCCGTTCTGCACCAGGTTCGCATCGCGTGCCGCGTGCAGCGGACAAAGCCACAGGAGCATTGACGCCACCGCCCCCACGTGCGTCGCCTGCACTCGAATCATATTGCTGTCCTCCTATTACCCCATTTCGCAAGTTTTGGGATTATCGCGAAACGGAGATTGCTTCGTCGCTGCGCTGCTCGCAATGACATACATAAGTTCTCCGTGTCATTGCGAGCGAAGCGAAGCAATCTATAATCGCACAATTTCTGAAACGCGGTACTATTCTTCTACTCTGGTCAGACCCTGGCCCAGAAGGTCAAGCACATCGCGGGCTTGCGGCGGGCCGTAGTTGAAGATCGTGAAACCGCCCGTCTTGAAGCGCCGGGTGATGTTGATCTGCTCGATGAGTTTCGCCACGTCCGTGGGATCTTTCCACACGCTCAGGCCGATCCCGGGATAGCAGGGAACGTCCCCGGCCCAGTCAAGCTGCTGCTCGACCGCACGCTCGAAGGTCGCGCTGGAATCGAAGTAGTCCATGGGGCAGACGAAGTCGAGATACCCCTTGTCGCACCAGAGCTTCCAGTCCTGTCCGATGGCGTCGCGGTCCGTGGGCCAGTTACGAAAGACGGCGGCCGAGATCTGCACGTCCGGCCGGATCCGCCGGGCCTGCTCCGACACGGCGGCAACGACGGACGTTATCTGGCGACGCCGAAACTCGAGCCATTTCTCGGCAAGCCTGGCATTGTCCCGCACGGCCGAAGGCCACGGCTCCGCCTTCCTGCCAAGGTCGTTCTCAAACCGTTGCCGACAGCCTTCACAGAAACACCCGTCCCGACCGGGATAGCGGATGTAGTCGAAGTGCAGGCCGTCCACGTCGTATTTCCGGGCCACATCGAGCATGGACTCGATCTCGAGCTTCTGGTTGTCCGGATGCGACGGACACAGCCACCGCTCGTTGACCGTACCGTCGTAGCTGACCTGAACCCGGCCCAGCGAACGCATCCTCTCGACGAACGCCTGGTCCGTGGCCCAGCCCATGTTGTAGTTGACTTTCCAGACGTGACACTCGACCCCGTATTTCTTGCACGCGGCCAGGCACAGCTCGATCTGGTCCCCCCTGCTTTCCAGGTCCTTGTACGCCGGCAGCACGTCGCTGCGGTAGAACGCGACGCCACCCCACAGCATGTTGGGCAGAATCGCGGTAAAGCCGTTCTCGGCCAGGCGCCGGGCGGCCTCGTCCCAGGTCATCCCCGCCACGCCGAAAGCGCTGTGACACCAGAACGCCCGGTGCTCGTCCGAGAGCGGCTGCTGCGCCAGACAATACGCCTCGATCAGCGCGCGGTGGGCCTCTTCGGCAGAAACCATCGCCCGGCCATACTCCCGTTTCGACAAGAACCACTGGCTCCGGTGATAAAGCCGATCCGCCCTCTCCAGCGCCGCGGCGACATTCTGCGACCCGGCGTCGAGCCCGGCGATAGCGCGCCGCGCCGCTTCGTAATCCTGATACGGGCCGAACCGGCCGACGCGGTCGAGACAGCCTTGCGCCGCATCCGACCACAACGACGGCACCAGGTGCCCCGCCATCGCCAGGAGCAGTTGCAGCTTGTTCGCCGGATCGTCCGGCCGCAACACGTGCGAGAGGTACACACATCGCTCGCCGACCACAATCGCCGGCGTTTCCGTGGACTGTCCCTCCTTCGTGTACCACCAGGCCGCCACAGGGGCGTTGGGCCCGACGGGGCGCGCCTCATGGACGTTCCACGACGCCTGCTGCGTGACGGCAGGCATACCTTCGAGCGGCTCGTCGCCGGGCCGAATCGAGGCGAAGTACCCATCGTAGGGCTCGCGGATGTGCCGGCCGGTTTCGATTCCCACCAGCGGCTCCAGGGCGCTGGGCAGATGGTAACAGGCCAGCAGCGTCCCGCCGCTCTTGTGGAAGGCTGCGATCTCGCGGGCCACCTCGTCCGGCATGGCCGGGTTGTGGGGCAGGATGACCATCTCCGTCGCACGCAGCCGCGCGGCCGTGACGTCCACGTCACTTAAAACCAGATACGGCAGGTTTGCGCGTTCGAGCAAATCGGCTATCACACCCGTGTACTCGCGCACCGCGCCCATCTCGTCCGGGGCGCGCTCGGC
>JAFGCA010000240.1 GCA_016932895.1 Sedimentisphaerales bacterium | reverse complement strand
CCATAGGCATCGACCTTGTCCAGCAGCTTCTCGATCTGTGCGAACAGAGCATCGTCTTCGGCATAGAGCCCGCGCGGATAGAACACCCCTTCCTTCTCCGGCGAAGCGTTGCTCAGCGCCGCGCGCAGCGCTGCGGCCGCCTCGGAGTACCGCCCGTCGGCGAACAGCGCCTGGGCGTAGGCGAACGGCAGGATCACATCACTGGGCGCCATCTCCATCGCCGAGGCAAAGGCCTGGGCGGCTTCGGCATAGTTGCCGGCTTCAAAGCTGGTGACGCCCGCTTCGAATCGGCTGTCGACCACCGTCGCGGCCCCCGGCTCGGTCACCTGCTGCTCGTGAATCCTCTGCTGGACTCTGGCGTAGGTCTCGGCGTCGATGCCGTAAGGCAGGCCGCCCGAACTGGTCTGGGCCGGGGCGGTCGAATCGACGCCGTCGGCGGTGTAGTAGTTGTAGGTGTAGTAGTTGTACGTATCGCCCTCGACCTCGCGCGCGATGGGGTAATAGCCCATCCAGGAGTACGGATGGTAGCCGTACCAGTGGTATCGCACGTAATCGTAATCCCAGGGCCACCAGCCGCCGAGGCTGACGAAAACGTACTTGCGGTGATAGTATGGATAGACCCAACTGAACGTGCGATACGGTCCCCACGTGTAGTAGATCGGATAGTAGTATCGCGGCCAGATGATTCGATGGCACAGCCGATCATATGGATCGCGGTAGACGTGCACGTGACGAGGGGCGTGACGCACCAGGTCGGGACGGTCGCGATAGACCACGCGGGGCCGGACCGTGTGCTCGCGATGAATGCCGCCAAGATCGCGTTGGACCACCCTTGCCGGTCGCGACCCGATGGAGCGTTGCAGGCGCGGCTCCAACGTCGTCCGCGTGCGCAGCTCCGGGCCGGCCGTGCGCACGCGCTCGGACCGGTCGATGTTGCCGTCGGTTCGGACTCTGACCGAGTCGGCCCTTCGTTCGCTGATGCGGTCGCGTGTGGCATCGCGAATGCGGTCGATGCCCCGGGTGTCCGTCGACGGCCGGGTCGTGATCGTGCGGCTGGCGGAGACATCCGGCGAGGTGCGACTCAGATCGCGGCTTCGCTCGACGGCGCCGGGCCGGCTGCTCGGACGCGTCACATCTCTCGTCGGCGCCGACTCGACCGAAGGCGTCGAAGGCGTCGGACGAACCGTACTGCTACGCGGCGTCGCCGGCTGCGACGGCACCGACCTCCGCTGGAAAACCGGGCGATCCCGCACCGTCGAACCGACCGTCGGCCTTGTCCGCTCCACCGAAGGACTCGTCGGCGAGGCCGAACGCGTGGTGACTCGATCGATATCCTGCTTGCCGATTCGGCTTCCGAGGCTGTTGGCCCGATCGGGGCTCAGCGTAAGAGATCGGCGCGATGTCAAATCCTGTGTCTGGAGGTTGACCGAACCATCCACACGGGGCGAGCTGTCGAGGCGCGGCGCCGTCGGTGTGATCGGCGAGCTTGGCCGGACCGACGGAGACGACGGAGACGACCGCCAGGAGGTCGCCGGAGCCCGAACGGTTGAACGGGTCAACGGGTTCGGAGAAGGAGAGACCGGCGTCGTCGGTCCCGAGGGAATCGACGGACTCGGCCTGCTGAACGACGGCTGCCTCTGGATCGTCGAATCAGGGCGCGACGGCGCCGAGAACGACCGGCTCGGAACCGAGGGCGTGGACGGTGCCGGTCGGCTGATGCTGGGCGGAGTCCTGGGCGCCGGGGTCCGGCTCGAGGAGATGCTGCCGCGTGTCCCAAGGGAACTGTTCCTGTTGATCTGGATATTCGGTTGCGACGGGCGGCTGATCCGCGGGCTGATCGACCGGCTCGGAGTCCTCGTGGAAGGCCGCGACATGAAACCCCGACTGCTTTGCGAAGGCAGTGTTCGCTGCGGCGTCGGTCGAGAGATCGACGGAGTTGGCCGGCTCGGCGCCGGACGGGCGGCTTGGCGACTGCTGGACGAGCGACCGCTGTCGCTCGAACCCCGCGTCGCCCGTTGGGCCTGGGCCACGGAGCCCAACAACAGGGCCGCCGCCACGACGGCCAGCACCGCCACGAAACTGGATTTTTCTTTCTTCGAGAACATCATTGATCTCCTTTCCCCCGGCGATTGCCCCCCCCAAAGACGCCCCCTGCGGCATCGCCGTCGGTCGCTTGCACGCGTTCCGAGATCGCATGACTCGTGCCATTGCAATGCCCAAGGATAGGGCA
This sequence comes from Sedimentisphaerales bacterium, assembly GCA_016932895.1. The sequence continues at coordinate 9,517 of JAFGCA010000240.1, read as the reverse complement.
TGAATACCATAACATCAATATGAAAAAGAACTTAACACGCGCAACCGGCCAACGGCCCCGTTCGACCGCCCCAACTGCTGGTTGGCACAACCCGTCGCGTTCATGACCAATACTCCTGTCGAGACCCTCTTTCACTATACGAGATAGGCCCCGGGATGGTCCCGAGTCACATAAAAAAACGGCCCATTCGCGGATTTCTCGCGTATTTTGTGACGCATGCGTGGAGACCGCCCCGGCGGGAATGGGCCTGTCGCGCCGGTCAGACGGGGATCGGAAGAAGGACGGAAAAAGAAACGGCCGAAGGATTCGATGTCCTCCGGCCGGATGTGACTGTGAAATCTGTGCCGCCGGCTACGCCGACTTGTGGTCCAGGAACCCTTCGAGCTTTCGCGCCCGGACCGGGTGCTGGAGCTTGCGGATCGCCTTGGCCTCCACCTGACGGACCCGCTCGCGCGTCACCTTGAAGATGCGCCCGACCTCTTCGAGCGTGTAGGTGTAGCCGTCGCCGATGCCGTAGCGGAGCTTGATGATTTCCCGTTCGCGGTACGACAGGGTCTTCAGGACGATATCGATCCGCTCCTTGAGCATCTCCTGCGTCGCCGAAGCCACCGGGGAATCGATGTCGTCGTCCTCGATGAAATCGCCGAAGTATGAGTCCTCGCTGTCGCCGATCGGCCGGTCCAGGCTGATGGGGTGCTTGGAGATGTTCAGGACCCTGCGGGTTTCCTGAACGGTCATGCTGACCTCGTTGGCGATCTCCTCGATGGTCGGCTCGCGGCCCAGCTCCTGGTGCAGGACCTTGGATGCGCTGCGGATGCGGCTCATCGTCTCGATCATGTGCACCGGGATGCGGATCGTCCGGGCGTGGTCGGCGATGGCCCGCGTGATCGCCTGGCGAATCCACCAGGTCGCGTACGTGCTGAATTTGTAGCCGCGGCGGTATTCGTACTTGTCCACCGCCCGCATCAGGCCGGTGTTGCCTTCCTGGATCAGATCGAGAAAGCTCAGACCGCGATTGCGGTACTTCTTCGCAATCGAGACAACCAGTCGCAGGTTGGCGCTCGAGAGCGTGCGTTTGGCCTCCTCGTACTGACCGAAGACGCGCTCCATGGCCCGGAGTTTCTTCTCCAGCAGGTCCGGCGTATCGAGGACCAACTCCTGAAGGCCCGCCAGTTCCTGTCGCGCCGCCTCGATGTCATCGGCCGTCATGATGTCGTTGACGCCGGTGGCGATCATCGTCTCGAGCTGGCGCATCTTCTCGCACATGCCGTGCAGCTTGATCTTCATCGGCTGAATCCGGCTCGTGCGCAGGCTCAACTCCTCCAACAGCGTCGCAATCTTACGCCGATTGCGGCGCAGCCGCTTGGCGTCGGCCTTGTGGTCCTCACTGTCCGGGTTGCCGCCGATCCTCTTGAACAGCGACTGGTTGATGTCGAGAAGCTCGTTCACGGTCTTGAGATTCGTGACCATCCGCTTGCGAATCACCCCTTTGACCGTCAGGGGAGTCGTCCCCGTCTTGATCGTCCGATCGAACGACATCGCCCCGTCGTAGACCTGCTGAAACAGCTCCACCGCGTTGCGGGCGCAGTAGTCGCACTGGAGCATCTTCCGCCGGAACGCCATGCGGGCGATCTCGATCTTCCGGGCCAGTGAGATCTCGTCCTTGCGCGTCAGCAACGGGATCTGGCCCATCTGCGTCAGGTACATCCGTATCGGATCGTCGATGCGCCGCGAACTCTCGGCCTCGACCAACTCCTTTTCCAGGCTCTCTTCTTCTTCCGGGGAGTCCTCCTCTTCGCCGACCGCCTCCTCAGGCACCTCGGCGTCCTCCTCAAACTCCTCGCCGGCCTTGTTGGCCTCGTGGGCTTCGACATCGCTTTCGTCGATGAGGCGGACCCCCATCTCGTCCAGCGTGCCGAGGATCCGTTCGAGCCGGCTGGGACTGACGGCGTCGTCGGGCAGGGAGTCGTTCATCTCCTCGTAGGTGAGGTACCCGCGCTTCTTGCCTTTGGCGATGAGCGTCTTGATCAGTTGCTCGGTGTCCTGCGCCTTCGGCTCTTCCGTCTGCGGCGTGTCGGTCGTTTCACTGACTTGCGTCTGGTTCATATCTGCTGCCTTCTTGGACTTCTTCACTTTCTTCGCCACAATACCGACTCCACTAAAGCCAAAGTGCCAACACTCCGGATGATCACCCTTGTCCAACCACCTCGACGATGTCCCGATCTCGAAGACCGAATTCTGATCTGTTACGGCTGCCTTTGCATTCCGGTTCGCACGGCCGGTCTTTTCCGGACCCGGCCTGTCACGAGATGCCCAGACTGTGCCGATCCCCCCGCGAACGCGGCCCCTCCCTGTCCGCAACACGGCCGACGTCCTTTTTCGCAGGATCGATGCCGATGGTCTGAAAATCCTTCGTCCGGCGTCGCAAGACCTCCATCGCATCGGTCAATCGAGAGACGTAGTTGCCTTTTCGCTCCCCGTCCGCCTGCAACGTGACCACCCGTTCGGCCAGCGCCACCGACTCGATCCGCGACAGCAGCGAGGAAAAAGCAAAATCATCGTCCAACCGCAACGCGTCCAATAACACCTCCGCCACCTGCTTCAGGGCCGGGACATGGAACGAAGACTCGCTCAGCTCGTTCCGACAGCGGCGGAACAGTCCGGGCTCGTTGAGCAACACCTCAAGCACCTCCCGCTGCGCGGCCGCGTGCAACCCCTCGCCCCAGTCCGTCGGTTCGGCCCCGTCCCGGCGGCCGGCTTCGGCCTGGATCGTCCTGGCGACCCGTCCCATCCGCCGGCTCAGATCCGCGTTGATCTCCCGAGGGGTCAGACCGATGATCTTCGACAGCTTGTTGACGATCAGCCCGCTGTCCAGCACGGGAATGTTGTTCGCCGCCAAGCCCGTTGACACCGCCTGAAGGAATTCGTTCAGGACCGTCCGTCGATTGGCGAGCGAATCATCGCCCTCGAACGCCGTCTGCAGACGATCCCACTTGAACTGGAGCACGTCGGTGGCCGCCTCGACGATCCGATCGAACGCTTCTTTGCCCGCCACCAGGAGAAAATCACACGGGTCCTTGCCTTCCGCAACGAACCCGAGCTTGATGTCCAGCCGCTGCGACAGGCACACCTCCAGGGCCCGATTGGCCGCCTCCATCCCCGCCACGTCGCTGTCGTACATCAGCACAACCCGCTTGGCGTAGCGCCGAAGGATGCGCCCGTGACCCGTCGTGAAACTCGTGCCCAATGTCGCGACCACGTTGGTGCAGCCGAACTGGTGCGCCATGATGACATCGGTATAGCCTTCGACCACAACGGCCGTACCGGTTTGGACAATCCGATGGCGGGCCCGGTCCAGACCGTACAGCGTGTTGCTCTTGTCGAACAGAGGCGTCGCCGGCGAATTGATGTACTTGGCCCCCACGTCGCCCAGCGTGCGGCCGCCAAACCCGATGCAGCGACCCGTCGCATCCATGATGGGGAACATCAGACGATGGACAAACTTGTCCTGGCCGGCCCCCGTCGTCAGACCGCCCTGCTGAAGCAGCGCCGGCGGGATCTTCTGCCCGGCCGCCGCCTTGGACAACGTATCGACGCCGTTCGGCGCCGCACCGAGGTTCCATTGGTCGATGCTCTCCGGCGAAATCCTCCGCGACGCCAGATACTCGCGCGCCACCTGCCCTCGCTCTGCATCGCTGAGGCTCTGCTTGAAAAACTTCATCGCCCAGGCGTTCAGACGGGCCAGCATGTTCGGATCGATGTCCGAACCCGACTCCCGCCGGGACGGCGCAGCGGACCGGCGAGACTCCAGCGCAATGCCCGCACGCTCGGCCAAGCGCTCCACCGCCTGCGGAAACGACAGGTTCTCGCGCATTTGAACGAACTTCAGCACATCGCCGCCGGCGCCGCAGGCGAAGCACTTGAAGATCTGCTTCGACGGACTGACCGACATGCTCGGCCGATGGTCTTCGTGGAACGGGCACAGCCCAACCATCTCCCGACCATTACGCTTAAGATTGACGTGTTCGGCCACTACGTCGACGATATCGTTTGCCTGTTGCACGCGGCTGACCACCGCATGGTCGAATATCCCTGCCATGAGCGTTTACGCACATCCTTCCAGAAAAGACGCTCTCTACGGAAATCCTCCACCGCGTCGAGGCCACGGGTAGAGATAAGGGCCGGCCTCGATGGCTCTTGAGGCGTGGCTACTAAATATAGTCCCGACCGGGCAAAAAGTCAAATGGAAGCCGCAAAACGGCCATTTCTATACTGAGAAACGCCATTCCGGACCATTTTAGACACCTGGTTACACAAGACAGAAGTCCGATATACAGTTGCCCCTGACATCGCAATACAGGCCTCCCATCCCCCGCGAAGTTCCCACACTCACAGCGTCTCGGCCGAGGGCAGGCGGAAGAATCGCATGGCCGTCGCCGTGGTCTGCTCGGCGAACTGCTCGGGAGAAAGACCCTTGATCTCCGCCAGAAGGCGCGCCGTGTGGACCATCAGGGCCGGCTCGTTCGGCTTGTGGCTGCGGACCGGCTCGGGCGACATGTACGGGCAGTCCGTCTCGACCATCAGCCGGTCCATCGGCACCGCGGCGGCGGCCTCGCGAGCCGTCTGGGCGTTCTTGAAGGTCACCACGCCGGTAAAGGAGATGCAGTAGCCCCGGTCCAGAAGCAGCCCGGCCTGCTCGACCGAACCGCCGAAGCAGTGAAACACCACGCCCACCAGCCCGTCGCCGCACCCGTCGAGTATCTCAAGCGTCTCCTCGAACGCATTGCGGGAATGGACGATCACGGGCAGGCCCAGCTCCTTCGCGATCTCCAGATGGGCGGCGAAGACCCGCTTCTGCTCCGGCTGCTTCGAAAAGTTGTAGTGGAAATCCAACCCCGTCTCGCCGATCGCCACGACCCTGTCGCTCCCGGCAATCTCTTTCAACGCCGCCATCGCCGCATCGTCGGCGTCCTTGGCGTCGTGCGGATGGATCCCCACCGAGGCGTACAGGTTCTCGCCTCGCCCGGCCAAGTCCACCGCCTTGCGGCTGTCCGCCAGGCTCGTCCCGACCGTGATCCAGCCGGTCACCCCCGCCTGCCGGCTCCGCGCCAGCACCGCCGGCACATCGTCCGCCAGCGGCTCAAACGTCAAATGGCAATGCGTATCGATCAGATTCATCGGCCAACCATAAGAGAACTTGCCGAACGGCATCCGGGTCATGTCGCAGACAGCTACGTTATCGCCGAACCCCGCCCCTTGCGTCAAGCCGGACCTGCATTTTCCGAGCTCGCCCGTCCAAACGAACCGCCGCATCTTGAGCCCCGCTCCGGCATCGTCTGTGCGTCTTCCGGAAAGTTCAGATAGGCGTACTCACCGAACAGCTCGTGGGCCTTGCGGTCGTACGCCCGCGCCGCGGCCACCTCGTCGTCGAACGAGCCGAGGTGGATGCTCCGGCCCTCGAAGCCGATCGTCGCCACCCACTTGCCCGTCGCCCTGCAGAAGTACACGCCCTTGAACCGCGAGCTGGTCCAGCGGCTGGGCCGGCGGTTACGCGAGTTGTGCCGCTGGCTGCACACCCGCAGATTCGCCCGCCGCTGATCGAGCCCGTTGCCGTTGATATGATCGACCACCATCCCGGCAGGCGGCTGCATGATCGCGCGGTGCATCAGCAGCATGCCCTGGCCGACGCGCCGGCCCGCGTAGAAGCCGCGCTTCTCGTTGCCCGTCGCCAGCCATTTGTACTTGCTGAGCCACTCGTAATCGGCCGCATCGACGATCGCAAACTTCCCCCGCGTCAGCGGAATGTAGCGGATCGAATCGTCGGGCGGCTCCGGCGGCTCGCCCCGCACCGCCGGCTTGCGCTGCGCCCGGAAGTTCCGACACGTCCCCGTCGCCACCACCTCGTGCAGCTCGCCCGGCGCCGCCGGATGGTTGATACACGTCAGCAGTCCCGGCCACCGCGACAGCATCACCCGATGCCACCGCCCCACCGCCCGAACCGCATACATACAATTCGCACACACTCGATCGCACATAGGCTCCTCCTTTCCGCGTCGCTCGTCGCTTGTCGCTCGTGACCCGCCAACTTCACACTTCAAACTTGAAACTTCAAACTCTATCCAGTTTTCAAAGCATCCCGGCTGCCGGCCGGAACGGGCGGAAAAACATCCGCCTCTACAGAAGGAGACTGTTGCACGTTTTTGACCAAAAATTCTCCGCCTCCCGCCCCACAACCGCCGTAACCCCCTGCCCTGCCAACAGTAAAAATTTCTTCAATGTCACCACCCTCGTGCAGAAAGGTGTTGCACGTTCTTGACCAAATCCCGCTCCCCGTGCAGCGCAAATCCGCCGCCGAATCACCGGATTCCGTCGCCAGGGGTGAGAGTATCGCGTCGCGCGTCGGGCGGGTTGCGTGAAGCGTGAAGCGTCAGACAAGCGTAGGGTGTGCATCGCACACCGCATTCCGACTTCAAACTGCAAACCTGAAACTCAAAACTCCCCCCTCCCCGCCTCCATCTACGCCCGCAAACGAGGAGCAATCCGGCGCAATCTACCCAGAAAACGGGGCCTGTCCCTCCCAAGCCGCGATCCAGCCGCCCTAAACGACCCAACGCCAAGAGTGGTGAGAAATGCGGGTTAGATGGGAAATCTCGGCTTATACTACCGTTGAGATGGCTGCCCCCATTTGATATAATTGATAACATCGCGTGTCAAAAACACGTTCCTGGCGCTGGCCAATGATCGCAGAACTAAAGGAGGTTATCATGCGAGAGTCGCTGTTATCCCCAATTCCCCTGCTATTAGTGCTGTCAATGGTAGGCGCTAGCTCTGCCATAGTCATTGGCGATTTTGAGAATGGCTCTATGGATGGCTGGGAACGGTCATGGGAGGGTGATTCCATACTGGAGACCAGCCATATTGGAGCTACATCAGGCAGTGGCAGCTTGTCGGTCAGCGCTCCTTCGAACAAATTCAGTTGGACTATCCTGAAGAATATGGACCCGGCAATACTAGGTGCGGATCGCAACAGCATCATTACGATGGACGTTACCTGGATCGCTTCGGAATGGGCTCCGCAACAGGGTATGTGGCTCAAGCTTGATCTGCTGGCTGTTAACAGCGATGGACCTAGTGGTTGGCAGCAGGTCGGGCCTGATGATTCGGTTAATCCTGATTGGCCCGGTAGTTGGGATCCTTCTTGGGGAGATCAAACCAGAACACTTACCTATGATCTCTCTGACTACGATGCCACCGGGGCAACCTGGCTTCAAGTGGTAGTGTCAATGAATAGCGGCAATGTAATGACTGCTGGCAAGTACTATATTGACAATGTTGAGATAACGGGTACATCGACTCCGACGGTTGTGGCAGGTCCCGTAGGCGTAATAAGCACCGCATCCTACAATGGTCACGTATACCACCTTCTGGAGGAGGCAGATTGGTATGTTTCCGAGGCAGAGGCTATTCGTCTCGGGGGTCATTTGGTCACGGTCAACGATGCAGACGAGAACACATGGATTCTGAACACATTTGGACAAACGGCAAGGGCACACGGAGGCAGTGGATTGTGGCTGGGCCTAAATAACGCTGAGACAGAAACGCAATGGCAGTGGGCCAACGACCAGCCTGTGACCTTTCTTAACTGGCAACTTGGTGAACCGGATAGTATTCTGCCCTCAGCGGCCAGTATGGTTCTGTCCGATTCTGTGAGCTCTGGGGCCGTGGCCGGCATATGGCAAGGCGTACCGCTTCAGGCGATACCCAATGGGGATCATAGCCTAGGTCTTGTCGAGATCGTGGTCGGAAGCAACAGCCATCCGAAGACATCAATCTACACTTATGACCTCCCGTTTCCCGAATCCGATGCCCGAGGTTTCTTCACTCACCAAGATAGACTCTTCATCCTCGACTATCCAGAGAGAACGCTCTACGGCACCGAAGACATGTGCTTGGCCAAAGTAGAGGATATGCGAGGATATTACATTCTTGACGCCGCGTGGTTCGGAGGTCGGCCCCTCTATTGTTCACGGAATCGAGTACTGTATCGGCAAGGAGGAACCGTTCGTGTCGTTCCAATCGAGGGAACCGAAACACTCATTTCAATCGCAACCGACAACACTGAGTTATATCTCCTTGACGCATCAAGCAATGAGATCATTGTCTTGACATCAGACTATGACGTAGTCAGACGAATACCGTGCAGCACACGTCGCCCGGCTGACATCGCATGCCACGACGGCTCTCTCTGGTTACTGGATCTGTCAGACCGATGCATCCATAAGATTGAGAAGGACACGGGCAAGATCCTGCTCAAGATCCAGACAGGATTGCGGGGTAATTCAATGGGCTTAGTTTTCATTGGGAACGAGCTCTATGTTCACGACTCAGAGACTTCCTCGTTGCGGCTTGTACGCTGGGACAAGGTTGGCTCTGCTGTATTGTCATGTCACCATCAGGTACAATATCAGTTCGTTCAGGATAGCTGGAACAAGAGCCAGACCAGTACGTGTACGGCCTCATTCCGTGTCCCTGTTCCTCCATCGCTCATGCACCAGAGCTTGCGTGGACTGCAATGGTCTGAGATACCCGCCCGCTTTATGACCGATCAGTACAATCAGACGCTTGCCGTCTTTGAGAGTATTGCAATACCGCCACAAGGATACCATCAATTGTCATATACTGCGGAAGTGGGATTATCCGCTATTCAATATCAGTTACCTGAGCTTCCTTTGGAGAGCCTGGAGGATATCCCACACGAAATAGCAATGACATATCTAGCCAACGAAGATATGTATTCACTTGATGCGTGGAATATAAGACAAGCTGCACTAACGGCCAGAAATGATCTCGCAGGAAATCCTCCCCGGAATGCCAAAGAACTCATTGAGAACATCGTGGAATTCGTGTTAGATCGCCTGTCCTATGTCCTGGATTCAGGTTGGGACAAGGCAGATGTAGTCCTTGATAGGGGGGATGGGTCCTGTTCAGAGTATAGCTTTTTGTTCTCGGCCTTATGTCGGCTCAATGGAATCCCGACTCGCTTGGTCGGTGGCATTGGATTGAAAGACATGGGAGTTACTGATGGCTGGCACCGCTGGACGGATATATGGTATCCAACTATTGGCTGGGTTCCAGTGGATGTCACTAAGATTGACTCCAGCAATCCGGACTCGTATGATTACGAGTTTCTGTTCGGACTTCCAGGCTATATGATGACCTTCAGTGCCCAAGGAGGAAACGACCCGGAAGGCCTCGGGCAGGACTACTTTATCTGGCGCTACTATCAAGGAGGGCAACGCACGCGCACAAACCATGTGGAGAACCTCACCGCATTGGACCCAGAGGAATATCCCGTTGTTACTTTGACACTACAGTAGCTATGCCAGTTGAACTACGGCCTCTGGCCGTGGAAAGGTGGGATTCAGGGTCAGCCCTTTCGATAATCATTAGCAGGGCTTTGCCGGGGGCGTATTCTCTTTTTGCGATGTGCGGTACCTGCGAATCGCAGGTAGCGCGT
>JAFGCA010000239.1 GCA_016932895.1 Sedimentisphaerales bacterium | reverse complement strand
GTTCTTTTACGGCGCCGACAGCTTCAACACGGAGCTGTTTCTCATGGTGGGGGCCGTGTTGCTCGGTGCCCCGATTATCGTCCACGCGGTCAGGAGTCTTATCAAGGGCGAGTCCCATATGGACGAGCTGGCGGCGTTGGGTATCGTGGCGGCGTTCGCGACGGAAGAGTACGTTGCGGCCGGGCTCATCGGCTTCTTCATGTTGCTCAGCGAGCTGGTCGAAACCCGCACCGCGCTGGGGGCCCGCGCTTCCATCGAGTCGCTGATCAAGCTGACACCGACGCAAGCCAACCTGATCAACCCGGACGGCAGCGAAGCGGAGGTCAAAGTCAGTGACCTGCGGGCGGGCAACCGCATACGGGTGCGGCCGGGCGACAATGTGCCCGCCGACGGTGAGGTGGAAACCGGCCTGAGCTCCGTCAACGAGGCGACGATCACGGGCGAATCCTTGCCCGTGGACAAGGTCCCCGGGATGCAGGTCTTTGCCGGCACCAACAATTTGACCGGCGTCCTGGACATTCGCGTGACGAAGGCGGGAAAAGATACAACCCTGGGCAAGGTCCAGTCGCTGATCATTCAGGCCGAGCAGACCAAAATCCCCATCATGCGCATCATCGACCGGTACATCAAATGGTATGTGCCGACGGTGTTGATGATTGCCCTGATCGTTTTGTTTTTCACCCGCAATGTCAACCAGGCGATCACGATTCTGGTGATTTCGTGCCCGTGTGCGATCATTCTGGCGACGCCAACGGCGATGGTGGCGGCGATTTCAGCCTCGGCTCGGCTCGGGGTCCTCGTCAAGAACGTGGCCGATCTGGAAGTCGCCGGCAAGATGACGGCCCTGGTCTTTGACAAGACGGGCACGGTCACCACAGGCCGGCTGTACGTCACCAAACTTACGCCGGCCGAAGGCATCGAGCCGGCCGAACTGCTGGCCGAAGCCGCCGCGGCCGAGCAGATGAGTAAGCACCCGGCCGCCAGGGCCCTGCAGGAAGTGGCGAAAGAGGCCGGTCTGTCGCTGCCGGGGACGGAAAATTTCAAGGAAACGCCCGGCAAAGGCGTGACCGCTACGGTGAACTCGGCACGCATCATGGTGGGCCGCGACACCTTTCTCCAGGAAAACGACGTCGATGTCAGCAACGTCCCCGACCCGAATTTGCACGAGGAGCAGGGCTTCAGCACCCTCTACGTCGCCAAGGGCACGCAATGTATCGGCTGGATCGGCCTGCAGGACAAGACTCGACCGGAGGCACAGCGTGCCGTCGGGGAGCTGATAGATATCGGCATCAAAAGGGTGACCATGCTGACCGGCGACCGCAACGAGGTCGCCAACCGCGTTGCCGGGGAACTGGGTTGCACGGACTACAAGGCGCAGTGCCTGCCTCAGGACAAGCTCGCGGTGGTTGAGCAGATCAAGAGAGACGGCCACACGGTCGTGGTGGTGGGGGACGGCATCAACGATGCCCCGGCGTTGGCCGCCGGCGACCTGGGCATTGCGATGGGGGCCGCCGGCAGCGACGTGGCCATCAACTCGGCCTCCATCGCCCTGATGAACGACGACCTGCGGCGTCTTCCGTTTCTCGTTCAGGTGTCCCGAAAGACACGACGGGTCATCAATCAGAATCTCGGGTTTGGCGTGGGGTTTATTGTTGTTGGCATATCGCTGTCGAAGTTCGTGCCTCCGAGCGTGGCGGCGCTTCTGCACTTTTCCAGTTCGCTGGTCGTTGTCTTCAACAGCGCCCGGTTGGTTCGTTACGGTGAGGACCTCGACCACGAACGACCCGCGGCGTAAGTTGCGGCGTGAGAGGGTTCCCTGTGAAAAGACGTCACTAATTGTTGTTTCTTATTGAGATTGCTTTCAGAAAGTCATGGACTACGCCGTCGAGACTATCTCGTTGACCAAGGTCTTCTCCGATTGGTGGGGCCGCGCCAAGGTGTATGCCGTCGACGACCTCAACCTGCAAATCCGCCATAACGAGGTCTTCGGTTTGTTGGGGCCAAACGGCTCGGGCAAAACGACAACGCTGAAAATGCTGCTGGGCCTGCTTCATCCGACCAAGGGCCATGCGCTGCTCCTGGGCGGGGACGGGACCGACCCGAAGATCAACGCGCGCATCGGTTTTCTGCCGGAGGAATCCTACCTGTACCGCTTCCTGAACGCGCGCGAGACCCTGGACTTTTACGGCAAGCTTTTCGGCTTGCCCCCGAAGGTGCGCAAGATGCGCATCGAGGCATTGCTGGAGATGGTCGGGCTCAAGGCGGTGGCCAGCCGGCCCGTCGGCGCTTATTCCAAAGGCATGGCACGGCGCATCGGTTTGGCGCAGGCCCTTATCAACGATCCCGATCTGCTGATTCTCGATGAGCCGACCACCGGTCTCGATCCGATCGGGACGCGGCAGATCAAGGACCTGATCCTGAAACTCGCCGAACGCGGCAAGACGATCCTGCTGTGCAGCCATTTGCTGGCCGACGTGGAAGACGTTTGCGATCGCATCGCCATCCTCTACGGGGGAAAGATCCAGTCCCAAGGCCGGGTTACGGAGCTGCTGCAGCAGACGGAGAAACGCCAGATCGTGACGAACGCGCTCAGCGAGGCCACCGTGGGCAAGATCCAGAAGATTTTGCGCGAGGAGAACGCCGAGTGCGAGGTCGTCGCACCGATGGAGAAACTCGAAGCGTTCTTCATCCGGACGGTCGCCGAGGCGCAACAGCAGGCCAAGCCGACCAGCGGGGCGGTCAGTACGACCGAAATCGGGGATTTCCTCAGAGGCCACGAGGCCGAAGAGAGCATTCTGGACAAGCTGGTCGCCTCACCGACTGCGAACGAGGCACCGCCCAGCCGGGCCGAGACAGAGGCTCCGGCGCCTCCTGAGCCCTCGACCCCCGAGCCCGACAAGGGATTGCTCCGGGAGTTGGCGAAAGGCGAGCCCGTTGCGGACACCCAACGCGTCACACCGGCCAAGCCTCCGGGCCCGGCGCCGGTCGAGACGAAAGAGGGCGCCGTCGACCCCGAGCAGATCAAGAAGAGCGTGCTGGACAAGCTGACGGAACGGTCTACACCAGAGACGCGGCCGCAACCGGTGAAGAAGGACGATCAGCCCAGAGATGGAGAGCCGGGCCATGCGTAAAATCTGGGCCGTCGCGATAAACACGATCCGGCAGGCCTTACGCCTGAAAGTGGCAGCCATCTTTATCCTGCTTCTGCTGATTCTGCTGCCGGTCCTGGGTTTTACGGCCACGGGAGACGGGACGCTCAAGGGCCGGCTGCAGACTTTTGTCAGCTACGGGCTTTCGCTTACGGGCCTTCTGCTTTCCCTGCTGACGATTATCGTCTCCATCTACGCGATCACCAGTGACATCGAGCAGCGGCAGATCTACACCGTGGTGACCAAGCCTATCCGACGCTTCCAGATCGTTCTGGGCAAGCTCCTCGGTGTGGTCGTGCTCGACGTGGTGTTGTTGGCGTTGTTTGCCGGGATCGTCTATGCGCTGACCGTCTATATGCCCCGGTTCTTCAAGGCGTCCCCGCAGGAACTCGCCCAGGTCAAGAACGAGTTCTACACGGCTCGGGCGAGCCTGGTGCCCCCCAAGATCGACGTCGAAGAGACCGTCAACGCGATCTATCTGCAGAAGAAAGACGAATTGGAGCAGCTCTGGTCGGGCATGACGCGCCAGGAAATGCTGAAGGAGCTTACGACCCTCGAGCGGATGAAGAAACAGGCCGCGGCGGTGGGACAGTGGCTCGACTGGGAATTCAAGAACGTCAAGCCGCTGGATCCGGAGAAGAACCTCTTCATCCGGTTCAAGTACGACGTTTCCGTCACGCCTCCGGACGAACAGGTGTACGGGGACTGGTACATCGGAGACCTGCGCCAAATGCGGTACGGCGCCGAGATCAACACGACCATCTATCGCGTCCCGCCCCGCAAGGACCCGGTCCGCCAGTTCAGAGAAATTGCGGTGCCGGCGGACGCCGTCGCGGACGACGGATATTTGGGCGTACGCTTCATTAACCCCACTCTGAATCAAACCGTCGTTCTCTTCCCCCTCGAAGACGGGCTGGAGGTCCTCTACAAGGCGGACACATTCACCGGTAATTACATCCGGGGCACGTTGCTCATTCTGTGCCGGCTCGTCTTTCTCGCTTGTCTGGGGGGATTGGCGGGCAGCTTTCTTTCGTTTCCGGTGGCGATTCTGTTTTGCCTGGTGATCTTTCTCACCGGCACGGTGAGCGGTTTTGTGCTGGAATCGTTCGAGTATCTCAGCAGGAACGTTGGCTTTCTGTACACCTATACGATCAAGCAGTTCATTCACCTTCTGCCGCGGTTTGACCTGTATAACCCAACGAAGTTTCTGATCCCGGGCCGCCTGCTGCCCTGGTGGGCGGTCGGCAAGGTAGTGTTTTTCATGGTGTGCGTGAAGGCGCTGTTGTTACTCGTTCTCAGTCTGATTGTCTTCAGCTTTCGCGAGCTTGCCCGGATCATTATCTGACGATGCGAAAACGTGACTCTCTCATTCTGTTTGCCAGCCTGCTGATTGCAGTGGCGCTGCTGATCGGAGCCGGGTTGCAGCTTGACTATGTCAACAAGCAGCGCGAGGCGATGAACATCACCATCAACGCTCCGCTGGAGAACGCTCCGCCCTCCCTGGCGTTTGCCACCGTCGCGATGGGGGCGTTTCGCGGTCTGGTTGTCGATATCCTTTGGATGCGCGCCGACAAGCTGAAAGACGAGGGCCAGTTCTTCGACGCCCGCCAGCTCGCCGAGTGGATTACCACGCTTCAGCCCCGGTTCGGCGCCGTCTGGGAGTTCCACGCCTGGAACATGGCGTACAACATTTCCGTGGCCATACCGGCGAGCCAGCCCGAGGAGCGCTTCCGCTGGGTGCGCAACGGCTACGAGCTGCTCCGCGACAAGGGCATTCCGCTGAATCCCAAATCGATCCAGCTCTACCGCGAACTGGGCCGAATTTTTCAGCACAAGATGGGCGGCGTTTCGGACGAGGCGCACAAATACTACAAGCTCCGGTTGGCGGAAATGCTGGGGCCGCTGCTGCGTTCGGAGGACAACGGCCTGGAGCGCGAAGACAATGCGTATTTCGAGGCCCTGATCGCGGCTCCCCGCACATGGGCGCAAGTCGCCGGCGATCCCAACGTCCAGCCGTTCATCGAGGCGTTGCAGGCGGCCGACGGGACCTTCCGGGACGAAGAGCAGTTTGTGGCGAATTACCTGACGTTGCGGCAGAATCCCGGCCGGTTTGGGCCCGCTACCTTTGCGGTCGTTGACCAGTTCCGCGGGACCAAAGCCCTCAAGGAATTTGACCTTTTTGCCAAGGCCTACCAGCTTCGCAACGAGTGGAAGCTGGAACCGGTGCTCATGCATGAGATCAACCAGACCCACGGCCCCATCGATCTGAACGATCCCAACACGCACTATCCCATGGACTGGCGTCATCCTGACAGCCATGCCATTTACTGGGCGGTCAAGGCGTTGAAACTGGCGGCGGAGGAAGAAGACCGGGAAGTCACCACCGACGAGACCAACACGGATCGCATCGTTGCCCACAGCCACCAAAACCTGTTTCGCTACGGCAAGATGATGATCCTCGAGGGGCCGGCTGGGCCTGCTGTTCAGGAGGATCCCAATGCCACGACGCAGTCGCGCCTCGTGCGGAAGGACATCTTCCTCGGACCGGACTATCGCATGTTCGATTCCTACAACAAGGCGACACTGGCCATCCTTGAGAAGCACAAGGACGACAAAGGCCGGTATGAGTCCTTGCGAAACGGGTACCGGAACATGCTTAAGAACGCGGTCTTGACGTTCTATCAGTCCGGCATCAGGGGCTACGCTCTGCGAATCTACAATCAGTTGCGCCAGATGTACCCTGAAATGGGCGATTTCAAGGTTTCTCTCGATCAGTATGCGAAGAATCGATTGGCCGAAGAGCTGGAGAGCATCGATATTCTCAATGCCAGGGAGCTCATCGTCGCCACCCTGGCCGAGGCGTACTATCATTACGCTCTGCGCAGCGATGATCTCGCGGCCGCACGCGAACAGATCGCCCAGAAGATCTATGACTACTACATGGCCAAGTTCAGGCCCGAAAACAGAATTGACTTGCCCGACATGCGGGAGTTGCGATACTTTGCACTCGGTTTGTTCCTGAACAATGAGGCGTATCCGCCTTACGTGCGCCAGGGTCTGCTGGCTCGCATTCGGATTGAGCGACCTGAACTCTACAAGCAGTTGGAGCAAATCGGAGAGAAGTTGCGTCAGCAAATGGAGGCATCGCAGGGGACTCCGTGACAACGGGCCTGCTTCGGGCATGCATCAGGAACTTCTGGAACAACTGACACCCTCGCAACGGCAAGCGGTCTTGCATCGCGAAGGCCCGCTTCTGGTTCTCGCCGGTCCGGGCAGCGGCAAGACGCGCGTGATCACCTACCGCATCGCGGCTCTTGTCAGTTCGGGAATCAACGCGTACAACATCTGCGCGATTACGTTTACCAACAAGGCCGCCGAGGAAATGAGGCAGCGGGCCGCCGCACTGGGAGCTTCCGGAGGGGCGCGGATCAGCACGTTCCACTCCCTGTGCGTGCGAATCCTTCGTCAGTATGCGGGATACGCGGGCATCGATCCTCGCTACAGCATTTACGACGATGCCGACCAGACCCGGTGCATCAAGCAGGCCATCAAGGAATGCAAGCTTGACGCGACCAACTTCCCGCCCCGTCGCATGCTCGAAGCCATCTCTACGCTGAAGAACAAGCTCATTGACGCCGCCGCGTTTGCTGCCGACGGAGACGACTTCTTCTCGCGGACGCTGGCGCAGGTGTACGGTCGCTACCAGGATCTTCTGGCCGAGCGCAACGCCCTCGATTTCGACGATCTCCTCATGAAAGCCACTCTGCTGCTGGAAAACAACGCGACGGTGTGCCAGGAGTTGTCCGATCGCTTCCAATACCTGCTCATCGACGAATATCAGGATACAAACCACGCCCAATACAGACTGGCCAACGCGCTGGCGGCGCGGCACGGAAACATCTGTGCCACGGGCGACCCGGACCAGTCCATCTATCGCTGGCGGGGGGCCGACATTCGCAACATCCTGGCCTTTGAAAAGGACTGGCCGCAAGCTGTGGTAGTCAAGCTCCAGGAGAACTTCCGCAGCACTCCGGCCGTGTTGAAGGTGGCCGACAGGCTGATCGCCTGCAACACAAACCGCAAGGAGAAGGCGCTCATCCCGGTCCGGTCGCACGAGGGCGAGGTCTCCGTGGCCGGCTACGAAGACCAGAGCGAGGAAGCCCATGCGGTGGCGAGAGAGATCGGAGAATTGACCGAGCGGAGCGTTTCACCCAAGGAAATCGGCGTCTTCTACCGTGTCAATGCGATGAGCCGGGCCCTGGAAGAGGCCTTCGTCCGCCACAAGATCCCGTATCAAATCGTCCGTGGCGTCGAGTTTTACAACCGGAAGGAAATCCGCGACGTTCTGGCCTATCTGCGGGTCCTGGCCAATCCGGCCGACGAGATCGCATTGCTGCGCATCCTCAACACTCCGGCCCGAGGCATCGGGAAGGTGACGGTGGACCGGGTCCGCGACTACGCCGCTCGCAAGGGGGAGACCTTTTTCGAGGCCCTCAGGCAAGCCGGCGAGATCGCGACCCTCAAAAGCGCAGCGCGCACGAAGCTCTCCACCTTCGTGCGGATGATCGACTCGCTCACCAAGAAAGCAAACGGCCCGGCGGCTCCTATCATCGAGGAGGTGGTCCGTGCTTCGGGATTGGAGGAATTGTTGCGGAAGGCCGGGCACGACGGGCAAAACGCGCTGGAGAACATCGACGAACTTGTCAGTGCTGCGGCCGCCTACGATCAGCAAAGCGAAACCCCTTCGCTGACGGACTACCTGCAACAGATCGCTCTCTTCAGCGATACCGATGCATATGACGGCTCCATCGAGCGTGTGGCGCTGATGACGCTGCATGCCGCCAAAGGACTCGAGTTCGAGCATGTGTTCATCCTGGGCCTTGAGGACGGCGTTCTGCCCCACGAACGTGGCAGCGGCAGCGAAGAAGAGATCGAAGAGGAGCGAAGACTATTTTTCGTGGGCGTCACGCGGGCCAAGACGAACTTGCGCATCAGCTATGCCCGGTATCGCACGCTCCGGGGCCAGGTCTTGCGGACGGTGCCTTCGAAGTTTCTCTTTGAGCTGGGTCCGGCGCTGGCGCCGCAAGAGCGGGAAGATTTCGAGGACGACGACACGGGGTACGCGCATGCGCAGATGCGACGGGCCGCAGCGGTCCCGCCGCAGACTCCCCCGCAGCGCAACGCCCCATTTGCCCCCGGTCAGCTTGTGCGACACAAAACCTTCGGCCTGGGCCGCGTCAAGAAATTCGTGGACATGGGCGCCAACAGCGTCGTCGTCATCTCTTTCAACACTGGACAGACCAAATCCCTTCTGCTACAATACGCCGACCTTTCGAAACCTTAAGAATGCGGACCATCGGGGCTTGAAACAATGCCCATGCGGTGCGACACACGTGAATCGTTGGCAAGAGAAGCAGCCTCCACCCACCACGGTACGTCCATTGAAGGGAGATCGTCATGTCGGAACCGATGCATCGTAGAGAATTCCTGCAAATGACCGCGGCCGGCGGGGTCGCTTACGTCGCCGGCTCCAGCCTGCTGGGTGCCACTGCGCGGGCGGAGGGCTCCAGGCTCATCAGTCCGGGCTGTCGGGGCAGCAAGGTCAAGGTCGCCCGGCTCTATATGGGGACCCCCCACGGGCTCTGGCCGAAGCCGAAGCTGAACTTTGAGGAGGAGATTGGATTCTACCGCAAACAATTCGCCGGGCTGCAAGAGGAAATTGCCGACGTCGACTTTGCTGTGGATGAGCTGGTACGATCGGCCGACGACGTGCGGCGTCTCAAAGGCAGATTGCAGAGCGTCGATGGCATTCTGGCGATTCATCTCAACCTCGGTGTGGCGGGCATCCTCCGCGAGATCCTCAGCGTCGGCCGGCCGACGGCGGTTTTTGCGGTGCCTTATTCCGGTCATGGCTGGGTCGGGTTCGGGGCCATGCAAAAGCAGCCCATCGGGGCAAAGATGGAGTGTTTTCTGACCAGTGACACCTCGCAACTGGCCGTTGCCTTGCGGCCCTTCCGCGCCATCCACCATCTCCGTGAGGCCAAGATCCTCAATGTCACCACGCGCAACTTCACCAGCTACGCCGACGCCATGAAGGAGAAGTTCGGGACGGAGATCAAGAAGGTGGACCTGGATACCGTGGTCCGAGCGTACAATGCCGTCGACAATAAGAAGGCTCGGGCCGAGACGGACCGGTGGATCAAAGAGGCGGATGCCGTGGTGGAGCCTTCGCCCAACGAGGTCTTCAAATCCTGCAAGCTGGCCCTGGCGCTGGAGGACATGCTGGCCGCGGAAAACGCCACCGTTATGACCGTCGACTGCTACGGCACCATGTGGGACAAGACGATCAAGCTGCCCGCTTATCCGTGCCTGGGTTTCTGCCGGCTCAATAACCTCGGACTGGGTGGCATCTGCGAGTCCGACCTGCGCTGCGCGATGACCCACATCATTCTGCAAGGCCTGACCGGCAAGCCCGGCTTCATCAGCGATCCCACGGTCGATGAATCCAACAACAGCATCATCCTGGCCCACTGCCTGGGCTCGACGAAAATGGACGGCCCCGACGGGCCGGCGGCACCGTACAAGCTCCGCACGGTCATGGAGCGGCAGGAGGGCCTCACCCCGCAGGTGGAGATGCGCCGCGGACAGAGGGTGACCCAGACCATACTTATCGGTGCCGAGTCACTGCTGTTCTTCACCGGCGAGATCATCGATGCGCCGGTTGCCCTGGCCGATGACAGGGGCTGTCGCACCAAGATCACGGTACAGGTGGACGGCGACGTCACTACACTCTGGAAAAACTGGTCGAACGGATTGCACCGACAGACGGTCTACGGAGACGTCACGAAGGATCTCGCCCGGTTCTGTCGCTACAAAGAAATCCAACTTGTTGACGAAGCCAGCGTGACACAGGCATGACGGCATCGAGAGACAGGCAACGTGAGGAAAAACAGATGGACTACAACATCGTACGCGATGAGGCATGCGCTGCAACTCCAACGCGTTTGACGCGGCGGGACCTCCTGCACAAGGCGGGACTGGCTGCGGGATACCTGGCGGCCGTTCCCTATGCATCCTCTGGGCGCCGGCGAAGCGAATCCGGGAGTTCCGGGGAGGTTCTGGAGCAGGCCGAGGCTCGAATCGAAAAGCACAGAAAGGGCCGCGTTACGCTGACGCTCGTCGGCCCGAATGGACAGCCGCTCGCCCCTGATCGGGACCTTCGGATCACCCAGACCGGGCACAAGTTCCTCTTCGGCTGCAATATCTTCAAGCTGGACCGCTGCCGAACGCCGGCAGACAACGCCGCCTATGAGAAGCACTTCGCCGAATTGCTGAACTTCGCCACGCTGCCGTTCTACTGGTGGAACTACGAGCGTCGCAAGGGCGAGCCGGAAGATGAACGTACCAGCGCGATCATCCGCTGGTGCCAGGGGCGGAACATTACGACGAAGGGACATCCTCTGGCGTGGAACTATGTCGATCCTCCGTGGCTCGCGGACGTGGCCCAAGAGGCTATGGAGCTTCAGATGAAGCGGATCGGGCGTTGCGTGCGGAAGTTCAGCGGCGGTATCGACATTTGGGATGTTGTCAACGAGGCGGCTCACTATGACCGCGAGGAGTTGAAGCAACGGGCGCCCATACTGACCGGGGCCATCTCTGAGATGGGCGTCGGGGAGTACATCCGAGCCGCTTTTCGGGCTGCTCGCCAGGCGAATCCCCAGGCGACGCTCCTTATCAACGACTATCGCACGGACGCGACCTATCCCGACAAAGTGATCTCTCAACTGGTGGACGACAGCGGCAAGCCGCTCTATGACGTGATTGGCATCCAGTCCCACATGCACGGCGGATATTGGGGCGCCGGCCGGACCTGGGAGGTCTGCGAGCGATTCGCCCGGTTCGGCAAGCCGCTGCATTTCACCGAGACAACCGTCGTTTCGGGCCCGAGAAAGGAATCGACCTGGGCGACAACCCCCGAGGGAGAGCAGCGTCAGGCACAACGGGTGGCGGAATTCTACACGGTTCTGTTCTCTCATCCGGCGGTCGAGGCCATCACCTGGTGGGATTTCACCGATCAAAACGCCTGGCAACGTGCCCCGGCGGGTCTCGTCCGGGACGACATGACCCCCAAGCCCGCCTACGAGAAGCTCCACGGACTGATCAAGGACAAGTGGTGGACCCGGACAGAGGGGCAAACCGATCGAGAAGGCCGGGTCGCCTTCCAGGGTTTCCTCGGCCGCTACAAGGTGGAGACGGACCTCGGGGGCCGGCGACTCAGCGGCGAATTCTCACTTGACCGGGCATCGCAAGGTCCCATCAGGGTGCAATTGGCGTGAGAGCGCCAATGCCCGAGCGGGTGAATTCAGGCCCCTGAGAGCGCGCAGAGGCCTTGTGGTTTCTGTCGGTTTTGTTACAATCCGACTGTGTTTTCGCCTGTCAGGTCTTCTCTGCGGGCCGAGGCGGAACCGCAGCGGCATGTGGTACGTCGGCTCTTGCGGTACGCAGCCGAGTAGCAACACTGAGTATCAGGGGACTACGGGATGAACTATGCTGTCATCATGGCCGGGGGAACCGGCAAAAGGCTGTGGCCTCTCAGCCGCCAGAGGCGTCCGAAACAGGTGTTGAAGCTGCTCGACGGCCAAACGCTTTTGGGACAGTGCTTTGAGCGTCTTGGCCCGGTTTTTGATACTCGCAATATCATTGTTCTAACCAATGAGGGGTATGCGGACCTGGTTCGGGAGGAGCTGGAGGAGTTGCCGTTCAACAATGTGATCGCCGAGCCGACCGTACGCGACACGACCGGCGCCATCGGGCTGGCCGCAACGATTCTGGCCAAGTACGAACCCCAGGCCTCCATGGCCATCGTGACGGCCGACCAGTTGCTTGACCCGCCCGAGGTTCTCCAGGACGCCTTGCGCGATGCTTTCGAGTTTGTCGAAAACAACCCGGAGGCTCTGGTCACTTTTGGCGTAAAACCGAGCTTTCCTGGTACGCAACTCGGATATATCAAATGCGGCGATCCGCAGGAGTGTGCGAAATGCAAGAACACCGTGTACTCCGTTGAGGCCTTTCGCGAGAAACCGGATTTGGCGACAGCTGAGGCCTATGTGCAGGACGGCCGGTACTTCTGGAACTCTGGCATGTTTGTCTGGAAGGCCCAGACCATCCTCTCGTATCTGGACAAGTTCCTGCCGGAGGCGAGCGAGCCCCTGAGGCAAATCGCAGCAGCCTGGGATACGCCCGAGCAGGAGAACGTGTTGGAGGAGTGTTTCCCCAAGCTTCCCAAGATCAGCATCGATTACGCCGTCATGGAAAAGGCGGACAAGGTCTACGCCATTGAGCTTGATTGCCGCTGGCTGGATATGGGCTCGTTCGCGGCTCTGGCGGACGTCATCAATTCCGACGGGCAGAACAATGTCGTTGTGGCCGGAATCAGCGAGTTGCTCGGATGCCGCAACAGCATCATCGCAACCGAAGACAAGGGCCACCTGATCGCCGCGATAGGGCTGGAGAACATCGTTGTCGCTCATACGCCTGATGCAACGCTGGTTTGCGATCTGAGTCAGACGGATCGACTCAAGGAGATGCTTGAGCGTATCGAACAGCACGGTCATACGGAGTTTCTGTAGCCCTGATTTGACAAAATCGCCTGAAAACACGACGTGAAACGCCGGGCAGCATGAGATATCTGGCCATCGATTACGGGAGCCGCCGCACGGGTCTGGCGATATGCGATGCGGATGAAACCATCGCCTTCCCTCTGCAAGTCTTGCGGGGATCCAAGAACTTGATTGCGAGGATCGCCGAGATTGCGACGGCAGAGGAGGTACACGGTCTCGTTTTGGGCCTGCCACTGAACATGGATGGCTCGGAGGGGCCGCAGGTCGCCAAAACCAGGGCCTTCGCCGAGCATCTGCAGAGGCAAATAGACCTTCCCGTGCTCTTCCAGGACGAGCGTTTGAGCAGCTTTGGGGCCAGTGAAAAGCTCAGCCAGGCGGGCCTCTCCAAAGCCGGACAGAAGGCCCGGCTGGACGCGGTGGCGGCCGCCGAGATATTGCAGGCGTTTCTTGACACAAAGAGGGATCTTTGAGCACTTGGGCGACTTACGGGGTTTGGACGTCGTTTTGCTGCCCCGGAGACGACGGGACCGGTCGTTGCGAGTGCCGATAGGGATTTTCTCCGGTCCGGAGCCAGTTTTTTCCTTTTATTGGCCTGGAAAAAGCTTGCCAGAATGGGCTTTGATCCCATAAACTTAAGGATTCGTAATTTACTTGTTGCCAAAGCGTGGCGTAAGACGAAACTGGAAGGGTCTATTTTACGTATGTTAACAAAAGAAGAAAAAGGGAGCATTATCGACGATTTTGAGGTGCACGAGGGCGACACGGGGTCGCCTGAAGTGCAGATTGCCTTGCTCACGAAGCGGATCAACGATCTGACGGAGCACCTCAAGACGCACTCCAAGGACCACTCCTCCCGACGTGGTCTGCTCAAAATGGTTGGCAATCGCTCCGCGTTGTTGAAATATGTCCGCAATAAGGACGTCAAACGTTACCAGGCGATTATCGCGCGTCTCGGACTGCGAAAGTAGCCCGATGTCGCGCTTCCTGTGTCCGGCGGGCCGGTCCTTCCGGGCCCGACCCGGAACGACGTCTATGAGGCCGGGGTATGTTGGTGTTAGGCGCGTATGCGCACAAACCTATGAGGTAAAACATGGATAGTATTTGCACCGTCTCCAGGGAAATTGGGGGCCGAACCTTAACAATCGAAACAGGCAAGATCGCCAGGCAGGCGCACGGGGCCGTTACCGTGCGGTATGGAGAGACGGTTGTGCTCGTAACCGCCGTGACCGCTCCGCCCCGATTTGAAGATATCGATTTCTTCCCACTGAGTGTGGAGTATCGTGAGAAGCACAGCGCCGCCGGCAAGTTTCCCGGGGGCTTCATCAAGCGCGAGGGAAGACCCTCAACCAAGGAAACGCTCACGGCGCGGATGATCGACCGACCCATTCGGCCGCTGTTTCCGGAGGGCTATTTCCAGGAAGTACAGATCTTCGCTTCCGTACTGAGTGCCGACCAGGAGAACGATCCCGATGTACCGGCCATGATCGGTGCCAGCGCGGCCTTGTCGATCAGTAAAATCCCGTTCCTCGGGCCCATCGCTGCTTGTCGATTGGGCCGAGTCAACGGCGAATTCGTCCTCAATCCCACTCACAAGCAGTTGGAGGACAGTGACATCGACGTGCTCGTGGGCGGGCGCAAGGAAGCCATCAACATGCTGGAAGTTGGCGCGAGGGAACTTTCCGAGGAGGTCGTCGCCGAGGCCATCGCCAAGGCCCATGAAGGGGTCGGCCAGATCATTGGTTTGATCGAAGAGCTCCAGCAGAAGGTTGGTGTGGAGAAGGAAATTCCGCTTGTCGAGATGGGTGAAGAGTTCTACGAAAAGATTCGCGAGGAGATCTCCGGCCGCCTCCGCGAGCTCAAAGACATTCCCGGCAAGCAGGAACGCAACAACGCCGTTAACGAGTACTTCGACGAGATCCGAGCCCGGTATTGTGAAACCAGTGAGGCTGACCCGTCCGGGGAAAGCAAACCGGCGATTGATCCGCCCGTGCTCAAGCGTATTCTCAGCAAGATTGAGTGCGAGGTGGTCCGGAAGATGATTCTGGACGAAAGCAAGAGACCTGACGGCAGAAGTTACACCGATGTCCGTCCTATCTCCGGCGAAGTGGGTATGCTGCCGCGCACGCACGGCTCGGCGCTGTTTACCCGAGGCGAAACCCAATCGCTGATCAGCGTAACGCTGGGTACTATCCGCGATGCTCAGATCATCGACGGTCTCCTGGATGAATACTCCCAGAATTTCACATTGCACTACAACTTCCCGCCGTTTTCCGTGGGGGAAGTCAAGCCTATCCGGGGTCCGGGCCGGCGGGAAATTGGGCACGGTGCACTGGCCGAACGAGCCCTCAAATACGTGCGACCGCCCGAGGACAAGTTCGCTTACACCATTCGCATTGTTTCGGATATCACCGAATCGAACGGATCCAGCTCCATGGCGTCGGTCTGCGGCGGATCGTTGGCCCTGATGGACGCAGGAGTCCCGATCAACAGACCCGTTGCGGGCATCTCGATCGGCATGATTAGCGACGACAGCGGTCGCCGTGTACTGCTGACGGATATTCTCGGTGAGGAAGATCATTTCGGCGACATGGACTTCAAGGTCGCTGGTACCACCGAGGGCATTACGGCTATCCAGCTCGACATCAAGGCCAGCGGGCTGGAACACGACGTGATGCTCGAGGCCCTGGCGCGGGCGAAAGACGCACGGCTCGGTATTCTGGACGTTATGAACGAGATCATCAGCACCCCTCGCGCCGAGTTGAGCCAGTACGCACCCAAGCTCATTACCATAGAGATCGATCCCGAGTTCATCGGTAAAGTGATCGGCCCCGGCGGCAAGATGATCAAGGGCCTCCAGGAGCAGACGGACACGAAGATCGAGGTGGAGGAAGACGGCACCATCTATATCAGTTGCGTCGGCGGCGATGGCTATTTGCGAGCCAAGGAGATGATCGAGGCAATCACGCAGCCGCCGGAGGTAGGACGGATTTACCAAGACTCCAAGGTCGTATCCGTTAAGGATTTCGGCGTTTTCGTCGAGATCGTACCGGGCGTCGAAGGACTCTGCCATATCAGTGAGCTCAGCGATGGTTATGTCAAGCACGTTGAGGACGCCTGCAAGCTCGGGGATCTTATTTCGGTCAAGCTGATTTCCATTGATGAGCAGGGACGCTTGAAACTTTCGCGTCGGGCCGCGATGGCAGAACTGGGAATCAAGGACGACAAGAGACCGAAGAGGGATAAGCCCGCAGAGAAGAAATAGCCGACGGCTGCCGGGCGTTCGGGGGCCGGCGCATATTGAAATCGCAAGCCGAAACTCAAGAGCCGGCGATGGCGCATGCTGATCGAGGCTTTTGAGATTTCGGCTCTGTGTTTTTGCCCGCTTCGGGTTTCCACGGGGTAGTAGCAGCGTGAAAGAGTTCGTATGCGGAGTGCTCTTTGCTTGTCTGTTCCTGATACCGGTCGTCGTGCTGCTCCTGCGCCGGAAGCTGACGTCGATGGGCCGGGACGGCGGGTCATCTGCCGAGACGGATGCCGAGCTGGCGCGACTGACCGGAGAACTGGCGCACGAGATCAAGAATCCGCTCTCAACCATTAAGGTCAACCTCAAGCTGACGAGTGAGGCGTTGGGCGAGGTGGGGAGCTTGGAATCCCGCAGTCCCTTATCAGACCATCACCAGAGCCGGCTTGCCAGCGCCGCGCGAAAAGTCGCCGTCGTTCAGAAGGAAGCCGACCGTCTCGAACAGATCTTGGACGGCTTTCTCGGTTACGTGCGCCGGCCCGATCTGCAACTGGCGACGGTCGACTTGAACGAGCTGGTGGGCGATATGATCGATTTCTACTCGCCTCAGGCGCGTAGCCACGCCCTGACGGTGCGGCAGAGTCTGGCGGAAAAGCCGCTGATGGGCCGGGTAGACCCTGTGGCAGTGAAGCAGGTGCTGCTAAACCTCTTTATCAACGCTCAGCAGGCCCAGCAGGGCGGCGGCGAGCTGATGATCCGAACGACCGGGCGTAGCGGGCGGGCGCTGATCCAGGTAAGTGATACCGGGCAGGGAATACCGCCGGAGAAGCTCAACGACATCTTTCGCCCGTTCTATTCCTCCCGGCCCGGTGGCTCGGGTTTGGGATTGGCCACGGCGAAGAAGATCATCGAGGCCCACAAGGGCACCATGGCCGTTCACAGCGAACCGGGCAAGGGGACCTCCTTCACGATCGAACTGCCCTTGTCGGATGTGGATCCGGGTGGCAAGGAGGCCGCTGAGTGAGGCAGGCTCCGCGTTTCGTTCGTTGTTTCGGCCGAAACGCGGGACTCTTGATAAAAACGTCCCTTTGGCCTAAAATCTGGGGGCGTGATCCGGTTCGGTGGAGAGAGATCGCTCGTCTGCTCCTCTGGACCGGGAAGAAGGTTTTCAACGCAATATCCGGGTGTACCCTTGAGCCACCGTGCGACGGAACAAAAACCGGTCGTCCTGATCGTGGATGACGAACGAGACCACGCCGACGGCATTGTCGAAGCCCTGGGCAAGCTCCCGGTCAAGGCCTTGGCCGTCTACACGGGCGAGGACGCCATTGAGATGCTGCGGAGTCGGCGGGTCGATGTTGTCGTGACGGACCTCAAGCTGGAAGGGCAGGCCGACGGATTGGCCGTGCTGGCCGCAGCCAAGGAAAACAGCGATTCCACCGAGGTCATCCTGATCACCGCCTATGCCACCATCGAAAACTGCAAGGAGGCGATCAGGCAGGGGGCGTTCGATTACCTCGTCAAACCACTCGATATCGACCAACTCAGAACGCTGGTCGAACGGGCCGGCCGCAAATCCGCCGCCACCCACGCCCGACAGACGCAGATCGAGAAGGACGAGGACACCTTCTTTTTCGAGGGTATCAAAGGCCACAGCCCCGTGATGCAGGGCCTCTTTGAGGTCGTCCGCAGAGTGGCTCCAACCAATATCTCCGTCTTGATCGAGGGGCCGTCCGGGACGGGCAAGGAGTTGCTGGCCCGCGCCATCCACATCAACTCCCTCCGCCGCGATAAGCCCTTCAAACCGGTCAACTGTGCCGGCCTGACCGAGACGCTCCTGGAGAGCGAGTTGTTTGGACATGTCAAAGGGGCGTTCACCGGTGCCAACACGGATCGGAAAGGGCTTTTCGAGATCGCCGACCGCGGCACCCTCTTCCTCGATGAGATCGGCGACATGCCCCTGAATATGCAGGCCAAGCTGCTCCGCGTCATCGAGGATGGGGTGGTCATACCCGTGGGTTCCAATAAGCCTACGGTCGTAGACGTTCGCATTATCAGCGCCACGAACCAGAATCTCACCCAGCGTATCGAGCAGCACGAATTCCGTGAGGATCTCTATTTCCGGATTCGGGGCGTGGGCCTCTCGCTGCCGGCCCTGCGCGATCGGTCGGAAGACATAGCGCCCTTGGTGGACCATTTTCTGCAGGAGGCCGTCGAGGAAACCGGATCGGGGGTTGCCGGCATCACGGAGCCCGCCATGAGCCTGCTGCGCGGTTACGAATGGCCCGGGAACATTCGCCAGCTCAAGAACATCATACGGACGATGGTCGTGATGTGCGACCGAGACAAGATCGACGCCCGGGATATTCCTCCCGAGATTGCCCAAAGACGGCAGTTGACCGGCGCCAGTGCCGCTCCGACGAACCTGGCCGGCGTCTCCCTGAACGAGTTGGAAAAGAAGGCCATCATCGATACGCTGGCCCGGACGGAGGGAAACCGGGAGAAGGCCGCCAAAATCCTCGGGATCGGCGAGCGTACTCTCTACCGCAAGATCAAGGAGTATGATCTGTAGGAACGCAGGAGGCGTCGTCTCGCGCCGTCACGGTGAGAAATCCGGCCTGATCCGGCGCAGCCAGTCGGGCAAATCCTCGCGACGGACCCGGGCCCACAGGCCTCTGTTCCGCGCGCGAGCGGCAGCTTCCAATTGCCGGTACTTCTGGTAGTAGCTGTGCTGGAATCGCTGATCGGCATAGGCATACCCGTGCGAGATGAGCCACTCGTTGAGCAAGGTCCCGTCCGGCAGCTCCACATAAGCGAGCAGCCTGCCATACTTGCCGCGGGTGGCGTGCCTCTCGTCCAGGTACAGGGCGATCTTCCTGCCGCCCACAAGCTGTCGCGCAGCCTCCGCGGACTCGAGGGCAAAATGCCTCGGTTCGCTTTCCGCTGCCGCCATCTCCGGTGCGTCGATTCCCAGAAGCCGGACCTTCTCTGTTAGAGAACCGTCTCCGGGAACGTCGATATGCAGGGTGTCGCCGTCTACGACCCGCACCACGGAAACCGTTTGGCCGTGATAGCGACGAAAATCCTCGGCAGGTCCATCGGCAGGCGCGCCGAAACGGCCTGCCCACTTCGGATAGACAAAGCCGCGGTCCAGCCCCACAAGAAGAGCCGCCCCAAGCAGACACCCTCCTGCAAGGGCGGCACGCCCGCGCCTGCTGCACGCGTACGGACTGGTTCGCTTCTTGGCCAAAGGGCAGTCGTATTTGAATCAGGTCGTGGCTCGCTCCCGGGCGGGTCGGTCCAGTTCGAAAGTCGTACAGACCGCCTCAAGCGCCTTCTCGGCATCTTCTTCGTCCACCGCACAACTTATGCGAATCTCGCTGGTGGTGATCGAATCGATGTTCACTTTGGCATTGGCCAGCGACTCGAACATCCGCTCGGCCACGCCGTATTGCGTGCG
Source organism: Sedimentisphaerales bacterium (assembly GCA_016932895.1). Next base: position 21,472 of record JAFGCA010000239.1, on the reverse strand, counting down.
CATGCCGACGCCGATCACCGATACCAGAGCGATGTCCTCACGCACGAAAACATCCTTGCAGCCAAGCTCGCCCGTCAACTCCTGGATCACCTTCTTGGCCATGGGCAGATCAGGCACTGCCACCATGAACGACAGGTTGGCATGCTCCGGACTGACTTCCGTTTGAATGATATCATGCACCACGACCTTGGCTCGCGCCAGCCGTGCGAAGATTCTCGCCGCATTGCCCGGAACGTTGCCCACCCCGATCAGGCTGAGCTTGGCCATGTCTTTTTGAATCGTTGCGCCGGATACTACGACACCTTCCATCTGGGGCACCTCATGAGTTATGATAGTTCCGGGATTGTTGTTCCCGCTGTTTCTCACACGAATATTCACGTTGTATCTCTTGCCGCAGGCGACGGCGCGGATATGCATCACCCCGGCGCCGAGGCTGGCCATTTCCAGCATTTCGTCGAAGCTGATCGCCTCAAGCATCACCGCGCGCTTGAAGAGCCTCGGATCGGTCGTGAAGATTCCATCGACATCGGTAAAAATTTCACATTCCTCGGCCTTGAGAGCGGCCGCCAGTGCCACGGCGCTGGTGTCCGAGCCGCCGCGCCCCAGCGTCGTGGTGTTGCCATGCTCGTCAATGCCCTGAAAACCGGCCACCGTCACCACTCTTCCCGCGTCAAGCTGGTCGTGAATACGCCGGGCGTCAATGCTCTGGATCTGCGCCTTGGTGTAGGAACTGTCCGTGATCATCCGGATCTGTCCGCCCGTGAAGCTGATGGCGGCTTGCCCCATGGCCTCCAGCGCCATGGCAAACAGGGAAACCGTCTGCTGCTCGCCGGTGCTGAGCAACTGGTCCATCTCCCGTTCGGGAGGATTTGGATTGAGCTCCAAAGCGTCGGCGACAAGCTGGTCGGTCTGCTTGCCCCGGGCCGAGGCGACCACCACGACCTGGTAGCCGGCCTTGATTCTCTCGATCACACGCTCGGCCGCCCGCCGAATCTTCGCGGCGTCGGCCACCGAGGTGCCTCCAAATTTCTGCACAATAATTGCCATACGTAATCCACCGTCAATCGAAATTGTCAAAGTCTACCCCTGACGCCTGAACGCGTCAACGGTTTCAACTTCGTAGAAAATACTCCATGAGCTCGAAACCGTTCTCAATGCGGAATCCCGATCGGGCCGCATGAGTTTCGCCGAATCCGAGGGTCAAAATACCCGTCACACCGGTACCGGCCATCGCGAAGGGGACGGGCTGGTCCGAATGGGCACCGCGCCGCACTGGCGTGGGATGGTCCGGCAGCACCAGAATACGCCAAGTCTCGTAGTCTCCCAGGGCCTCCAGCAGCGGGCCAACGACGTGCCGGTCCACCTCTTCGATGGCCCTTTTCTTCATTTCCGGATCGCCCGCGTGTGAGGCCTCGTCGGGGGCTTCAACGTGCACGAAGACGAGATCGTACTTTTCGAGCGCCTTGACGGCGGCCGCACCTTTGCCGGCATAATTGGTGTCGACAAAGCCCGTGGCGCCCGCCACTTCGATCAGGTCGAACCCGATGAGCTTGGCCAGCCCTCTGACCAGATCCACCGCCGTGATCGCCACGCCCTTGACGTTGAAACGCTTGCGAAAACTCTCCAGGCGGGCCTGTTTGCCCTGGCCCCAGAGCCAGACCGAGCTGACGTGGTTCTCGCCGAGGTCCTGCCTGACCCGGTTGATATCATGGTCGGCGAAGAGCTGTTGCGACTGATTCATCAGATCGATCAGAAGATCGGCCCCTTTGCCGCGCGGCAGTATCTTCTCCACGGACTTGCCGATGAAGTCGTGGGGCGGGTAGGTGCGCACGTCAAACTCGAACTCCTTGAAGACCAGGAGATGCCGGTAGCTTACACCCGTGTGGAGAGCGATGCGGTCGTCGTGGATTTGCTCCTGCAGGGCCTTGATGAGATTGCTGCCCTCTTCCGTGGAGATATGCCCGGCGCTGTGGTCGGCCATCTTCCCGTCGGCAATGGTGACGAGATTGCAGCGGAAGACCCAGTCATCAAGACCGAGCTTGATGCCGCGAGCGGCCGCCTCAATGGGGGCGCGCCCCGTGTAATAGCGGCGCGGGTCGTAGCCCAGGAGGCTCATCTGGGCCACGTCACTGCCGGCTTCCATTCCCTCCGGGACCGTGCGCACCAGGCCTTGTCGGCCTTCAATGCTGATTCGATCCATGTTAGGCGTCTCGGCCGCCTCCAGCGGCGTCTTCCCGTCGAATTCGTCGAGCGGTTCGTCCGCCGCCCCGTCCGGGACGATAATCACGTATTTCACCATCATACACTCATAAGCAAACGGATGCCGGGCGGGACCGGTCTTGCTCACGCATCCTTGTCTTCCGGGATATCTACGATACGGATACACACGGGGGTGCCGCTAATGACGTCCAGGCCAACCAGTTCGGCCAGGGCCGCCACCATATTCTTCTCCTGCGTCCGGTGGGTCGTTATCACGACCGGAACGGTGTTGTCCGGGCCCGTTCCTTCGTGCTGGAGGGCCCCGGAAATGCTGATTTGGTGGTTGCCGAGAGCTTGCCCGTAGCGTGCGACTACGCCGGGCTCGTCTTTCGCCATGACTCGAATGTAAAAGCGGCTCACCAGATCATCGATGCTCTCGACATGTTTTTCCACCTCGCTTCGAGGCTTCAATTGGAGATGCCGGAACGTCTCTCGCGAGTTGCCCAGCGCCACGTCGATGATGTCGGCCACGACGGCGCTGGCCGTCGGCATCATGCCGGCTCCCCGGCCATAATACAACGTTTCGCCCACGGCGCTGCCAACGATACTGATCGCATTGAACGAGCCGTTGACCCGCGCCAACGAACAGTCGGCGGCGATGAACGAGGGATGCACGCGGAGCGACACTTTGTCTTCTGCATTCTTCTGTGCGATGGCCAGGAGCTTGAGGCAGTAGCCCATTTCACGGCCGTACTGGATGTCCTCCCTGGCGATGCGCTCTATCCCCTCGACAAAAACGTCTTCCAGCGAAATCTCATACCCCAGAGCGATGGAAGCCAGAATAGCCAATTTGTGGGCGCTGTCACCGCCGGTGATATCGAGCGTCGGGTCGGCCTCGGCATAGCCCCGTTGCTGTGCCTGGGCCAGCGCTTCGGCAAAGTCTTCACCCTTGGAACTCATGTTCGACAGGATGTAGTTGCAGGTGCCGTTGACGATACCGTACATGGCGGTGATGTCGTTTGCCGCCAGCCCGGTCCGAATGGCCCCAATGATGGGGATTCCGCCGGCGCAACTGGCCTCGAATGCGATACACCGGTCGTTCGCCCGGGCCTCGCGATACAGTTCGGCCCCGTGCTCGGCCAGCAGGGCTTTGTTGGCCGTGACCACGTCTTTGCCGGCCTTGAGCATTCGGATTTGAACGTCCCTGGCCACACTGGTACCGCCGACCAGCTCGACACCGACGCTGATTGTGGGGTCCGCCAGAAGGGTTTCGAGGTCACTGGTGAGGATGCCCTGAGGCAGTTGCACGGGCCGGGGCCGCTCCAGATCCGGATCGACGACGCAGGCAAGCTCCAGGCGTACGCCCATCTTCGCAGCGATGGCGTCGCCGTCTTCCAGGATCAGCTTGGCCACGCCGCTGCCGACCGTGCCAAACCCGACCAATCCCACTCGTATCCGTTTTTCTTCCACGAAACACCTGCACTTCCCGCATCTACACAAATCCCGGCACACCACCGTGGAGGTGGATTCCCCCGACAATCAACGGTATCGGCGAACGCCCTGAAGGCCAAGCCGGGATAACGGCGTGATCGCTCGTACGAAACCGTAAGAATAGCCCATCATTCTCAGACAACGGGCCCGCCCGGTCAAGCAAAAATCGCAAAACGTGCAGTGACGTTTGACGGGACGCGTTGGGGGGAACCGGCCCGCCCGGGTCGTACGGACGCCGGCCTCTTCTCCGCAGGGCAACCGGAATCGCCTGCCTCTTGATGGGAGGGCGCCAATAGGGTATTCTCTGGCAGCGTGCCGTGGCCTTCGTAGTCTGGCCCGGCGGCAAAGCATCAATGAAGTACGAGATGGGAGAACGCAGGATGAACGGAAGACGAATGGGACTGTTGCTGGCTTTGGCCGCCGTGTCGGGATGCGCCACGGGCGGCTCCGAGAGTGCGAAGCAGAGTTTTGGTGACGACCTGGCATTCTTGCAGAAACACACCGACGTGGTGGTTCTGAAGGACGACTCCGGTCGAGGGCAGGTCGTTGTGCTGCCCGAGATGCAGGGACGGGTGATGACGAGTTCCGCCGACGGTCTGGGCGGCCTCAGTTTCGGCTGGATCAATCGCGAACTCATCGCCTCGGGCAAGATCCTCGAGCACATGAATGCCTTTGGCGGCGAAGATCGTTTCTGGATGGGCCCCGAGGGCGGGCAGTTCTCGATCTTTTTCGAGAAGGGCGTTCCCTTCGATCTGGATCACTGGTACACGCCGGCATCGATCGATACCGAGCCGTGGGAGGTGACACTGAAGTCGAGCAACTCGGTCGCTCTGCGCAAAACCACGCGTTTGAAAAACTACTCCGGCCACGTGTTTGACGTCCGTATCGACCGGGAAGTCCGCGTCATCGAACCCAAACAGGCGGCCCGAATGCTGGGCATCGCCCCGGCCTCAGGGGTCAGCACGGTGGCCTATGAGTCGAACAACAAGATGGCCAACGTCGGGCAAGAGGCGTGGGTCAAAGAGAGGGGCCTGTTGTCGATCTGGATTCTGGGGATGTTCAATCCGTCCCCCACGACCACAATCGTCGTTCCGTTCGTCGAGGGACCCGAAGAGCGGCTCGGTCCCATCGTCAACGATGCCTACTTCGGCAAGGTGCCGGCGGACCGTCTCGTGGTGAAAGACGGCGTGCTGTTCTTTTGCGCAGACGGCCAGTACCGCAGCAAGATCGGGCTCACCCCGCGCCGCGCCAGGGACATCCTCGGCAGCTACGACGCCACCAACAACGTGTTGACGCTTGTCCAGTACAACAAACCCGCGGGCGCGAGAGACTATGTGAATTCGATGTGGGAACTGCAGGTACAGCCTTTTGCGGGCGATGTGGTCAATTCGTACAACGACGGTCCCGCCAAACCAGGTGCCAAACCGATGGGGCCGTTCTGCGAATTGGAGACGTCTTCGCCGGCGGCACCGCTGGCGCCGGGCCAGAGCATTCTGCACACGCATCGAACGTTCCATTTCACGGGAGACGAAACCGAACTCGATCCCATCGCACAGGCGACGCTCGGCGTGAGCCTCGCGGAAATCAAGTCGGCTCTGCCCTGATCTGCGTACGCAACGGGTATGGCGCGAGTTCCGCGAGCGTGAGGCGATAACAACGCGACTCTCGCGAAGCTGGACGAGAAGCCCGGTGTCCGTTCCAGGGCCTGATGGATGAAGACCATGAATCGAACAACCTGGCTGGTCGTTGCTGCGCTGGTTTTGCCGAGCGGCTGCAAGCGCAAGGATGCGCAATTCGTGACCATCGGAACCGGCTCGGTGACCGGTATTTACTACCCGACCGGCGGCGCCATCAGCCAGATGATCAACAGGAAATTCGAGCAGTACCGGATCAAGGCCACCGTCGAATCGACCAGCGGTTCGGTCTACAATGTCAACGGCGTGCTGCGGGGCGACCTGGATTTCGGCACCGTTCAGTCGGACCGGCAATACCAGGCGTATCATGGGCTGGCCGAGTGGTCGGGCCGAGGTCCGCAGACGAGTCTCCGCTCCGTTTTCTCCGTTCATCCCGAATCCATCACGCTGGTGGCCTCCGAGCCCAGCGGCATCCGCGCGGTGGAGGATATAAGGGGCAAACGGGTGAATCTGGGTAATATCGGCTCCGGACACTTGCAGAATTCCCGGGATGTTCTGTGGGCGGCGGGCCTGTCCGAGAAAGACCTGGACGCCGAGTACGTCCGGGCCCTCGAGGCGCCGGGCCTGCTGCAGGACGGCCGCATCGACGCCTTCTTCTACACGGTCGGGCATCCCAACAGCAGCATCGAAGAGGCGACCTTCGGACGAATTCCCGTCCGTTTGATTCCCATCGAAGGGGCGGTAGCGGCACACCTGCTGCAAGAGTACCCGTACTACGCCGCGTCGGTGATACCGCAGGAGCATTATCCCCAGGCACTCAACAGCGAAGACATCCGCAGTATCGGGGTGAAAACGACGTTCGTGACGGCAAAAGAGACTCCCGAAAATGTTGTTTACGCCATTACGCGCGAGGTCTTCGAGAACTTCGATGATTTCAAGCAGTTGCATCCGGCCTACAAGAAACTGACCCGGCGCGATATGCTAAAGGGGCTCTCGGCCCCGCTGCACCCCGGCGCCCGGACATACTACCGGGAAGCGGGCCTGGTCGAAGACATCCGCCGGGAGTTGATGGAACCCTGATGCAGCGCGACACAGGCAGCGCGGACTAATTCCATGGCGTGGTTCTGGAAAAAAGAGACAGAGCAAGACCTGCTGGCCCGAGAGAGCGGCTTTGTCAGAGCGGGCGGTCCCGTCGATCGCGCCGTGGTCTCGGGCGTGGCGCTCTCGTGGGCGTTGTTTCAGCTTGCGCTGCCGCGTTTCCTGCTGCTCGACAGCATTACCATCCGTGCCGTTCACCTGGGCTTCGCCCTGTTGCTTGTGTTTCTGACGATTCCGGCGCGGCGGGGGAGACCACCTGCCGCTGGCCGGATACCCGTCACAGCGTACGTTCTGGGGGTTGTCAGCGTCCTGTCGGCCCTCTATATCGTCCTGGACTGGAGAGGGATCTCCACACGGCCCGGCCTGCCCATCCGGCGCGACATCATCGCCGGCGTTCTCCTGATCGCATTCGTCCTCGAAGCGTCCCGACGCGCCATCGGCCCGGCCCTGTCCGCCATTGCCGTCGGCTTTACCCTTTACGCGTTCATGGGCGCGTACATGCCGCTGGTCCTCGCGTTCAAGGGCGTCTCAGTTGCCAAGTATCTCAGCCAGATCGCTCTGTCCACAAACGGCATCTACGGCATTCCCCTGGATGTCTCGGCCAACACGGTGTTTCTGTTCGTTCTTTTCGGCGCCCTGCTTGAGAGGCTCGGGGCGGGGCATTTCTTCAACGATCTGGCGATCTCCCTGCTGGGCCGCTTCAAGGGCGGCGCGGCCAAGGCGGCCATCGTCTCAAGCGGCATGACCGGATTGGTGTCCGGCTCGAGCATCGCCAATGTGGTCACCACGGGGACTTTTACCATTCCGTTGATGAAGAAGGTGGGCTATCCGGGGCGTATCGCGGCGGCAACCGAGGTGGCCGCCAGCACGAACGGCCAGCTCATGCCACCGATCATGGGAGCGGCCGCCTTCATCATCGCCGAGTATCTCGGACGACCCTATCTGGACGTCATCAAGGCCGCGGCGATTCCTGCCTTTGTTTCCTATTTTGCCTTGTTTTACATTGTGCACCTCGAAGCCTCCAAGCTCGGCATGAAGGGGCTTCCGCGAGCCGATATACCGAGACTCAGGACCGTGTTGAAGGGCGGATTCTACTACCTGATTCCGCTGATCGTCCTCGTTCTGGAACTGGTCGTGATGCGCCATACGCCAAAGCTGGCGGCCTTCAATGCCATCGTGGTACTGGTCGCGCTGGCGCTGTTCCTCGAGGTCGGGCGGGCCATTCGCACGGGCGGCTCGCTCGGTCAAGCGGTCGTGAGCTGCCTTCGAACGATCGCCCAGGGCATGATTGCGGGCTCCCGGAATATGCTGGCGGTGGCGCTGGCCACGGCGGCGGCCGGCATCGTGGTCGGCATTGTCGCCATGGGAATCGGGAGCATGGTCGCCCACATCGTCGAGAGTTTCGCCGCAGGCAATATCCTGCTGTTGTTGCTGATCACGGCCGTAGCCAGCCTCGTGCTGGGGATGGGACTGCCCACCACCGCCACCTATATCGTCATGGCGTCCATCACCGTCCCGGTCATTATCAAGGGGCGATCTCTCACCGGCGAGACGCTGTTCATTCCCGCGATCGCGGCCCATTTGTTCTGCTTCTACTTCGGCATTCTCGCCGACGACACGCCGCCGGTGGGTCTGGCCGCCTACACCGCGGCCGCCATCGCCAAGTCCGATCCCATCCGTACCGGGCTGCACGGATTCCTCTACGATCTTCGCACCGCTCTGATTCCCTTCATGTTTATCTTCAACGCCGAACTGCTGCTGCACGGAGTCACCAGCGTCCCGCAGGGCCTGCTCGTCTTCGCCATGGCGACGATGGGCGCCTTCGCGTTCGGCAACGCGACCCAGGGATGGCTGATCACGCGAAACAAGTGGTACGAAGTGCCCCTGTTTCTGGCGGCGTCATTGCTGTTGTTCTACCCCGCCATCGCCACGCGGGGCCTCCATCTCGACTACGCCCTGCGCTACTACATGTACATTCCCGGCCTGTTCCTTTATGCCGTTCCCTATCTCACCCAGAGACGCAGAGCCATGCGTGCGTGTTCGGACGGATCGCCCGCGTGACGATTGGAGTGGGCTCTGCCCGTACCGCCTGTATGTCACAAGCCGAGGATTTCCCCTTAACAAAACGCAAGGATTTGGTATGCTATGGCCTCGTGCCGATAATATGACCAATGGTGGAATATCAGAGGGTGCCGCGACATGCAACGATTGATATGCCTATCATGGAGAAGGGGGATACCGGTTTTCCTGCTGAGCGTCTGGCTCTGTGGCGTGGCCACGGGGGCCCTGGCGGAGCGCATCGACAAGATTGTCGGGAAACGCCAGGGCGGGGCGCACTCCATTCGTGTGGTCCAGGCCGATTCCGGAGCCACGGTATATAGCCACCGGGCCGACCGACCCCTGATTCCGGCTTCCAACATGAAACTGGTAACGACCGCGGCGGCCCTGGACTATCTGGGCGCGGACTTCGAGTACACCACAAAGGTCGGGCTCTGCGACGACACGCTGGTGGTCGTCGGCAGCGGCGATCCGCTTCTCGGTGATAAGGAGACGGATGCGCAGTACGGCCGACAGGAGGGCTGGATCTTCGAAGGCATCGCCCAGGCGCTTCAGGACCAGGGCATCCAGGAGATCAACGATATCATCGTCGATACGACCGTCTTCGACGACGAACGCGTTCATGCGAACTGGCCGGCCAAGGACCACAACAAGTGGTACGCCTGCGAAGTCAGCGGTCTGAACTACAACGGCAACTGCATCGAGGTCATTGCCAACAGGTTCGGCAGCTCCGTGGCGGTCTCCGTCGAGCCTCGCACCAATTTCGTCCAGATCATCAACGAGGTCAAGGCGATCTCCAACGGCGACGGCGCCGTCGGGGCCTACCGGAACCGGCACCCGAATAAGATCACGATCTTCGGCAAGTGCAAGAACCGACAGGGTCCTTTCCGTGTCGCCATTGAGCAGCCGGCCGCCTTCTTTGGCTATCTGCTCGCCGAGAACCTGGTTCGCGTCGGTATCAACGCCACCGGCAAACTGATCGAGAAATCCACCCCCGATGATTGTGAATTCAGGCTGCTCGTTGAGTTCGCCACGCCGGTTGCCGACGTGCTGGGCCGGGCCAACACGGACAGCCTGGGCCTGGCCGCCGAGGCCTTGCTCAAGACGATTGCCGCCCACGAAAGCGACTATGGGACCGATGGCAGTTGGGAGGCCGGCCGGGAGTTGGTCGGCCGGTATCTGTCCGGGCTCGGCATCGCTTCTGAGGAATTTCATATCGACGACGGAAGCGGTTTGAGCCGGGAGAATCGACTCAGCGCCCATGCGATCAGTACCATGCTGCTTGCCCTGTACCGAAGCGACGACTGGGAACTCTATAAGGGGTCGCTGGCCGTCGGAGGCGAAGACGGCACGATAGGAAGATACTTCAAGGAGGCTCAATATCGCGGCAAGATCGTGGGCAAGACCGGGTACATCAGCGGGGTCCGGTCCTTTTCCGGCGTCTGCCACACACAGAAGGGGCCTTACATCTTCTCGATCATCTCGAACGGTCCGCGTGGTCTGAGCCGCGACGAGATCAACGACATCGCGAAAGCCGTTATCGACGAGTTTGGCAGCACCGAGTGAACAAGCGTCCGGCCGGACCGCGTTCAGGGGCGAAGGTACACCTGGAGGCCGTTGTCATACGTCAGCCTTAGCCAATCGGCCGGCACCCAGTTGCGCAGCGGCTCTTCGAGAAAGGAAAAGTGGGACGATTCGACGCCGACCATCACTGCCGAAGGGCGGCGCTGCTCCAGCAGGGCCGCAAGCGTCGCAGTGCCTACGGTGTGAGTGACTTCTCGCTGCTGCGGCGACATGAGATCGGCCACGCGGTAGACAATGGAGCCGCAGGCCAACTCGGGATAGACGTCGCAGCCGCCTTCCAACGCCTCCAGCGGCCCCAACGTGCATACCAACCGGGGCTCTTGAACGTCGTTGCCAATATCCGCCGACCGTCGGTGCAGTTCCACGGGCGTCCACCGTTTGGGCTCAAAAACGAGCGGGAGGCGGTCCAGCACTACCGGATAGGACAGAACCGTCACCGCCGTGGCGATCGCGACGAGATACGAGGCCACCGTGAACGGCGTTTTGCCGGCGCCGGTGCGGGCCTGATTGCACAATTGGGCCAGCGGATACGCCAAAGCGATGGTTAAAAACGGCACGGGCACCGCCAGGTACTGTCGCCACATGGTGGGCGGAACGTAGGCGATCAGAAAAAAGCCGACGGGCAGCAGGGCGGCCAGAACAACCTTCGGCTTTGCCGCTGCGTCCAGGGCCGCAAAACGCCGGCACAGCACCCAGGCGAAGTAGCCCGCGGTCGCCAGGAGCACGAGATAGCCTGGAAACGACAGGGCGGCCGCCGTCAGCGCGACCTTGTTGTGGGTCATGCCGATGTCTTGCAACCATTGCCCGTACAACGCGGGAATTTGTGTCAGATTCACCCAGAAGGCGGCGGGCGCCTGCGCGACGACCCAGGCCGGCCACGCCAGGACCACGAGGCCGGCTGCGGAAAAGGGAAGGGCGGTTTGGCACTTCTGCCGCAGCGACCGGCCGGAGGCAACCAGCAGGGCCGCCAGAAAAACAAGTTCGATAACGGCGGTGGTGATGCGCATGCAGGTTGCAAACGTCAGCACAGCGCCCATGAGCGCCGCGCGCCAGTAGCGTGACTTCTGCCGGAAATCGGTCGTGATGAAAAGCCATAGCGATGCCGCGACGCAGAGGATCACGGCGTCGTGATTCCACGCATACCCGGCCGCGTAATCGACCAGCGGATTGAATGTGTAGAAGGCGACCGCCGCCATGCCAAACAACAGTCCGGCGCGGCGGCGGGGGCCAAACACCGAGCGAAAGATCCCCACGATCACCAGCATCACCAGGATGTCGCAGACCGCCGAGAGCAGCCGCCCGACGAGCAGAAACCGGCTCGTGCCCAGCGTTTTGTACAGCCCGGCCAGGAGCAACGGATGGCAGGGCAGTTGCGATGGATAGGCGAAGTCCCGGTAGATCAGGTGGCCGCGACTGAGCAGGGCTCCCGCCGTGCAGTACATTTGCTCGTCGCGCCCCACGTCCTTCGTCATGGCGTTGGCCACCAGGGCCGCTGCCAGCACCGCCAGCACCGCGACGGCCGAGACGACGGTCGCGATTCGTAAGGATCGCTCGTCCAAGATCGCTTGCTTCTTCATAGACACCCTCGGCTCACCACTCCGCCAGCTCTCCCAGCAATTCTTCCACCAAATCCTTCATCGTGACAATTCCCGCCGGTACCTGTCGCTTGCCGGCCTTGATGCGCGTCACCAGGAGGATCTTCAGATCGTTCCGGCGCATGAGATCGATTGCCTCGATCACGGGCGTCGTGGCATCCAAGCGCCGAAGGGGCTGGACGAACGCCTCCACACTCTCGAACGGGCTCTGCGAACCCAACACGTGGTAGACGTTAATGAAGCCCACGATGTTGGCCGGACGTTCCTTCCATACCAGCAGGCGAGTGAGCGCGTGCTTGCGGAGCTTGCTTATCAGCGTCGAACGGTCGCACTGCATCGACACGGACTCCACCTTTTGCAATGGAACCATGACACCGGCGAGGCGAAGGCCCGGCACGTTGGCGATGCGGTCGATAATCTCGGCTTGTACCTGGCTCAGGATTCCCTCTTCGTGAGTGTCCCTGAGAATCGCGCGGACATGATGGCTCTGGGCCGAGGGCATCAGGGTCCGCGACGGAACCGGCGATCCGATCAGACGACCGAAGAGTTGAGAGGTCCATCGGAGCAGCGGGACCAAGCCGCACCCGGTCAGCATCCGGTGCGTCAGGTACAACAGCGGGCCGAAATAGGCCGTCAACGCGTCGGCGCGGTAGAGGAAGATGTTCTTCGGCATCGACTCGGCAAAGACGAACAACAGGGGCGCCGTCAACACCGTGGCGAACAGTTCGGCCAGGCGCTCCGAGGAAGCCACCGCCAGAAAGAGATAGGTAATGCTGCTGGTGGCCAGGTAGTTGGCCAGGTTGTTGGCGACGAGCAACGACATCAGCAGGCCGGAGCCGTCGCGCATCGCCTTGCCGAGCAGCCGGTATCGCAGGCGGCCTTTCTCGGCGCCCAGGCGCAAACGCAGGCGGCTCAAGCGATAGATCCCGGTCTCCAGGCCGGAAAAGATCGCCGAGAGGATCACTGTCAGTATCGCCAGCGCCAGGACCATCACACTATCCGTCCGACGAAATAGGTTCGAGTGTCAACACGACCGTCTCAACACGATGTTTGTGTATCCGTTCGACGGTGAACTTCAAGTTCTCCAGGTACGCGACGTCTCCTTTCCTGGGGATTCGGCCCAGCAGGGCCGTGACCAGGCCGCCGATGGTCGAAGCGCGGGTTTCGCCCAGATCGATGCCAAAGACATTCGCCCAGTCATGCACGGGCAAATCTCCCGAGAGTCGATACCGGAAGGGCCCCAATTGTTCGATCGGCTGGGCCTGCCCCGGCACGTCTTCGCCGCCGAAAAGCTCTTCGGCGATGTCCTCCAGCCGCACCGAGCCTGCGATCCCCCCGTACTCATCGACCACGACCGCCACGTCGGTTTCCGTTTTCCGGAAGAATTCCAGCAGCGACTCCACGCTTTTCTGTTCGGGGACGAAATGGACGGGCTGGACCAGTCGGTCCAACGAGACACCGGCCTTGAGCAGGATTTGCCGCAAATGCACCATGCCGACGATGTTGTCGATGTCTTTGACGTACACCGGCATCTTCGTCAGCCGGTGTTGGCGCATCCGCTCGTGGGCGAGATCCACCGATTCGGTCACCGCACAGGCCACCATGTCGACGCGCGGCTGCATGACGTGACGAACCTTGAGGAACCCCAGTTCGACCACCTCGGCCAGGAGTCGGTTCTCATCCTCGGTAATCAGGCCGCGACGGCGGCTCAGATCGATCAAGGATCGGAATTCGTTGAGTGTGATGGCCTTGGGAGTCCGACGATGGCCCAGGAGAATCCGTAGTGTCGGTTCCAGGATCAGGAACCGAAAGACGAACGCCGCCGGCCGGAAGACCTGGACCGACACGAAGACGGGCAGGGCCGCGGCGATGGCAAATGACCGCGAGTTCGCATAGGCCAGAGATTTCGGGAGAATCTCCCCAAACAGGACGAGCACGATGAACGTCGCGAAGGCCACGGCGCCCGCCGCACCGAGGCCCCAGCCGGCTTTCGCCCGGAATACCAGGGTGCTGGAAACCGCATAGAACAGGACGTTCACCGTGATGTTGCCCAGCAGCAGGCAGGTAAGCAACTGACCGGGCCGTTTCAGCAGCCGCGCCACCAGCCGGTGCACGTTGTGCTTGGAACCCTGGAACTGCTTGGCCTGCCGCCGGGTCAAGTTGAAGAAGGCCGTCTCAGATCCGGAGAAAAACGCCGAGCCCGCGAGCAGCACCACCATGGCGACGACCTGGCCGACGTTCTGGTAGACTTGCGCCATCATCCGTGGTCACCCGGCTATGCCCTGGGGCAGTCTGATCCGGAACGTGCTTCCCCGGCCCGGCTCCGACTCCACACCGATCTCACCGGCGTGGGCCTCCACCACGCGCCGGCAAAACGCCAGACCGACACCGGAACCCGAATACGCGGTAGGGCGGTCCCCCTCCGATTTGGTCGTGAAGAACGGTCTGAATATATTCTGCACGTCTTCCGGGGCAATGCCCCGGCCCGTATCCTGAACCTCAATCACGGTACCCCGGCCGTTCTGCGAAGCCTTCACGCGCAGCATTCCGCCCCCCGGCAGCATCGCATCGCGAGCGTTGAGAATCAGGTTCATGAGCACCTGCTGAATCTGCACCACGACACAGCGCAGACGCAGTTCGGCGGGAACGGTGACCTTGACGGTGATTCCGTCCTTCTCAAAATCTCGGCAGAGACAGGTGAAAACGTCCTCGACCAGGGCTTTCACGCTGACGTCCTGCCATTCCTGCTTCCGGCCGTTGGCCATTTGCAGCATGCTCTCCATGATCTTCGAGGCACGCTGGCAGTTTCGTACGGTTTTCTGCAAGACCTTGTCAACCAGGGCCTGATCCTCGGAGTTCTGCACGGCCAGCGCCGCATAGGTGGCCAGGGGGGTCAGCAGGTTGTTGATTTCGTGTGCGATCATGGAGGTTGCCGAGCCCAGAGTGGCCAGGGCCTGAAGCTGCGTGTTCTGAGATTTCAGCTCACTGTTCTCCTCCTCCTTACGCGCCAGAGTCTGGTGCAAAGAAAGGCGTTTCTCGATGATGCTTGTCAACGGCCTGCTCCTTCTATACAATGCATCCCCGGGTCTCCGTACCAGAGTATTATCTGCCGGAAGTCGTTGTCTTACAAGGTTCTATATCGACCTCCGGGCGGCTTTTTCTTGAATGGACCCGCCTGCGGGGGCCATGGAAGCAGGTCGCGCAAGTGGAGCGCCGGCATGAACGAGCAACGGATTCAGGAAGAGCTCCTGGCTCTCCTGGAAGGTCACGGCGTCACGATCCGACACGAGCCGCTCGGCGGCTGCGGCGGGGGGCTGGCCACGATCAAGGGCGCGAACATTTTCTTCGTCGATACGGAGGCCGCTACGGGCGATGTCGCTACCCTCTGCGCCGAGGCCGTCGGAAAGCTGCTGGATATCGAGACCATCTATGTCAGGCCCGAGATCCGCCGCTTCATCGAAAACAACGCCGAGCCCCGCCTCTGAGGACGATACGTAGAAAACGCGGCAGCGCCCAAAAATTGCTTGAAATATCGCGGCAAAAAGGAGAAAAGGGGGGCGTCGCAATGAGTGGCCAGGGGGGTGGTGGTTTCACACGGTTGCGTACACGGAGCAAGTTTCGATGGTCCAGGAAAACAAGACAGGCCCAGACAAGCCGGCGACGATCCTCGTCGTGGATGACAACGTACCCAACCTGGAGTTGATCCAGGCCTATCTGGAAGACCTCCATTGCCGCACCGTGCCGGCCCACGACGGGATGCAGGCTCTCGATCTCGTGGCCCAACACAAGCCCGACCTGATTCTGCTCGACGTGATGATGCCGAAGATGAGCGGCTTCGAGGTGTGCCGACGGCTCAAGAACAACGCCAACACCCGCGATATCCCCATCATCATGGTTACCGCCCTGAACGAGTTCGGCGACATCGAGCGCGGCATCGATTGCGGCACCGATGATTTTGTCAGCAAGCCGGTAAACAAGCTCGAGCTGCTCACCCGCGTCAAGACCATGCTCAAGCTCAAACACCTCACTGACGAGCTGCGACGCACGGTTGCGTATCTGAGCGAGATCGAAAAGAGCACGCAGTCCGCCACACCGGATCTCGCCCGCGAAAGCTGAGTGACATCGACCGGCGCCGCCGGTGCGCGAGCGAGAGATGTGGTCGCCGCACCCTGCAGCGGGCGCAGTTTCGCCCGGCGAAAACAGTATCGGGTCTTGTTCTGCACATCCTGTTGCCTAAGGCATGTGAGAACCCGATAACGACGCATTCAGAATCCCAACAATCCCTACAGCACACACAACCGCCATGACACCGGGTACGCTCGTTCAAACCGCCCGTGCCGTCCCGAAACAAAGCTTAACCGCCCCTGCAAATTGGACGATACGTCAGCAAGCTGTTCCTTGATTATGCACTACACGGTTTCAGGAGTGAGGGATGAGCGGTTTGCTTGAAATTCTCGGCAGGGCCATTACTGTCGATACGTCCGATTTGATTTGGCACTGGCTCAACGAAAAACGGGAGGGTCGGGGCGAATCGGTCCAGCAGTGCCACCGGAATCACATTATCGACCTCATGGGCGACGGCAAGCTCGAAGAGGCCCGGGAGCAGTTGCGTCTCTATTTGTTCGAGCATCCGTCCTGCTGTCTGGGCCGGATGGCGGGCGCCGCCCTGGCCCTTCGTGACAACAATCTCACCGACGCGATCGAACAGCTTCGCTCCGTGTACATGCGCCAGCCCAGCAACACGGCGGCCCTGTATGCCCTGGGGCATTGTCACGAGCGTCTCGGACAGCAGGCTGAAGCCATCGAGTTCTATCAGGACTGTCTGAAGTTCAAGGGTTACTTGCAGCTTCCCGCCCAACGGCTTGGCGCCATCTACTTCAAGGACGGGCGGCTGGCCGAGGCGATCGCCCAGTACGAGCCGTTGCAGCGTCACTATCCGGACGACATCTCCAATCTCGTGACTCTCGGGCATCTCTACACCGCCAGCGGTCAATATGCCAAGGCGGTCGATACGTTCAACAACGCCATCCTGATCCATCCGGACAACTTCATCACCCAGGATGAGTCCATCGACCGTCTCGCACAAGACGGATGCTTCGATGAGGCGTTGGATCAAATCGACGTCCAACTCGCCGACCAGCCGGAACGGGCCGACCTGATCGCCAAGCGTGCTGAGATCCTGGCGACCACGGGCGCCACCAGCGACGCGATCGCGCAGTACCAGCAGGCACTGCGGATTTGCCCGGACTTCCTGGAAGCGACGATCAAACTTGGCACGCTGTACCTGAAGATGCGCGCCGATCAACTCGCCGCCCGGCAGTTCAACCGGGCCGTGGAGATCAACGACACCATCGTTGAGGCCTATATGGGCCTTGCGGCCGCCCAGAATCTCGCGGGCCGCTCCGGCGATGCCATGAACACCCTTTCGCTGGCTTCGGCGATTCAACCGAACAGCTCGTTTCTCTTCGCCGAGACCGCCAGGCTTATTCTCAAAGCGGGTCTGGAGGCCAACCTGCTGCCGGCCCCGGAAGACGGGCACAGCCTCGACGAAAGGGTCATCACCTCCCATCAGTTCCATCTGAAGCGATTTCCCGGCAATCCGGATCTTCACCACCGGCTCGGTATCCTCTACATGCATGCCAACGAGCCGGCCGCTGCCCGGGAGTGTTTTGAGGCCGCCTTGCGTATCAACCCCACGTATCGCCGCGCCGCTGCGAAACTCGCCGTCTGTCTCTACGAAGCCGGGCAACGGCGCGAAGCCCTCAAGCTCATCATGCCCACTCCGTACACGCCGCAGACTCTCGATCTCTATTACCACACGGCGCTTTTGTACTGCAACCGCGTGAAGTTCGCTTCCTCGCTGATCAATCTGCAGCGTCAAATCCAGGCCAACCTGGGCGCACAGCTCGATCCCACGACGAATGTCTCGATCGTGCTGCAAAACCTCGGTCTCTCCGACACGGTGGGCCTGATGTGGGAGAATCTCTGCCAAACCGCCTCCCACGCATCTCTCCCCAAAACCTGAGAAGTGCCTGGAGGGGGGGCCGGCAGCCCGTTGGGTGCGAATTCCGATGGGAGAGCCGAATGTAACATAACATATCTTATGAGACCTTAGAGGTGGGCGTGCGTTCAGGGGCGATTTCTCCATGACAACGACGGCGACGCCTCATTATAATGGAATGTTGGCTGGTTCGGGTCCTGTACAGCCGTCCCTGCTTTTCGGTATCAGATTTCTGGCTGCGCTGTGATGATAAGGGATGAGCGAATCTTTGCCGCCCCCTGGTCGGCTTCCGTATGGGCTATCACGGTTGCCGTCTGTGTCGTCGTTCTGCCCGTGGCTTTTGTGGCGGTCGCAATGATCTGTGCCCGCGCGCGAGCGAACGGCGCCACTGAGGCGTGGGTCCTTTTCGTGGCGGGCATCCCGACGACTATCGTCGTCCTGTGCATCCTGTTGGCGCCGTTGCGGTACACGGCAAGCGCATCGGCCGTGCTGGTCAAGCGTCTGGGGCCGAACGTAGTGATCCCCATGGAGAATATTCACCAGGTCAGACGGCTTGCCAAGAAAGACTTGGGCATCGGCATCCGATTGTTTGGCTCCGGCGGATTCCTGGGCGGGTTCGGGATTTTTCTCTGCTCCCGTCTTGGCATTGTATACGCCTACGTGACCGATGCCGCGCGTTTGGTGCTGATCGAGTGCGTTGATGGACGCAAGTATCTGCTTTCGCCTGAGACACCGGAGGAATTCGTCGAGGCGGTGGAAACCTACCTGCGGACGGCACAGGCTGCCGGAGATTTGGACTGAAAGCCGTTGCGGCGGGCCCCAGACATAACGTCCGATAAGCGGTTGGCCGCAAAAGGGGGGCAAGGCCGTGGAAATTGGGTAACACCGCCCTGCCGGCTACAGGCCTGCACCTGGCTGGAAGGGATCGCGCAGGCCCACCGGTTTGCCAAGAATCTCGCGGAGGAGAATGGCCTTCTTGAGGGCGTCCGGGTCGTTGTAGTCGATGATCGACGAGGCCGGGACAGCCGTGGACGCGCGCGGCGCACGGGTCAGTGGACGCGCCGGCTCGGTGACGACTTGACGCTGCGGAACGCGTTGCTGTTCGACTGTGACCTGACGGGGGCGACGCAGCCGGGCCGCACGCTGCTGCCTTTCTGAGGGGGATTCCGGGGTGCCCTGCTCGTAAACCAAAACGTCCTGGCCGCCCCGTCCGGGCCGAGTGGTGAGCCGACCCCGCGGAGGCGATGGGGGTCGGGTCGCAGCGCGTGGAGATTGGGCCTGTTGCTCTCTGGCTTGCTCCGCCAACCGTCGCATGCCTGCGGCCGCTTCTTTTGTGTGGGCCTCGGCGGCCCGCTGCACCTCTTCGGCCTTTCGTGCTAATCGTTGCTGCCAGGTCTCACGCTGCCCTTCCGCCGGCCGGCTTTGCCCTCCGCGCTTCTGTGCTTTTCCGCCGGCGCCTTTGATCAGCGCCCCGACCACATACAGGACGGCTACCACGACGACAAAGAGAACGTTGACCCATTCGTCCGTATCCGGCCTCTGCTGAGCGAGGGGCCCAAGTTGTGACAACAAGAATCCCATCGGTTACTTCGCCCGGCTTTCCTTATTCCTGCTTCTTCGGCTTGGCGATCGATTCACGCATCTCGGTATCGGCGCCGATATTCTTGAGCCGGTAATAGTCCATGATGCCGAGGTTGCCCTTGCTGAACGCCTCAGCGATGGCCAGCGGCACCTTCGATTCGTTCTCGACGACCAGTGCCCGCATCTCCTGCTCACGGGCTTGTGCCATCGCCCGGCGTTTTTCGGCTTCGGCTCGCGCTCGGACCAAATCCGCCTGGGCCTGGTCTGCCTGCAGCTTGGCGCCCACGTTTTCCCCAACATCGACGTCGGCAATGTCGATCGAGAGGATTTCGAACGCCGTCCCCGCATCGAGACCCTTGCCCAGTACCGCCTTGGATATATTGTCGGGGTTTTCCAGTACGCTCTTGTACGTAATGGCGCTGCCGATGGTCGTGACAATACCCTCACCGACACGGGCGATGATGGTTTCTTCCGTCGCACCGCCGATCAATCTCGCAATATTGGCCCGGACCGTGACCCGCGCCTTGGCCTTGAGCTGAATCCCATCCTGGGCGACCGCGTCCACGGTCTCTCTGCCCTTCTGCGGATCCGGACAATCGATTACTTTGGGATTCACACTGGTTTGCACGGCATCGAGGATGTCCCGACCCGCCAGGTCAATGGCGGTAGCCGTCTTCAACTCCAACTCGATATTGGCCCGGTTGGCCGCGATCAGGGCCCGCACGACGTTGGGGACGCGTCCCCCCGCCAGATAGTGACTTTCCAGGTCTTTCGTCGTCAACTCGATCCCGGCCTGCACCGCGGTGATCTTGCTGAGCACGATGGTCCGGGGATCCACCTTTCGCAGCCACATCCCGATCAGCTCGGAGAGTTTAATGTCGGCGCGGGAAAAATACGCCTGCAGCCACAGACGGGCGAATTTCAGCAGGATCAAGACGAAGACCAGTGCCGCTATGCCGACGACGATCAGCACGCCGATGGTTACCGGGTTGCCCTCCAGCAGTAGTCGCGTCATCTCAGACATTCTATCATCCTTTCCTTAAGTCTGATCCGTGACCCGTACGGTCACTTGAGTCCCTTCCACGCGGATCACCTTGATTTCCTTGTCCTTTGGTACATATCCGCTTTCGGCGACGCATTCAACCCTTGTTCCGTCGAATTCGCACATTCCCACGGGCCGCAAGGGCGTTCGGACGCGCCCGGCCCGGCCCAGCAGCTTGCCCAGCTCGTCCGTGTCGGCGATGGCATCGCCGCGCTGGCGCACCGGCGGCGTCAGTACGACCTGACGGCCAAATCGCGTCTTGGGCAGCAGCTTGTAAGCCACGGCCAGCAGCGTCGGCACCATCACGATTGCGACCACCACCCCGATCCACCCGGCGACCGCACTGTGCTTGAAGAAAATGGTCACTCCGCCGGCTACGCACGCCAAGGCGCAGATGCTCAGAATTCCCCCGCTGGGGATGAACACCTCCGCGACAATCAGCGCCGCACAGGCGACAAAGAGAAACACGGCAAACAACAGCCACCAACCCACAGGCGTCTCCTTGTCCACGCAAACGTTAGAACAGCACTCCGCCGCGCGCAGCGGCCCATTGGAACTCACGCCTCGTCGGTTTCGTCCGCTTTCTTCACGACGACTCGGTTGCCCCGTATCCTTACAATCGTCACTCTTGCCCCGACGGCAAGAAACTCCCCCGCCGCGACCACGTCGACAATGGCAGCGCCAAACCGGGCCTTGCCGGCCGGACGCAACCGCGCTACCACTTCACCGATGTCACCAACTTCGACGCCCAAGCCGGTCGTCTCCGGCGGCGCCGACATGCTCACGACCGCTTGCCCGCTTCCGCCGGTGGCCACGGTCGGAACCAGTATCAAACCGCTGAGGAACTGCATTTTCGGCAGAAAGCGCGACACCAGCCACGCCAGAACAAGGAAGCCCACAAGCCCGCACGTCAGGCCCAGGACCCCCGAGGAGAGAATCTGCCAGTCCGTAGCCGTCTCCGGCCACGGCAGCTCGTCCGGAGCGTTGCGAATGAGCATGCCGAAAAGCCCGGCCAGCACGCACACGATGCCCAGAATCCCCGCAACGCCGAAACCGGGCAACACCAGGAACTCGATCAGCAACAGCACCATCCCCGCGAAAAGCAGTGCGATCTCGACCCAGTTGGCCAGGCCGACCAGGTACTTGCTGCCTAATATGATCGCCAGACAGGTAACCGCCACCAGGCCCG
>JAFGCA010000238.1 GCA_016932895.1 Sedimentisphaerales bacterium | reverse complement strand
TGGCGTACTCGTGGTTCAACTGACGGCGCATTTCCTCTCGGCTCATCTCGTCGGTAACGCCCAGGACCATCTCGGCGTCCTGCGTCTGGTGCATGTGGACGGGCAGGACCTTCTCGACCATGCCGCGCAGGCGAGCCATGCCGATTTCCAGCCATTCGGCGAGGTCCTTGAGCAGTGTGAGCTCGGCCGTGGTGACCTGTCCCTTGGCGCCGACGACCCGGAGGCACAGATCCAGCATCTCCAGCCGGCCGGCCAGCGGGGCGATGCTCAGGATCTCCCGGCAGATATCTTCCACGTTCAATCGTCCGCCTTTGCGGAAGAAGGCCGCGGTTTTCTGCAGAGCCCGTTGCAACTCCGTGCGGGCCTTGCTCGAAGCGTTGGCGGACCCGAAGTTGGTGCGCACCCAGGCGTGAATGACCTCCACCTCGGCCTCGCGTAGCTCGCTGTGTGCGGCCCCCACGCTGAAGGCCAGCCCGACCGCAAGGGTCTTGACCCGCTGCATGTTGTCTTCGATGTCGAGGTATCCGGGCTCCACGTTTTCGAACGTGCCGGTGCAGCGAACGGAGGCGAGACAGTCGCGACTTTGACGCGATTTGACGGCGACGTGATATTGCAGCCGCCGACTGCCCTGACGCGGGAGAACGAACCAGTCCGGCGACACGCGGGCCACCGCCGTCCAGTCCTCCAGGACGGTGGTCTGATGACAGAGCCGCCCCATGGCGGTGCTGTAGCTGAAATGGGACGAGCCGTCGACCGGACCCTGTTTGGGTCGGTTCAGGGCGGGCAAGGCCGATGCGGCTTTGTCCGTGACGTCGCCCAGAGTCACTTCCAGATCGACCTCGACGTTGTCTTCCGGCGCCTGGATCGTTCCGCAGATTTCAATGATGATGAACGACCGCCACGACTCCCCGTCGGGTTCGCGCCCGATGCGGGCGCGGGCGTTGAGAGCGCCCGGGTCCACGTCGCTGCGGAAGTCGGCGGGGGCCTCGGAATCCACGTCTCTGGCGACGGAACGATTGATCCGGTCCAGGTAATCTCGCAGTTTGTTGCTCGCCGGCGTGTCCAGGGGGGACGAGGCGACCCCCTTGGCGCGATCGCGCACGGCCGACCACGCTCCCACGACCGCAGAACGAACATTTGACAACACGCTACCCATATCGTTATTGAGGCCCGCGCTCCCGTGCCCGACGCAGCGCGAGGCGGGCAACCGTCCCCGACGGTTGGCGGTCACTCGACCTTAAAGGGCTGTAATTCCTGGGCGTTTTGCTGGACGTTGCCTTCGGAGGCGCCGCCCTCCTGGTCCAGAGAGAAGTCCACTTCCAGCAGGGCGCCGGAGTCGACGTCCTCGAATTTACAGTGCATTCTTTGATTCAAATCGTAGCTGTAGGTGACCTTTATCGGTCGCTCCGCGGGCCGGTCCGGCGGCAGCTCGAGGCTGTGCGTCGCAATCTTATTGACGTAGACCGGATCGGCGTCTTCGCCCTGTGTGACGGTGACCTCGACGCGTTTCTGGCCCTCGGAGACGGTGTAGAACATCTGCGTCGCCTCGCACGGCAGCGGCGTGTTCTTCTTCAGGATGATCCGGTTCTGGATCACGCGCTGGCCGGTCTCTTTGTCGATGGGGGCGCAGATGGTCCCGTAGCTGTGGTTGCAGACGTCGGTGAGACTGATGTCGGTCAGGCCCGTGCGAACGCCGGCGGGCACCTCGTCCGGCTTGTCGCGCATCATGTTCAACCCGGCGTGCAGGGCGGCCCCGAGCGCCACGCATTCATCCACGTTCACCGCGATCTCCGGCGGAAAGCCGAAGGTCTCTTCCAGGTGATTGCGGACGATGGGGACACGCGTGCTTCCACCGACCAGCAGGACCTTCGTCACGTCCGAGGGTTTGGCGCCGGCTTCCTCGAGCGCGACTTCCACCAGCATGTCCGTGCGAGCCACCAGCGGGGCGATGGCCTCTTCGAACATCTCTCGCGTCACCTCGGCCCGCATGTTGCCGGCGGCGCCGTACAGCATCTTCTTGGCCACCGGCCGGCGGGAAAGCGTCTTCTTGATGTCTTCGGCCTCATCTTCGTATTTCGCGCGCTCTTCGTCGGTGGTGATCAGAGCACTTCCGAATTTGTCCTGGTAGAGCTTCTCCAGGATTTCGAGCACCTTGGCGTCGAAATCCAGACCACCGAGGGCATGGTCGCCCTGCGAGCAGATGATGTCCATTTGCGTGCCGTTGACGTCCATCAGGGTCACGTCGAACGTTCCACCACCGAGGTCGTAGACGAGAATCTTGCCCGAGACGTCGCGCGTGGTGGCGTAGTACAGCGCCGCGGCCACCGGCTCGTTGACGATCCCGATGACGTTGAGCCCCACCGCCGTGCCGGCGTCCATCGTGGCCTTGCGGCGCACCTCGTCGAAGTGGGCGGGGACCGAAATGACGGCGTCCCGCACCTCTCCGTGCTCGATCGCCGCGTCCTGTTTGAGCTTCTTCAGGATCAACGCCGACAGTTCCACCGGGGTCCAGTCCTTGCCGTCGATGTTCACCTTGTAGTCGGTCTCACCCATGTGACGTTTGATCCAGCGGACCGAACGCCCGGGATTGAGATGCCGGGAATTGATGGCTTCGATACCGACCCGGATGAGATCCGAATTCTCTTCATCGAAGAAGATGGCCGAAGGGGTCAGTCGTTCTCCGTCTGCGTTCGGAACGATCTCGGGTTTTCCTATCGCGTTGAGCGCTGACAATGCCGAGAATGTCGTTCCGAGGTCTATGCCGACGATATTCGCCATGGTTTTCTCCTACGTGCAACTGTGGCTCGGGACGTCGCCTGTATCGCGCCCGACGGTTTTCAGTACAGCCAGTCAGCCAAAGAGCTTCACTTGTGCGGTCCGTACGACTTTGAAACTGTCTTCATCTATCATATATCGATAGCCCGGCCGTATGACTTTGGCGATCTTTCCCGCCTGGTCGGGTTCTTTCGTGGTTTCTTTTTGTTTGACCGCCTCGGCCAGCTTCTCCTGACCGCGGTATTCACTGTTGATTTCCAGTTGAAATTGCTCCACCCCGCTGGATTCCAGAGCGAAAAGCAGCTCATCTCGGACTTCTTCCAGGTGGATCGCAGCGTCGCCGTCGGCGAGGTCAGCCATGCGGCTTTCGAGGTTGTCGATGCAGCGGATGACCCGCAGACAGAAGGTCCGGATGATGTTCCAATCGTATCCGTCCTGGAGCTTTTCCACGCGGTTCTGCTGCGAGGCGGCGTATTCTCGGATGGCCGAGACCTGCTGGGCGAGGTCCTTCAACGTGTTGTTCAAGGGCTCCCCCTGGTCGCGCGGCGTTTGTTGCCCCGTTTGGGCCATCTGTTTGAATTCGGTCAGTTGCTCCTGCAGATTCTCGGCTTGTTTCTGGAGGATTTTGCCACTATCGGACGGAGCCGACGTCTCGTCCAGATCGATCCGGAGATCGCTGAGATCCCGGCCGAGAACCGCCACCTTCGGACGCGGCGTGAATCGCCGTTTCTCCGGCTCGGCCTCCGCCTCGTCCGGAGGCGGTTCCGACCAACCGGCATGGGCGTCGCAGGGACCCTCCATCTCGGAGGCCTGTTCTTCCCCGATCATCACTGCGACCTCACCGTCCTCGGCGTCGGCCTCAGCGACCGGGCATGCTTGCCTCTCTCTCGTACGGCGGCCCTGCGTTCGCAGCAAGGGCGAGTCGTCCTCGTCGTTCTGACGATCCTCGGTCGACGTACCGGAACCGTTGCTCGCCGCGACACATGCGCGGAGCGACCGGCTCTGCGTCGGGCCCTCGTCGTCCTCGGCGGGGGCATAGATTTCGAGATCGGTCAGCTCGGGCATAAGAGGTTGACCAATCGCCTTATCGGACAAAGGCGGCGAGGCCTTCTTTCGCCTCTCGAGCAGGCGAGCCGTGGATTGGACGAACCAGACGATCACGCATCCGGCCAGGATCGTTCCGCCGATGGGCAGGCAGACGAGCAGGATCGTTCGGGCGATCTCCCGCTGCTCTTTGCGCTTCGTGTGTTGCTCGACTTGCGCTTGCCAGTTGGGCCCGTAGAGGTAATCCGCGATCTCTCCGGGGTCCATCTCGTTTGCCGCCAGCTTATCCAGGTCCGTCGCGAGTCGTGCCTGTTGTTCCGCGGTGATTTGTTCGGGGGTTTTGGTTTTGCGGTCGTTGTCGAGCTCGAGCACGAGGCGATTCTGCTCGTCCGGGCTCAGCGAGTGCCAGCGACCGTATTTCTCGAGGTATTTCTCCGTGCCCAGAGCATACTTGATCTCCGGGTCGGGGGCGTTTTCCGCCTGGTTCCGGTCTTCATTGAAGAGCCAGGCCAGCGCAGCGGCTCCGACGAGCAATACAGCCAGTCCAAGAATCGCACACTTCTTGAGCATCATTCGATACTATCTGCCAAAACAGTCAATGTGGGTCTTCCTGTCTTCTTCGGTTCCCGCGTCACCGGTGTTAAGAAAAGCTCGATTTTCAACGGGGCCACGTCCGGGCCGCGGGCTCGCGTCGCCACGCAACGGTGACACCGTCGCGCGGAGAAGGGCCCTCCGGCGGGGGCCGCAACTATGTTGGGCGGCCGAGGGACGCGGGGCCCGCCGACCGCCATCCAAAATATAGGAAATATTGATTCAGGGCCAAACGTCCGGATCTCAACCTTTCTCGGACCGGTGGCCCGCGCTTCGGCGGCCGGTCCGGTTTGTCGCGATAATGTCGCCAGACGGCATTACCGGGCTTTGCCGCCGCCAAGCTCGACGTGGCGGACGACTACGGCCGCATTCTTGAGCCTCCGATTTTTCTGCTCCCGGGAGCCGGTAACCTGTTTCCTTTTGCTTGCAGGCCGAGTACAATACAAATAGATCACTTGGTTTTCTGTGATCGCAGTGGCGTTGCATGGCAGACGCCGACGGCACGGGCGAGTGTTGTCGGTCGCCACATAGCCCGGCGGCGAGATTCCTGCTTTGCAATACGCCTGCAGCAGGTCGGGGTATGTCACTGCGTCCTGAATAATGAGTGGGAGACATGTATCGTGGCGAAAGCGACTTCCCCAGAACCGGAGAAGGCCGCGGCGGAATCCCAACGGCTTTTCGAAACCGTTTTTGAGAATATGGTCGACGGCGTTCTCGTCGCCGATATTGGGACCAAGCGGTTCTACGCGGCGAATCCCGCCCTCTGTCGGATGTTGCGCTGCAGCCGACGCGAGGCCCTGCAGTTAAGCGTCCCGGATATTCATCCCCCGGACAGCTATGCGCGCGTGACGCAGGAATTCGAGTTGCAGGTGACCTGCCGGCAGAGTCTGGCCCACGATATCCCGGTAGTGCGCCGGGACGGCAGTGTCTTCTATGCCGATGTCAACGCGTTCCCGATTGAGTTCTCGGGCCAGGCCTGCCTGATGGGGGTTTTTCGGGACGTCAGTGCGCGCAAACACGCCGAGGATCTGCTCAAGGAAAGCGAGGAGAAGTACCGCACGCTGGTGGAAACCGCCGGCGAGGCGATTGCCACGGTCGACCGGGAGGGCATCGTGCTGTTCATGAATCGGATGGCGGCCACCAACGCCGGCGGCAGCCCGGACGACTTCATGGGAAAGTCGCTCCGCGAGGTGCTCCCGTCGGAAGTGGCCGAGAGATACCTCGCCGAGGTGCGCGCGGTCATCGACAGCGGGCAGGGGGGGAGTCTGGCCGGCCTGAATCCCGTGCGCGGCCGGCTCCGCTGGTACAGTACGACCATCGAGCCCGTCCGCAACGCCGAGGGCAGGATCACCGCCGCCCTCGTCGTCGGCAGGGATATTCACGATCTCCGGCAGGCCCGCGCCGAGCTGGAAGAGTACCGGGAGAAAATGACGCGAGCCGAACGCCTCGCGTCACTGGGCACCCTCAGCGCCACGATCGCCCACGAATTGACGCAGCCCTTGACGGTCAGCCGTCTGTCGCTGCAGGAGGCGCTGGCGGACCTGGAGGCCGGGGATTGTCCCCCGGAGGTGCGCGAGGCCCTCCGGGAGAGCCTGGGCGGAATCAGCGATGCGACGTTTCGAGTCGAACGGTTTCGCAATTTCGCGCGACGCTCCTCGAAGGAGCTGCCCACCAACGTTCAGATGGCCGAGGTGCTGTCGCGGACGGTACGACTGCTGGAAGGCAAGGCGTACGAACAACGAATGTCATTGTTGGTCCAGAACATCGATAATTTCCCGACCATCGTGGCCGACGAAAAAGACATGGAGCAAATGTGTTTCGCCCTCATAGAGAACGCCATTCAGGCCGCGGACGGCCACACGCGGCGCCATCTCGTCATCAGCGCCGAGCGAACCGCCGCGCACATCTACCTGCGGTTTGAAGACGATTGCGGGGGCATTGCGCCGGAGCACGTCGATAAGGTCTTCCAGCCGTTCTTCACGACCAAGCCGCCCAACGAGGGGACGGGCCTGGGCCTGTGCATCGTCGAGCGCATCGTCAACCAGGTCCGCGGCAAGGTCCGCCTGGAGAATGCCCCCGGCCGGGGTGTCGCGTTCTGCGTCACGCTGCCTCTCAAGGACGCATAGCTCGGCGCCCGCGCCGACCGGGTGCGCGCGACTATTGGCCCTCGGCGCCGGCTTGCTCCGAGGCGTTCTGCACCGCCGGGCCGGTGGTTTCGGTTTCCCCGAAGCGCGCCTTTTCCAGGGCGCTGACGATGTCGAAGCAGGCCTGGGGCAGCTTGTCCGGCAGGATCACGCTCATCTGGTGTTTCGTGACGATGACGAGATCGTCGCCTTCCGACAGAACCGAGACGCCCATGAGCAGTCGCTTCATCTGGTATTCGAGAGCCTGGTCGCTCATGCGACCGCTCGCCACGAAATACCGGCACGCCTGGGCCAGCGCCTGGAGCATCTGCATGTGGGGGCCGTGCTGCTGGATCAAGAAGGAAATGCCCAGCGCCCGCATGGTCCCGCTGCTGTCGGTGAGTTTCGTCGTGACGATCCCGATCGTCCAGTCGGGATTGTCCTGCACCATCTGCACGTCGCCCAGGGACTCGAACTGCACGGCCATGTACTCTTGGATCTGGCTCTTGATCTCCTCGGCGGCGCTGACGGTGATTTTCACTTTCACCACCGGTCTGTAGTCCGCCGGCTGGGCCGGCGCGACGGCGTCTTGCCCTTGCGCCGCGGCAAAAGACAACACCCACATCAGGAAAACGTGTCCAATATTCATCGTATGCCTCCTCCGGCACGAATGAGATTGACCGACACTGTACGTGAGTGGGGCAAATCGCAGCAGCCGATGAAAAGACGCCGCGCACACCACCCTCCTTCTTATTCCATATAAATATTATATCCCCCGGCCCTGCCCAATGCAAGCGATTTCCACGCCGCCCGGCCCCCGTTCGCGACCCAAACAGCCACCCCCGGCCGCCCCGGCGTCGCGCGGGGCAAATTGGCTTTGTTTGACATTCCGCTGCTGATTCTCAGGCCGTCAGACCTCTTTCGGATCTCGAGCTTTGTGCTTCGGATTTCCCGGGACCGCCCGGCCCCGGGCGAATTGGCTTTGTTTTGCGTTTCGTGCGTTTCGATCATTCGCTTTTCGGATTTGTTTCGGATTTCGAGCTTAGGATTTCGGATTTCCCGGGGACCGCCCGGCCCCGGGCGAATTGGGTTCGTTTGGCATTCCGTGCCCCGGCATCCGTGAATCCAAATCCGTAATCCCCAATCGCGGGCCTCCCGCCCACACACATTGGCTTTGTTTTTCACGCGGACCCCGCTTGTCGGCCCAAAACGTGGGAAATTGGGTTTGTTTGTTATTGCGCTGCTCATTCTTAGGCCGTCAGCCGTCTTTCGGATCTCGAGTTTCGTGCTTCGAATTTCCCGGGGCCGCCAGGACCCGGGCAAATTGGCTTTGTTTTGCGTTTCGTGCGTTTCGATCATTCGCTTTTCGGATTTGTTTCGGATTTCGAGCGGAGGATTTCGGATTTCCCGGAGACCGCCCGGCCCCGGGCGAATTGGGTTCGTTTGACATTCCGTATCCCGCCGTATCCCGCATCGGCGCATCCCAAATCCCCAATGCCGGCCCTCCCGGCCAAATTGGCTTTGTTTTGCATTTCGTGCGTTTCGATCATCCGCTTTTCGGATTTGTTTCGGATTTCGAGCTTAGGATTTCGGATTTCCCGGGGATCGCCCCGGGTGTATCCATGATCGTCAGTCTCAGTTTGGCGTCCACTATAGTTGTACACATACTATATGCGCTCTCGTATTGGCCGTCAAGAGAAAAATCGCATCTTGTCATTGCGAGCGCAGCGCGGCCATCTCCCGTGCCACGGGGCACCAGCGACGGATTTCCAACCGCGCAATACGCGGACCACGCGAGAACCGAATGTTGCCACAGGTCACGGACGACGAGATACGAGATACGAACCACGAGATACGCAATCCCGATTTCAGTCAGGCAGCTTCGCGAGCATGTGGTCGGCTTCGTCGAGGGCCTTGCGGTAGCAGTGGGGCGGGCCGTCGCAGAGGGCGTGCTGCCGCGCGATTTCGGCGTGCTTTTTCGCCGTGGCCTCGTCGCCTTCGGCCAGGGCCACTTGCGCCGGGAAGTTGTGGATGTCGTCCTCCCATTCGACCAGGCGAATCCGCCGGCAGCGGGACAGGGTTTCGTCCAGGTCCGCCTCGGCACCGGTTGTATCGCCCGCGCCCCGCCTGGCCGTGCCGGAGAGCCGGAGGATTTGGACGAGGTCCCGCTCGTAGGGATGTCGATGCTCGGCCGTCAGTTCCCAGAACCGACGTGCTTGCTCCAGGGCCGCAAGTGCGGACTTCGGATCATCCGTTATAAACGCCCTGAGGGCCCGTTAGGACCAGACGAGACACTGGCCCTGCTCGTCCTGCCGCTCTGCGAACATGCCGCGGGCCGTTTCCGGTTCCTTGGCCGCGCGGTCGTACGCGCCCCCAGATTTCACAAGCGCTGGTATTCCGGCATGTTTCACGAGAAGTGCTTTTTCCCCTTGCAATCTCGGAATCGCCATAGTAGTATGCAATGGATGTTGGCCCTGCTGCGTGGGCTGTGGTACAGGGTGGTATCGCATCGTTGGGGGTAAGGACGATATGCAAACGAGACGTGCGCAGGATGATGCAAAGATGGCGAGGCGATGGGCAAAAGCGTTTGGCTGTATAGTGGGGGAGGTGTCCCACACCAGTGGCGACAGCCGTTTCAGTGTGAGGTGGTGTGACAGGGTGTACACAATCTTGGTGAGCGAGGTCAGGCCGCCACGGATCAGCGATGTCACAGGCAGTACGATCTACATCGCCGGGGACGGTGCCGCACGCGTCTCGGCCCTGCGTGACTATGCCGACTGGCTGGAGCGCATTACTGGCGTAATCGAGCCGACAAGGGTCACGGCGTTTTTCCGAATGCAGCCCGTGACGTCTTGCGGACCACAGCCTGGAAGGAATGTGCCCTCTTCGACGCCAATGATGCCGATTCAGACAATTGACCCGACCGCACGAAGCGGACGCAGCAAGAAAGCGCCGGGGGCTTGCAAGTCTGGGGGCTCGTCTCTTCGCTAATGGCTGGAGGAGGGATCTTGTTCTCTACACCTCGTTATGAAAATGACCTCGCACGTTCCTGCAGGTAACCCCGATACGCGGCCAATCCTGCCCCCTGTTTCCGGCCGCAGGCTCCTTGAGAATCAGGGTGGAGAATTCGGCGTCCCGCCTGGAGTCTTCTTCTTTCCTCCGTTTCGCCCTCGCGTGGGACGCGCTTAATGTCGCATCAGAATGAGACGCTACACTGGCTTCGCCGGCCTGTTCGATGGAGGTCGTCATCCTGTTTCGCATCTCACCATAAGAGGCAATATGTGCTCCTGAGAGGGCCGGTGCTCATCAGGTCTCAGGGCTGTTCCACCGGTCCTCCGCCCGCCACCGCGCTTCGAGATATTCGTGCCTTCGAGGGGCGTTAGTGCAATACACGACTTTGCCGCTCTCGATAAACGGCCGGAGAGACCCGCTCATCGATCGCCGTACACGTGGGCTTCGCGTGCGATAGCCCGTCAGCATCATCGGCTCCTGCCAGTTCCACTCCGCCCCGATGGTCGCTTGACAAGCACGGTGTGACCCGTACGGAGAACAGGCTTTTTGAGGCCATGAAACTCCAGACACAAGTAACCAATTACTTTCCATAATTAGCCGGACACAGATTCTTTGACAAATCGCTTGACTTTGGGCCTGTGTGTTGTAGAATCATTATGTTGAAGTGTGCCTATATTACATACAATTAGGAACTGTGGACGGGAGGTGTGTAATGGCAACAGAAAATAGGCTGTGTGTCGTAGCGGCGGCAGTAACACTGGCTTTGATCCTCAGTACCCCTGTAGAAGCGGCTATTATCGAAGCAGGCACGCTCTTTGTCGACCTTGATGCCCGGCATCCTAGCGCCGGCGAGTCAACCTGGGTTAACGCGGGTACGCTGGGAGACTTCATCAGCTCCGGCGATCCAGTCGTCGATACGTTCGGCGCCAGTTCGAGCCTCGGTGTCTCCTTCGATGGGATCAGTGACTACTACCAGGGGGCCATTGCACCCTCAGGGCTCGTTGGGTATGGCGATCGTACAATCGAGGCCTGGGTCTACAACCCCTCGATCGCACCGGAAGAGACTATCGTGGCCTGGGGAAAACGCGGCGGCCCCGAGGGCTCAAACATGAGCTTCAACTATGGCTCAAATGACAACTACGGCGCGGCGACACACTGGGGGACTCCGGACATCGGCTGGAACGGCGCCCCAGAGGCGAAGGAGTGGCACCACCTCGTCTACACCTACGACAGCACGTATACGCGCGTTTACGCCGACGGTATCCTCAAGAATTCGAAAAACCTCTCGCCCTGGTCCTTGAGTATCCACTCCGGAACGCATATTACCCTTGCCGGGCAGATTGACAGCGATGGCACGACTGTCACGGGGCCTCTTCGGGGAAGTCTGGTCATCGCCCAACTCCGCATCCACGACGGCGTGCTCTCAGCGAGCGATGTCCTCAATAACTATAACGAGGATGCCGAGCGGTTCGAGGGCGAGGCCGTGATAATTCCTGCTCCCGCGGCTCTGTTGCTTGGCACTGTGGGCACCGGCCTTGTCGGCTGGCTCAGGAGGCGGCGCACCCTTTGAGAAGAAATAGGGGACCAGCGGCGAAGGAAACATCGGGGTCATCCATATAGGGTTCCTGTCAAGTAAAAAAATACCTTCCCCGGACCGAAAAAGTTCTCGCCTATAAAATCCCGGCGTTCTTTCGGTTTCGTTGAACCGCCTCTTTTTTTTGCGTGTGACACAAACGTACCGACACGCCCAAGCCCCATGGCCCATTTTCGCTCCTGCGAGTTCTCTCTGGATCACTTATCGAGTCCACCTGCCGCCGGCAGACGGCAGACGGCTCTTTCGTGCAGTCATCCATCCGGTTCTAGACCTCAGTTCGTTCCGCCGCCGTCGGCGGAAGCACCAGGCCCCATCCCGACTCCGTCGGGACCAGAACACCGTCAGTACCACACCATGTTCAATCGGTTGTCCATCCACGAGGACGGACGTGACAGCCCTGGTGACTTGCCCCGTCGAAAGAGGCATTCAACCCATCGTGACTCATGGCGCGGGCGAAAGAGAAGTCCAAGGGACCTCAGTCATGTCTCATCTTCCTTACTTGATCGATGCGGCGGCCGTCCAATCAGCCCTGATGGCTCTTAGCCAACCCCACAACAAGATCGGCCGCCGCATCACTTCGTTCATCCGAACACCCGCGCCAGATCGAAGGGCTCCTGTCGTTTCATCATATAGTAGGCCGCCTTACTCCATTTAGCCGCCAACGCCTTCGTGGCCAGCGCCCCGTTGCGTTTGGCGAGCTTCTTGTCGTAGAACCGTTTCGCCTGGGGACAGGCCCGGATCGCATGGTGCACCGCCTCCACGAAGGCCCAGGCCAGATAGGCGTTGCCGTTCTTGCCGTTGTTCTTGCTCTTGTTCTTGCCGTTCGAGGTGTGCATGGCCCGCACGCAGCGGCAGTAGGACGTGTAGTCCCCGACCCGCTTGAACCGCCCGATGTCCCCCGTCTCCAGCATGATCGTCAACGCCAGGATCACGCCCACGCCGGGCATCGTCAGCAGGCACGCGTAGGTTGGCTTGAGTTGCGTGTGCTCCAGGATCTTCTCCGCGAACCGCTTGATCGTGTCACTGAGCCGTTCGATCAAGTCCACCTGTTGCTCTGTCACGAACGTCAGGCAGTCGTGGTCCCCGAGCAGTTCCGTCCGGTCCGCGTCGCTGAGATTGTCCAGGGTCCGCCAGCCGAGACTCCGGCCGGTCTGCCGCATGGCCATGTTCTGGAGGCTCAGCTTGAGGGCCGTGCGTTGCTGAACGATCAGCATCCGTCGCCGCAGGAGGTCCCGCACCGGCCGGCCCTCGCGCGGATAGATGTAGCCGGTCGGCAGAATGTTCAGTCGGGACAGGCGAGCCAGGAACGCGGCGTCCGTCAGATCGTCGGCCTCCTTGATCCCGTCGTACTGATCCATCTTCGACGGTTGAGCCAGCACAACCGGATAGCCGTGGTCCTGTAAGCCGTCGACCAGCCAGTACCAGTTGTACGTCGACTCGACGGCGACGACCTTGAGCCGCGGGCGGAAGGGCTCCAGACGCTCCAGGATCATCGGCAACTCGTTGGGCAATCGCTGCTTGAACAGTTGCTTGTCCCGCCGATCCGTGATAACATACATCGCGTTGTTGGAATGGAGATCGACGCCGCAGTACAATGTCTTGCGCATGTGTGGGCTCCTTTCATTGAGCGTCAGCCATCCGTGGGCTGCCCCTGCAGGCAGCCTTCCGGATTCCCAGTGTAGCTGCCTCAGGGAAGGAACCCTATATGCTTATCAGCCCTTATTGTATCTACGACTCGGCCGGACGGCGGGTGGCTAAGAACTATGACGAGATTACCGTGGTCAAGTACCTCGCAGCCTGCCCTGAGCTTGGCGAACGGGACGGCGACCACTGCATCGCCGAATACGACGGCGAGGACCAACTCCTGCGCCAGTACATCTACGGTCCCGGCGTGGACCCTGGGATTGATTATCGATGATTTGCGATTGACCATTGGGTTCCTACCGTTCTGAAGGCTTCGTGGCTTTGTGCGAGATAACCCGGTTCCGGCCAGAAGTCCACCCGTGTGCGCTACACACGCTGCGGAATGAGAACTATAATCAATCATCAATAATCCTCACTCAATTGCAGGCCACTATGACGGCCTGGGCCTGGTGGTGGCCCTGAGCGACGCCGCCGGTGACATCCGTTCGCAAGGTAAGTTCCCGTTCGTGATGCCGTTTCAACGAAACGGTTGAGGTTGAGGTTGAGGGGCTTGGCGCAACCCTCGTTTTCGATCTGAAAAAACCTGCGCGAATGGGCGATGCAGGGCTCGAACCTGCGACCGGCTGATTAAGAGTCAGCTGCTCTACCAACTGAGCTAATCGCCCGAGGTTTTTGTCCGGCGGGGCCGGAATTGGAACCGGCCGACACGAAGGTGTCAGCCGTTGTCCGAGGGGTACTTTACACCAGAGCGGGCCGGATTGCAAGAGATTCCGTGCGGAATTCGCGAAACTTTCTTTGCGGGCGTTGGTGTCGATTGGAGAGCATTTCGTCCGGGCCGCGCCGGGCCGGCCCGCGACGCGATCGGGAGGGCAGGGGAGATTCGGCTGGCCGGAGCCCCTGGCCGGTGGTAGTATGGACGCGGTGGGTGGCGCGCTGCGCCGCCGTGAGTAAGGTCTGGTGTTTCCGGAGGCAATAGGATGAACGTTGTTTGGGCGAAGGTCGGCGTGGTCGCGCTGGTGATCTTGACGGTCGCAGCGGCCGGTGTGTGCGGACAGAAGGTAGAGGCGAAGGTCGAGGCCGATCAGGTGGTCGTCCGCGTGGCGGGGGAGGTTTTTACGTGCTACAAGTTCGGGACGGGGCAGAAGTATCCGTATTTCTGGCCGGTGAACGGGCCGGCGTCGGGGCAGTCGATTACGACCGAGACGTCGCAGCCATATCCGCACCATCATTCGCTGTTCTTCGGGTGCGACCGCGTCAACGGGGGCAACTATTGGCAGGACGTCAACGAGCGGGGGCAGATCGTCTCCCAGGGCCCGAAGCTGGTCGAGGCCGCGGGGCAGCGTGTGACCTTCACCGATACGTGTCTGTGGCGCCAGCCGGGCAAGGAGGCGATCATCCGCGACACCCGGCGGATCGTTGTCACCGCGCCGGACGCGGACGTGCGCATCATCGATTTTGCCATCACGGTGGAGCCGCTGACCGATATCCAGATTCTCAAGACCAACCACGCGCTGTTCTCGGCGCGGGTGGTGCCCGAGTTGAGCGTCACGTCGGGCGGGACGTTGGTCAACGCCGCCGGGGCCAAGGGCGAGAAGGCCACGTGGGGCGTGCCGTCGCCCTGGTCCGATTACTGGGGCACGCGTGACGGGGTGACCGAAGGGCTCGCGATCTTGCAGCACCCGGGCAACCCGGGGTATCCGGCCCCGTGGTTCACGCGGGACTACGGGTTCTTCTCGCCGACGCCGATGTACTGGCCTGAGGGTGAATATACCGAGATTCCGAAGGGCCAGCCTTTGACGCTGCGGTATCGCG
>JAFGCA010000237.1 GCA_016932895.1 Sedimentisphaerales bacterium | reverse complement strand
GCCCACGCGCCGCGCACGTTCTGGGAGGCGTTGCAGGCCTACTGGTTCGTCCATCTGGGCGTTATCACCGAGCTCAATACGTGGGACTCGTTCAATCCGGGCCGGCTCGATCAGCACCTTTATCCCTTCTACCGGAAAGGCGTTCAGGACGGGACGCTGACGCCGGAGGATGCCCGGGAGCTGCTGGAGTGTTTCTGGATCAAGTTCAACAACCAGCCCGCGCCGCCGAAGGTCGGAATCACCGAGGAGCAGAGCGGGACCTACACGGACTTCGCCCTGATCAACATCGGCGGCCTGACGCCGGACGGCGGGGACGGGGTGAACGACGTTTCGTACCTGCTGCTCGAGGTGGTCGAGGAGATGCGCCTGACGCAGCCCAGCGCGTGCATCCAGATCAGCAAGCGCAACCCGGACCGGTTCCTCAAACGGGCGTGCGAAGTCATTCGGACCGGCTTCGGCCAGCCGTCGGTCTTCAATTCCGACGTCATCATCAAGGAAATGCTCCACGACGGCAAGACCATGCAGGACGCCCGGTGCGGCGGGCCGAGCGGTTGCGTCACCATCAGCGCCTTCGGCAAAGAGAGCTGCACGCTCACCGGGTACATCAACTGGCCCAAGATTTTCGAGCTGGCCTGCAACAATGGAATCGACCCCAACACGGGCGAGCAGGTCGGCCTGCCGACGGGCGATCCGCGGGAGTTTGGCTCCTACGAGCAGCTTATGGAGGCGTACCGCCGGCAGTTGGCGTACTTCCTGGACCTGAAGATCAAGGGCAACAACGTCATCGAGCGTCTGTACGCCAATTATCTGCCCGCGCCGTTCATGTCGCTGGTGATGAGCGATTGCGTCGCCCGCGGCATCGACTACCACGCCGGCGGGGCCCGCTACAATCCGACGTACATCCAGGGCGTTGGCATCGGGACGCTCACCGATTCGCTGGCGGCGGTCAAGCGCCACGTTTTCGAGGAGCGGGACGTCACGATGCAGGAGCTGCTGGCTGCCTTGCGGAGCGACTTCGAAGGGTACGAGCCGCTTCGTCAATCGCTGCTCCGCCATACGCCCAAGTACGGCAACGATGAGGACTACGCCGATACGATCGCCGAGGAGGTTTTCGACTGCTACTACGATCTGCTCAACGGCCGGCCCAACACCAAGGGCGGCAAGTACCGCGTCAACCTCTTGCCGACGACCGTGCACATCTATTTCGGGTCGGTCACTGGCGCCCTGCCCTGCGGGCGCAAGGCCGCCGAGCCGGTCTCCGACGGGATCTCCCCCAGCCAGGGCGCCGATACGAAAGGGCCCACGGCCGTGGTCAAGTCGGCCGCCCGCATCGACCACGCCCGCACCGGTGGGACGCTTCTCAACATGAAGTTCAACCCGCAGGTTCTGGCCGGAGACGACGGTATCGACAAGCTCGCCCACCTGATTCGCGCCTATTTCAAGATGGACGGGCACCACGTCCAGTTCAACGTGATTGAGGCCGAGACGCTGCGTCAGGCCCAGAAGAACCCCGAGCGGCACAGCGATTTGATCGTGCGCGTCGCCGGCTACAGCGACTACTTCGTGGACCTGGGCCCCGACCTGCAAAACGAGATC
The DNA here is from genome assembly GCA_016932895.1 of Sedimentisphaerales bacterium. The sequence goes on along the minus strand of JAFGCA010000237.1, from coordinate 4,706 downwards.
ATCGCCCGCACCGAGCAGCAGGCCTTCTGACGATACCCATAACCTCAACGCGGCGTGTGGATCGGATCGATCGCGAAAGGCGCATTGACAGCGTCTGTGACGTGTGGTACGACGGGCAATGCCATGGTCGCAATGATTGAACGCAAACGAGCCGAGTTGGTCGAGCTTTGCCGCCGATACCGCGTGGAGAAGCTGTATTTGTTCGGGTCGGCCGCTTCGGATCGACCTGATGTCGAGTGCAACGACCTCGATTTCCTGGTCTGCTTTGCCGGCCGCGCGCCGACAGGCGAATACGCCGACCGGTATCTTGGGTTTGCCGACGATCTGGAACGGCTCTTCGGCCGGCCGGTGGACCTGGTAACCGTCCAATCGATCCGCAACCCGTATTTTCAGCGCGAAGTCGAATCCACAAGGCGACTTATCTATGAACGACCGCACGAGGAAACTGCTGCTTGACGTCCTGGAATCGGGTCGCAGTATCCGGGACTGGTGTGGGCACCGCACGTTCGCCGAGTACGAGGCGGACCGTCAGTTCCGCCGTGCGGTCGAGCGGGAGTACGAGATCATCGGCGAGGCGCTCAATCGCCTCCTTCACGATGCCCCCGCCACGGCGGCTCATATCGGTCAACTGTCACGAATTGTGGGCTTTCGCAATCGTATCATCCATGGGTACGATACCGTCGATGATGCCACGGTTTGGGGCATCACCGATCGCCATCTGCCGCAATTGCTTGCAGAGGTCGAGACTCTTCTCCTCGACTCCGACGCGGATGCCGAACGTCTTTGATTGCCCCATTTTCATCGGGCAATTCGTCCAGGGCGTTGCGGCGGCGGGGGGGATGTGCTACCTTGTGTGCTCTCATAGGACCTGTTTAGGAGAGCCACAGTGAGAACGATAGTGCTTCTTTCGTGTGTGTTGCTCGTGACGTCGGCCTTGTCCGGCTGCAAGACGGCCGGCCCGGACCGGGAGGCTGCTCGCTTCGTTCAGGGGCACGTGTCTCAGGTTGAGCCGCTGGCGACGCGGGCCAATCGGGTTTACTGGGACGCGGCGACCACGGGCAAGGCGGAGAAATTCAAGGAGTTCGAGGAGCTTCAGTTGCAGATGCGCCGGCTCTACAGCGACCGGGACGATTTCGCCCGCGTCGAGGCGCTGCGCGAATCCGGCCCGCTCGCGGACCCGCGGTTGACGCGAGAGCTCGACAAACTCCATTACGCCTACCTGCAAAACCAGATCGAGCCGGAGTTGCTGGAGCCCATGGTGGCGCTGGATGCGAAAGTCCAGGAAACCTACAGCAATTACCGCCCCACGATCGACGGCAAGAAGATCACGATGAGCGACATTTACACGGTCATGACGACCGAGGGCAACACGCCCAGGCGCGCAGCCGCCTGGCGCGCCAGCAAGGAGGTCGGCAACGTCATCATCGACGATTTTCTCCGGCTGGTGAAACTGCGCAACCGGGCGGCCCGCGCACTGGGCTTCGACAACTACCACACCATGATCGTCGTCACCGGCGAGCAGGACGTGGCGCAGCTCGACCGCATCTTCGCCGAGCTCGACGCGCTGACCCGCAGGCCGTTTGCCCGCCTCAAGGCGGATCTGGACGCGATCCTGGCCGAGAGCTACGGCATTGCAGCCGGCGAGCTGATGCCCTGGCATTACCACGATCCCTTCTTCCAGCGGACCCCGCTGGTCTACGAGCTGGACTTAGACCAGTACTACAAGGGTCGCGACGTCAAGGAGTTGGCTCGGGTGTATTACGCCGGCGTCGGCTTGCCCGTCGATGACATCCTGGCCCGCAGCGATCTCTACGACCGGGAGGGCAAATACCCGCACGCGTTCAGTCACGACGTGGACCGCAGCGGCGACGTCCGCATCCTCTGCAACCTGCAGGACACCGAGCGTTGGATGGAGACGATCCTGCACGAGCTGGGCCACGCGGTGTACAGCAAGTACCACGACCCGAATGAGCCGTGGCTGCTGCGCGAGCCGGCGCACAGCTTCACGACCGAAGCGGTGGCGATGTTCTTCGGCCGGCTCAGCCGCAACGCCGCCTGGATGCAGGAGATGCTGGAACTTTCCGACGCCGAGCGGGCCCGGGTCGAAACGGTCAGCGCGCGGTACCTGCGCTTCCAGCAGATCCTCTTTGCACGCTGGGCGATGGTGATGTACGAGTTCGAGAAGGCGTTGTACGCCGACCCGGACCGGGACCTGAACGAGCTCTGGTGGGACCTGGTCGAGAAATATCAGTTCGTCAAGCGTCCTCCGGGTCCGGCCGACGCGGGGTGGGCCTCCAAGCTGCATTTCACCAGCGCGCCCTGCTATTATCACAATTACATGCTCGGGGAACTGCTCGCCTCGCAACTGCACCACCACATCGTGGGCGCGGTCTTGGGGCTGGCCGGCGATGACGGCCTGAGCTACGTCGGCGACAGACGCGTGGGCCGGTACCTGCGCGACAACGTGCTCGGGCCCGGGGCGCGATACCCCTGGAACGACATGATCGCCCGGGCCACGGGAGAGCCCCTGACGCCGAAGTATTTCGTCCAACAGTTCATCAACTGATCTTCTTAACGGATGACCCTATGATCTATCTAATTGCGATTCTCGTCTATCTCTTTGCTCTCACGGGCATCGGCGTCTACAAGTCGCGCCAGGTCAAGACCGAGGCCGACTTCGCCGTGGCCGGCCGGTCGCTGTCGCCCTGGGTGATGGTCTGCACCATGCTGGCCGTGTGGATCGGCACGGGCTCGATCGTCGGCAACGCGGGCCAGGCCTACCGCGACGGGATGGCGGCGCTGATTCTGCCCACGGGAACCTTCATCGGCATGATTCTGCTGTCGCTGATCGCCCGCAAGGCGCGGTCGATCGAGGTCTCCAGTGTCCCGGAGATCATCGGGGGCCGCTACGGGCGTACGGCCCGGCTGCTGGCCGTGGTCGCCCTGATCATCGCCTACATGGTCATCGTCAGCTACCAGTTCAACGCCGGCGGCATGGTCCTGGAGGTCATCACCGGCAAGAAGGACCCCGTCGTCGTGCAGGCCGGCGACGAGTTCACCAAGTTCCAGGTCAAGAAAGGGTACCTGGTCTTCGAGCCCGAGGCCGATTGGACGGGGACGACCGCCGTTGCCTTCCAGGTCAGGCAGGGCGACGGCTGGTCGAGCGAAACCGGAACGTTCACGATTGACGTCGTCGCCGGCAAGGACAGCATCGAGGCCCTGAAACAGTTGGCCCAACAGGACCTGGAGAACCACATCGCCGTCAAGGCCAACTCCATCGCCAAGGTCGCTATCGAAGGCCACGGCGCCGAGGCGAGCAATCCGACGAAGCTGTTTCGCGTCCCCTCGTTGCCCGCGCACGGGCGGCTGATCCTGTCGGAGCCGAAGCTGACGGCCGGCAGGGCGACCGTTATCGCGGCGATCTTCATCATCACCTATACCATGCTGGCCGGACTGCTGAGTCTGGCGTTCACCGATGTCGTGACGGGGACCATTATCACGGTCTCGCTGCTGATTGCGTTTCCCGTGCTGCTTCTCAAGGCCGGGGGCTTCAGTGGCATGAGCGCCGCCTTCGCCGCCATGGGCGACCGGCCGCAACATATGCAGTTCTGGGGCGTCTATTCCAAGGCCACCATCATCAACTACTGCCTGCCTGTGTTCCTGCTGGTCCTCGGCGACGCCAACCAGTACCAGCGGATCTTCGCCAGCAAGAACGCCAAGGGGGCTCGCACCGCGGTGTTGATCATGATTTTCCTGGCCCTGGCGATTGAGCTGCTGATCATCTCGAGTGCCTGGATCTCTTCGAGTATGATTCCCGATCCGGAGAACGGGCGGTACGTGCTCATTTACGCGGCCAAGCATTTCATGCCGCTGCCTCTGGGCATCCTGTTCCTCGTCACCGTCGTGGGCATTATCATCTCCACCGCCGATTCCTTCCTGCTCGTGCCGGCCACCACCTTCATCAAGGACGTTTATTTAGCCTATATCAATCCCAAGGCCAATGAAAAGAGGACCGTCCTTCTCAGCCGCCTGCTGGTGCTGGTCTTCGGCATCATCGCCTACCTCGTGTCGCTGGCGTTTGCAGAATCGACGACGGTATTTCGCAAGGCGCTGTACGCGTTCACGATCTACGGCGCCGCGATCACGCCGTGCCTGGTCGCCGCTCTGTTCTGGAACGGCGCGACCAAGCAGGGGGCGGTTACGTCGATCCTGGTCGGGACCATCACGGCGCTGGCCTGGGAGGAGATGGGATTCATCAAGGACGCGCTGCCGGCGTGGGCCTCGGCCTTCGACGCCGTGCTGCCGGCCATTACCCTCTCCGTCCTCGCCCTGGTGGGCGTCAGCCTGTTGACGCGAAAGAAGAATTCAACGACAACGGATTAGCGTATGTTTCCCGTAGAGACCTACATCGAAAGAAGAGAGCGACTGCGAACGCAGATCGACTCGGGCCTGGTTCTGCTGTTGGGCAATGCGTTGTCGTCGATGAACTACGTCGACAATACGTACCCCTTCCGGCAGGACAGCTCGTTCCTGTATTTCTTCGGTTTGGATGAGCCGGACCTGGCGGCCGTCATCGACGTCGACGACGGGACCGTCTGCGTGTTCGGGGACGACTTGACCGTCGAGGATATCGTCTGGACGGGCCCGCAACGGCCGCTACGCGAGAAGTGCGAGCGCTGCGGCGTGGCGCAGACCGCACCCGGCCG
>JAFGCA010000236.1 GCA_016932895.1 Sedimentisphaerales bacterium | reverse complement strand
CCCAAAAGGTGAGCCCTGGCTCAGGCTCAACACCATGCCCCAAAACGCTTTGACAAAATCCCCTCGCCCTTACGAGATGATCAGGGCAGCCCTGGAGCCGGCCCGCCCCCAGGTCCGTGCCTGGCTTGAACCACTCTGGCTGTGGCTCCCACAGAGCCTTGCCGCCTGCATACTGCGCCCGGCACGGCCACGCGCCCTAACCGCCTGATATGAATACACCTACGGAATTCCGGCCGTGCCGGCACCCGCTGGAACGCCCTCGGTCGCGTTACACTTCCCTGCGCTCACGACATATACGGTAAGTAGGGGTCCCGGCAAACAACGATGAGACTACGTGCGAAGAGTGTTTGGAACGCCCAGGAACAGGCCGTGCGACGGGGCAAGGGGTGCCGTTGGGTCAGCAAGCGGCTTGCGGCCTATGCGGCATGCGATCCCGAATTGACCGCAGCCGAATGCCGGGCCATTGAGAACCACATCCGTTGTTGTGAACGGTGCCGGACTGCCTTGACGAAATATGATGAATCATTGGACAACTGGGGCGCGTTGCTTCATCCGGCCGAGTGTTCGCGGCCTATTGACGCCACGGCCATGGTGCGGCGCATTCTGGCGCCGGAAGTGAGGCAATACACGCAAAGGACTCCTGCCTGATGGTGAAGCGGTTCGGCATTCCTATCGTGGTCTGCGCTGTGTTGGGGGCGCTTGGGGTATGGCTCTACACCAGCCGCGCGACAGACGAGCCCGCGGGCCAGCCCGACCCAGCCAGTCTCACCGTTCACCTGCCGGCCACCGACGAAGCCGAAACAGAATCACTCGATTCGGGGCTGCCTGCCGCATTGGACAGCGAAGGCATTTCGGAGACCTCGAAGGCGCTGTTTGCCCCGAAACTTGCCGGGATCAAGGAGACGATTCACGGGCTCAATCGTGCGTTTGAAGAGGTGACCTTTGGGGAAGTGCCCGAGGATTTCAGGCTGAGCATGCAGCCGGCCGCGGATTACGAGGCCCATGGCCGCTTCGTCCATTACTACACGGATGAGGCGGACAACGTTCTCGACGCATTGGGAATCCAGGATTACGGCGAATGCACATCCACCATCGCCTACGACGGGGAAGGCGCGTTCACACAGTCCCTTGTGTTCAACCAGCCCCTGCAACTCTACATCGGATCGCACAGAACGACTTCTGGCGAAGCATTCGAAGCACAGACGTATCAATGGAAAGACACGGGCGCATGGGAGCCGCCGCCGGATGCGGAACGCTATTTGAGCCTATGGCCTGCCAAGTTGGATCTGTTTTCCTCCAGGAAGCTGTCAAAAGGCGAGCGGGTTTCAGCGGTGTTGGACGATGTATATGAGGCCACGTTTGAGGTCCTTGGTTGCGCTGAGATTGCGGGACACAAGACGGTGGTTTTCGAGCAACGCATCCCGGATTGCCCCATCCACGAGCAGATGGGCGTCCCGCCCTTCAAGCGGGAAGTCATCCGTCGTTTCTACCTGGACATCGAAACCTCGATGCCGTTGCGTGCAGAGAACCGTGTCGTGTCGTATTTCACCGATGAACATAGAAATCATCCCAAGTTGGCCGGCATTCCCGAATCCGGCGTTCAGCAGAACCTCTTTGTTTATCAGGTGGACTTGTGAGGTGAAGTGCGCAGGGCTTGCATCGAGCATGCGAGACCGCGCTGGATGTGCGGCCCATATTTCGGCGCTTTGCGCCGATTACGGGACGCTGTAGCAGTGGATACAGCGGGCTCCCAGTGAACTCAGAACGGAAGAGAAAAAGAGGAGGAGGAGAATGGAGACACCAGAATACATTACCGGAGAGATCATGTGCTGCGCCTGCAACTGCTCGACCGCGGGCTGCAAGTGCGACTGCAACTGCGACTGCAGTAATCAGAGCGGTTCGGCCCATGTATCACATGGCGCAACGGGCGGGCACCCGAATACCGTCAACGTGACGGTCGCCCTGGATACCACGTCCAGGTAGATGCTCCCGAGATACGCTGCGGCACACCGCATCTTCCCATGGGCTTCTCCAAGCGATGGGGATGCGGTGTGCCGCACTATCCTGTAGATGCTTGCATCAAGGGCGGGCCTCAGCGAGACGTAAGGATGCGGAGACGATTTCGAAAGACCGGGTGAGTGGTCCCTGTATCTGCCTTTAGGCCAGGTGGTTATGTGGCCGAACGCCGGCTGCGATCGGAGCAGACCTCCTGTTCACGTCGTGCCGATGCTCCTGATCTTATCCTCAACGTACGGTGGTTTTACATACACTACGGTGGTCCGGAGTAGGCATATGGCTTGTGCATCAGAATCCCGGGATAGTTATATTTCCTATAAAGAAGGGGTACGCCTCCACCTGCGGCCGGACGGGGCCTTTCTCGGCACCCCGAATACTGCAGCGCTCCCGATGGGAAGCCTCCCCATGCTTACAAAGACGGCAGACGGGACTCTCGGATCCAGTCGCTTCATGAATAGATCGGCCCGCGTGATTGCAGAACGCATGAACGGCCAGAACACAGTGGACGACATTGTCCAGGACGTGCTTCACCGCGAGAATGCTTCGGAAGAACACGCCGGGTGCATACTGCGATTCATGGACTCGGAAGTGGAAGACGACATGGCCGCATTACACCCCGAACCAGGCGAGATTCGCCATAGAGTGACGGGCAGCAGCGACTTTTTCCACCCGACAGCCATAAACGTTGAGCTGACCTATCGATGTAACTGCAAGTGCCTCCACTGTTACGTCGAAGCGGGCGATGACGCGTCGCAAGACGATCAGTTGACGGGAGAAGACTTCATCGGCGTCTTCGGGACGCTCATTGACAGGGGGGTAGAGTCACTCGAGGTTACGGGCGGCGAGGCGATGCTGCATCCCGACTTCTGGGATATCATGGAGTACATCGCTTCGCGCGGCATCATCTGTGCGCTCCTATCGAACGGCTCACTTGTTACCCGCGAAGTCGTCGACCGCCTGGCTGCGCTGAACCTCAAGTCCATCCAAATCAGTGTGGACGGCCCTAACGCCGAGATGCACGATTACTTCCGGCAACTGCCGGGGAGTTTCCAGGCGGCTTGTCGCGCCATTCGGCTGTTTGCGGAGCGAACCGACATCCCAATTCGAATGGCAACGTCCGCGTGGTCCGGCAACTACCATCTGATGGATGAAATGGTGAACCTGGCGTGTGAGTTGGGCGCCACCTCGTTTGCCAGTTCACCGATCAACAACAATGGACGCGCCTTTGCGGACGGCACAAGGCTCGCAATGGATCGACGCGAGCATTGGGTGTACACGGAGAGCATGGTGAAGCTCATCCAAACCCACGGTGCGAACTTCCTGAACGTCATTCCGCCTCAGTCCAACTCCAACAAGCTTACGGCCTATATGAAGAACTGTGGCGCGGGTTCAGCATCGTTCTCGCTGGCGCCGAACGGGGACGTGCGCCCCTGCGGCATGAGTCCCCCTGAACTCACCTTTGGGAACCTGAAGCGGGAGCCCTTTGAGCAGGTGTTCTCCAGGAACACCCGTTTCGCCCAGATTCCGCACCCGCGACACGAGGATTGCGGCGAATGCCCTTCTCGCGGTATCTGTCCACCATGCGTCATCAAAGGCCTCGAGATCTATGGCCGAATGCGCGTCAAGGGATTCGAGGCCTGCAAGTGGGCGAAAGTCAACGGAGTCCCGGACGTGCTTGCCGAGCTCGGATGGGACGTCAGCCCCTTTGCGACAGGCGGCTGCACCTCCGCCAGCGCGTGCGGAATACAGAATATCATGCTATAGGAGAGTTTCTGTGTCTTCAGTTCAACATCGTTGGAAGGGGTGGCTGTCAGTCGATGACTACCTCGCTTCAGGCCCGCACGATAGGCCCGTGTTTCTCGTATTGGACACCCTGGCGAGCAAGGGAGACGACAGCATCGGGCTCCGGGAGGTACTTGAATCTCCCGCCATTCGTCACGTACTCCAGACAAGCTATGTCAGGATCTATGACTACACCGAGCTGCATCCGGAACTGTGCAGCATTGTCGTCCTGGCGGCCCGAGCTGGGAAGGTTGAGGAAGAACAACCATCCGTATTCGTGCTTACCCCCGACCTCTTCCCCGTGGCGGCCATCGCAACGAGAACACGCAGCCGGCGTCTCTTGCCCGCTTCCCGCCTCCATGCGCAGATACGCGCAATCCGGCCAGGGTCTGCAACGGGACAGCCCGTTCGCGAAGACATGCTCGAACAACACAAACGGAAACAGATTTCTGCCTGCTTGTCCGCAACCGTCAGCAATACGTCACACGCCCGGCATTGGAAGAGCCTCGACGACCGCCCTCTCGATGAGTGCCTGAAGAGCGCTACGTACAACATCGGGAGGAATGTGATCGAGTTCCTCGATCCCGAGAGTCCGGGAATCGTGTACCCCTACACCGATCATGTGAATCGGTGGAGCGACTTAGGTATTCTGATCCTTCTGGCGCGCAGTTTCGTTCTCCGTGAACAGGAAGGGCAAAGACTGCTGGCAATGAACATCGACAAAATGCTCACGTGCCACATGCATGATGTCATGTATGGCGGGCTCTTCACCAAAACCGATTTCGCCTGGTGCAACCCTTTTCCAGCCAAAGTCCTTCTGACGCAGTTCCGTTGCATCGAGTTGCTGATTGATTCTCTCCGAAGATACCAGGCAAGGCCATACAAGCATATTGTGCAATGGACTCTTGGCTGTTGCCTGCGTGACTTTTTGCACCCAGAAGCTGGACTCTTTGTTCCCTCCCGTTCGTACATGTCCAGCGGCGGAAGCCTGATTCATTGGACGATCGGCGATTTCAGCGAGTGCCTGTCTGCCGACGACCTCCAATTCCTTGAGGACACGCTGGATCTGGAGACGGTGAGACGCTCACAAGACAAGGGATGCCCCGTGCGGCTCAAGCGGCTCGACTTGGGCGACAGCGAGTTCGAGCGACTACAGCGACTCGTGCAGGAAGTGGGAACACGAAAGCGCCGCGACATCGATCTTCCCCCCGCCCAGCCGCCGCTCATGTACGACAACGCCCATGCTGCGCGGATTCTGTTGGACGCTGGCGTGTATCTTGGCAACCACGAGTTGGAGATCCTGGGGCTGGAGATACTCGATTGTCTGTGGACGGCATTTGACGGCGATACCGGCAAGCTGGCTTCCACCTTCCACGATGGTTGCTGGCAAGGAGCCGCCACACTCATCGACTACGCTTTCCTCACGCAGGCGTTGTTGGCCGGTTACACTCATACCTTGCGCCCGGCATACTTGGAGCGCGCCGAGGCCGTTCATCAAGCCACCTTGAGTCGCTTCTGGCATGAAGAACATGGCACCTTCCGGGTGTTCTCCCGCACCTACACGAAGCAACTGGACGCCCTTCGTGGGACGGATTTCCTGGGCGGCGTCGGGGTTGCGTTCAAGAACCATGTTCTATTCAGCAGATACCGCGGCGAGGATCCTGCGGCCTTCATTCGCAATGTCTTCAACATCTTCTGCAATGGCCTTGTCCATGGCGCGGATGAGGAATACACGGAGATCGTCGACTTCCTGAATGGCTGCGCCCTGATGACGCCCGTACGAGTCATGTGCAGCCGGAGCGACAGCGAGATGTGGCGAGAGCTTGTCCTCCAAGTCCACCAGCTTCCGCCCTATTGCCGGCGAAACATCATCATGCTCGATGCGCACCACAAGCAAGCGGAAGTCTTCCGCCAGCAAGGACCGGCCGATGGGGAAGTCGCTCCCGACGCGATATGGGTTTGGCCAGACAGCAAACCGGCTGCTATCTTGCAGTCTCGTGAGAACATAAAGGCCTATTTCGATGGCTTGCAGCGTGACTTCGCGGCGGATGTGGCCGCCATCTCAGACATGGACGGCCTCGAGCATTTGCGGCCGCGCAAGGAAGCGCGAGAATCGGCGCCAGGAGTTGAATCATGATTTTCCGCCATCACGTACTCGTGTGCTGCAACACCGTTCCTGACAATACGCCCGGCGGGGGCTGCGGCAACAGGGGATCTGAAGAGGTCTATGATGAGTTGATGGCTCTGATCGAAGAGAACGGCCTCCAGGACAGGATCAAAGTCTCCAAAGTCGATTGCCTCGGGTTGTGTTGCATGGGGCCCATCGTCGTCGTGTATCCCGACAACGTCTGGTATCACAAGGTCTGTCCGTGTCATGCAATCCAGGAGATCTTCCATCGCCACCTCGTCGGAGGAGAGGTCGCTGAAGAGTTCCGGGTGCCGGAATGGGTGGCGCCCGGCGCTGCTTTACCTGTTGCAGAGGGCGGTCGAGAAGCGTAGCCGTGCTTGAGGCGGACGAGCAGTAGAGGGCCCTTGGTGGACTGCTGAGAATCCAGAGGCAGAGTCCCTGGTTTTTACCATGAGCTCCCGTGTTCTGCCGGTGTGCGGCGGGGCGTCGCCGAGCCGTCGGCCAACGTGATGACAAATGCGATCACATCCCCTGTCGCTGTAAAGCGCATTCTCCGCTTCGGTATACTTGGGTGCAGGCCGTTTCGTGCACGGAACAACAGGGGGATTGCCATGTTCAGGGCCGTTTCGTTTGCAGCCATCGTCGCACTCGCAGCATGTTGGGCATCGGCAGCGACCACGCTGTTCGATTTCGAGCAGGAATCGGACGTTGCCGTGTGGACACTCCGGACGCCCGGGCAGGACAGGCTGATCCAGTCCGGCGAGTTCGCAACGTCGGGCAGCCACTCGATGCAGTTCGTGTCGCCGCCCTACAAGGACGGTATGGAGCAGTGGCCGGCATTCGAAGCGCCCCCGCCGGTGAAGGACTGGACAGGTTACGACCGCCTGATGGTGGACATCTTCAATCCGTCGGAGGAGAGAACCAAGCTCAGCATCTTCATCAGCGACAGCAAGACGCCGTTCCGAAAGGGCCTCAGCTACGCCTTCGACACGGCCACGTCGGGTATGCGGCGCTTCTTCATCCCCCTCTCGGAGTTTCCGGGTGGAATCGATCGCGGAGACATCTCGATCATCCACTTCTACTCGACCGCCCCGGCGGATATGCGGCTCTGCGTGGACACCATCGCGCTCCTGAAGCCCGGCGAAGAGCCGCCGCCAGTCGCCAAGGCGACGCTCGACAAGCTCCGCGCGCTCGCCCTGCCCGCCGTCGACGCGTTCGACAGGACGCTGGACGCGTTGCTCGCAGAGGTTCTGGCGACAAGCGAGGATGGCGAAATCCGTCAGCGCGCGAAAGAGGGTATCGCCGGCATTCGCGCACAAGTTGCCGCCGTGCGTGCGCGTACCTCCTCGGCTCCGGATCCAGAGGCGCTACACGCGTCGCGCATCGAGCTCCGGAGACTCGAAAGGGCCGGCGAGCGGTTGCACAGCGAGATCGCGTTTCGAGAAGAAAGCCGGGCCGCCGGGATGCCGGGCAACGGCATGGTCATCGGGTTCGCGACCTCGATGCAGAAGCTGCTCCCGAACGGCATGCCGTTTGCCTTGTCGGTATCGCGAGAGGTGGCCATCGATCTGGCACGCAATGAGAAGGAGAGCTTCCAGGTGGCCGTCCTGCCGAAGGCGGACGCGCTGAAGGGCGTCAGAGTCGCCGTGTCCGACTTGGCCGGGCCGGGCGGGGCCGTGTTCGCCCATACCCAGATCGATTGCGACGTGATGGGCTACGTGGAAACCAAAGCCGAACCGCCCTATGACGTGCCCTATGTGGGGTGGTGGCCCGATCCGATACTCGATTTCCTCGGGCCGGTCGATATCGCACCGGGCGACCTCCAGTCTTTCTGGATCCGCGTTCGAGCGCCGAAAGGGCAGGCGCCCGGGACATACCGCGGCACGCTCACCGTCTCGGCAGACGGCGTCGAACCGGCTGAGTTCAAGCTGACGGTCAACGTGCACGCCTTCACCATGCCCGATTGCACGCCCCTCCCAACCGCCATCACATTCACGCCGGCCCGGGTAACCGCGTGCACGCCGGTGGATTGGGCCACGATGAAGTACAAGTACGCGGACTTCCTGGCCGACTACTATATCGATTACGACAGCCTGTATCGGCGCGAGGCGCCCGATTTCGAAGTCCTCGAGTACCTTCACGACAAAGGCCGGCTGACGGCCTTCAACTTCGGCTACTATGGCGACGCTTCGGCCGGGACGATCGAGCGGTTTCGCCCGGCCTACGAAAAGGCCAAGGAACTCGGCCTCCTCGACCACGCGTACATTTACGGGTTCGACGAGTGCCGCGAGGAGCGGTTCCCGGAACTCGAGGCGGCCGCCGCCGCGTTCAAGAAGGCCTACCCGGAAGTGCTCGTCATGACGACGAGCTACGACCACAGCTACGGTTTGGATTCGTGCGTGAAATCCATGGACGCGTGGTGTCCGCTCTCGCCCGTGTTCGATCCCGACAAGGCCGCTCAAGCCCGGGCGGCGGGCAAACGCGTGTGGTGGTACATCTGCTGCGGGCCGCACCACCCCGATGCGAACTGGTTCATCGAATACCGCGCCATCGAGATCCGGCTGCTCATGGGCGCCATGACTGCCAAATACCGCCCGGACGGGTTTCTCTACTACGAACTCAGCATCTGGAACGCGAACAAGCCCATCACCTCGGGGCCGTTCACCCAATGGAACCCCGTCAGTTGGACCACCTACCACGGCGACGGCTCCATCTTCTGCGTCGGGCCCGGCGGCACGCCCCTTCCCACCATCCGGCTCGAGAACTACCGGGACGGGCAAGAGGATTTCGCGTACACCTGCATCCTGAGAGACATCATCGAGCACTACCAGAGCCGCGCAACCGGCCTGACCCCCGAACAGCGCTCCTGGCTGGACGAGGCCATTCAAACGCTCGAAGTCCCCAAGGAACTCGTCGCCGCCCGATCCGACTACTCGGACGATCCCGCCGTACTCTACGGCTATCGGAAACGAGTCGCCGACATGATAGACAACTCCGGCATGGCCGACGCCGATCCCTGGGGCGACGACTTCGGCGTGCGCGGGTTCTTGCCGAAATAGGGACTGGTTGTCACGGGGCGCTGTCGCGCTGCCTGGATGACGGGACACGAGCAAGGAGAGCACTCGATGAGCAACCTCGGAATGTGCAGGACGAGCGCCTTATTCGTCCTTCTGGCTCTGGGAACGACGGGCACACGCCACGCACACGCTTCCGATCGTGCGGTCATCGAAGTCCGCGGCGAGCCGGAATCAGAGGTGATGTGGTTCCGGCCGGACGCGGTGCTGTTCACCGATCGAGACTACCGGCTGGCAGAATGCCCGGCGAAACTGGCCGGAGAGAAGTTCTTGAGGGGTTCCATTGATTCCACCCAGTTCGACGTCGTGCAAGACGGCCGCCTGATCGTGCTGACCCCTCAGTCGATTCCCGGTGCCGCCTCTCAGGCAGAGGCCCTGGGGGCACAGGGGTTTTCGCGAATGGGAGACGAGCCCTTCCAGTTGCTCGGAACCAAAGAGATTGATCAGGTGCTTGCCTACGAAAAGCAGGTGGCTTCCGGAGAGTCCTATCAATTCGAGAAATACGTCGTCGTGCTGGGATTCGACGATGCTCGATCCGCAATCAACAGGCCCCGCGCGGCTGACGGGAAACCGTTCTTCGTCTATCCCGCGGACATCCCCAACACGGGCGTGTTGTTCGTGGACCGACAGGCGGAAGGCCATTCGGGACACGGCAACAACTCGATTGCCGAGTGTCAGAACGGCGATATTGTCGCCTTCTACAGCGTGACGGGAACCGGTGCAGACCATTGGAGTGGGCATGGCGCGGGGGGGTGGTCGGAATATCGCCGCTCAACCGACGGCGGCCTGACCTGGGGCCAGCCCACGGTCTTCGACTATTCCAAGCGAATGTGGGATGGAGATGAGGTGTACTCGGCCCTGGTGTACTCGCTCGTCACCGCGCCAAACGGAACCCTGATCGCCACGGTGATACATTACGCGAACGAGAAATGGGAGAAACAACGAACACCGGTCTATCT
>JAFGCA010000235.1 GCA_016932895.1 Sedimentisphaerales bacterium | reverse complement strand
CCGACAGTTCGTCGTTGCCCAGGACGCCGGCGTACATGCACCGAGCGCCCAACCGTGCAGCGGCGACCAGCGCGGTCGCGGTCAAGCCACCGCAGTGCCTTTCGCGATGACGGACGCGGGCCTTGTTGTCGGCCGGAGGGTAACTCTCGACGTAGAGCAGATCGTCAACGGCCGTGTAGCCGAGGCCCAGGACGTCGAACACCGGCTGCATGATGAACCTCGGGGCCAACGGGGAGTTCGCGACCCGGTCTTGCCCCTTGTGGGGCAATATAAACCCGCCGCCCAAAACGCCTTCGGGCGGCTTCTGTCCGGCAATTCTACCAACCGACCCGGCGCACGTCGAATTGGGTGGCGACCGAGAAAACGGCCGCGACGAAGCCTGACGAGATAGCGTAAGTTGTTGTCAGATAAGGGAGACGGAGTTTTTTGGGGGGCAAGAGGGGTATAGGCGAGTCGCTTGAGATTTACGGGTAGGGAAAACCTAAAGGATTGTGCCGACTATTACCGATACGTGGATCGCGACCTCTGAATACCATGTGCCGCCATTGGGGGGGCGACCATGGGTGTGCCGCACCGCCGTGTGAGAAACCATGCCTTCCCCCAAACGACTGCCGGTTTGCGGGCATCGAGGCGACCTACCTGGGGGTCGGAAAGAACACCCGGTTCAACGGCGCCGAGCTGGGCGTGTTGTTCAATGAGTGCTACGGCCCGTGGTCGCTCGATTCCTTCGCCGTCCTTGACGATCTGCCTGATCAGCGCGAGCCACGCCGCGGAGCCCACGGGCATGGCGGAAGTGGGCGACGTGTCGCAATAGGTCACCGTGCGCAGAACCTGCTGGTAGTGCTCGGGGGTGTCGTCGCCTGCAAACACCAGCACTCCCGTCGCCGAGTCGCGAAAGATCGATCGCAACGTCGTCGATGTAAGTCACGCTGAACGTGTAGGACGTGTCGCCCGCGGCGGGAGACCCGAGCGTCGCGCTCGCCTGCGGTGGCACCGTTTCCGGGGACGGCAGATTCACCGCGAAGGCCCCCAGCCTCCCCGCGGTGAGGACGCTGTAGTCATCGCTGTGGACGATCGGAGTCGTGAACGTGGCGAGAAGGGGGTTGTAGCTCAGATTGAAGTAGGCCTGTTTCACGCCGGTTGCCGGGCTGCGGACGTCTTGAACGTAGACCCGCAGGGTGTAATCGTGTCCGACCTGCAACGACGCCACGGGAACCTGTGCCGAGCCTACGTACTCGAACCGGTCCCCGAGACGCGGCCTTCATCGTCGTGCCTTGCGCATTGCCGTTGCTCCCCCTATTTGCGACGAACGGAGAAAAGGCCCCCAGAACACGCCAAGGGCGCCACGGTCCTCGGACGACTGCGACACCCTTGGCTTTGCCGTTGCGGACGACCGAGGATCAGCTTCAGTCTTCCGAAACGTTGAAGCCGGGCTGCATCCCCAAGATCGGGGTCACGCTCGAATCCGCGAAGAACTTGTCTACGCCCGCACCGGCATTGATGGAGATCATCCCGTACAACGGATCGGGCAACACGGAAGCCTGTCAAGCTAGTGAGGTTTGGCCCATGACAAACCACACATTCGTTGGTGGACCCTAACGGGTTATACGTTACCACCCATCGTAGACGGAGAGAATGCCGTCGGCCGAAACACCTGCCAGCCCGTTCGGACTACCCTACCAGGTAGTAGTGGACGCTCGCGGGCGAGTGGGCTATACTGATAGTCCAAAGTGGTGGTGGAACTCTCAGTTCCTAGCAGCCTGGTGAAACAACGGGGACAGGCACCTCGTGACGACCCGTTTCCCTCGGGTCTCGCCCCGTGCGACTCGGAGCCAGTTCCCTTTTTCAACAGGCTGCCAGCCACCGGTATTTACGTTACCTCATCTCCTGGACATAAACCGTCAGGTTGGGGGGTTTCATGGCGAAGCGTTTCGTGCGTGTGGACCTGTCCGACGGCGCCCGGGACTTCCTTCCCATCGCCGTCGAGCCGGGCGTGGCGGTGCTCGACGAGTCGAATGCCCACGCTCGCATTCTCTTGCGTTGGCTCGGAGGGATTGCGGCGGAACCGGTCTGGCAAGGCGACTCGGTCAGCTTCTTCGTCCGGGACGACTACGGCGGACGGCTCGAGGAAGCCATTTGTCAACCCGTCATTGCTGCTGAACTGACGGGGACTCTCCAGGAGGATTTCGCCGCCTTCAGGGATCGGATCGAGAAAGCGCGGCCGGAGACGGCAACGGAACGGGCGCTGCACAAGTGCGTTCAACGATGGCTGAAGGAGCTTCTGGAGGATCCCGATCGCACGGATCACGACTGCTATTTCTTCCGGTATCGCGACGCCTCCGGCTGCTGGCGTCTGGTCTGGTGTTGGGGTTTTCAGCGCCGGGACCGGGAGCCCGCGCCCGCGGTGATTTGCACCGATCCGGAGTGCAACCTGTTGTTCGTGCGGCGGCCGAACCGGAGCCACCGGTGCCCGAGTTGCGAAGCCGCGCTGCCGTTGCGGTCCGGCGGCAAGTCGCGCCGGCGCGGCCTGGCGGCGGCGATGGCGGCGGTGCTGTTGATTGTGGCGGCCGGTTTTGGCTGGTGGTGGATGCACCGTCCGCGGCTTTCGGTCGCGCCGATGGACGTGAGCGT
>JAFGCA010000234.1 GCA_016932895.1 Sedimentisphaerales bacterium | reverse complement strand
TGGAGGGGCAGATCGCCGAGGGACTGGAGCGGCTCATCGAGGCCACGGTGGGCCGCGAGTGGAAGCGTGAGGACAGTACGCCGATGCGGATCGGCCAGTGCCTGATCGACGCCAACTGGGCGCAGAGCACTGATGTCGTCTACCAGGTCTGCCGACGGTCGCCGTACGCCGCGGTGCTCATGCCCAGCCACGGTCAGTACGTCGGGGCGTCGAACAAGCCCTGGTCAGAGGCGGCCCGAAAGAAGGGTGAGCGGCGCGGCTTCCACTGGCGGGTGATGGGCGGCCGGGCCGTCCGGACGGTCCGCCATGCGCTGATCGACACAAACTTCTGGAAGACCTTCGTTCACACACGGCTGGCTGTGCCCGTGGGCGACCGGGGCAGCCTGTCGCTCTTCGGCCGTGCGCCCAGGGCTCACCGGCTTCTCGCGGAGCACCTCACGGCTGAGTACCGCGTACCGGTTGAGGGCCGCGGCCGCAAGGTGGACGAGTGGAAACCCCGCGTTGGCCGTCCGGACAACCACTGGCTCGACTGCCTCGTCGGCTGCGCCGTAGCTGCTTCCATTTCCGGCGCCGTAGCCCCCGGAGACAGCGCCCCCGTCCGGCAGCGCAAACGCTACACGCAGAGCGACCTCGGGAGGAAATGGTAATGGCGAAGCGGAACCAGCCTGAAATCCGTCCGGCCGAGGACGACCGCGGCCTGACATGCCGCCACTGCGGCTGCAAGCACTTCCACGTCGTCTACACCCGCCCCACCTGGGGCCACCGCATCGTTCGTCGTCGCGAATGCCGCCACTGCGGTAGGCGGCTGACCACGTGGGAAGAATCGGTGTGATAGGGGGCTTCCGATCGGGGCCCAGAGGCAGCCCACTGCGTGACGGTCAGTGTAGCAGCCCCATCTCGTACAGGAATCTTGATGGCTGTTTTGGCCAGCCAAAGTAGCTGTGCGCGTAAGTCAGAGTGAGGCTGGTCTGGGCTCTCGTTATGGCAACGAAGCAGTTCCGACGTTCCTCCTGCATCTCCCGGCTGCTATCCCCCTTTCGGATACTCTGGAACGATGGTAGTTGTTCTTCTGCGAGCCCAATGAGATACACATTTCCGAACTCCATGCCCTTGGAGCCATGTATCGTAAGGCAACGTACGGCGTTGGGCGGCACTGGCGGTGCCTTCGGGGACAAATCAAACTCCTGAAGAAGCATGGTGAGGTCAGTGTTCTCTGAGCCATACTCGCGCATTACTCGTCCCTGCAGGTCTTGCCAGATGGCCCGCTCCTCCTTGTAGTCGACAAACCCCTCCATGGCTTGGCCTGCAAGTCTCTGGTCGACGCCATCGAACCATGCGCTCGCCTCTGCAATAAAGGGCAGGAATTCCAGCCGGTCCGCCAGTTGCTTCCTCGCTTTGGTCAAGAATGCTTGAGTACTCGGCTCCAGTCGGGCGTTCCCCAGTACTGTGTCAAACCATGCCCTCAGATTGTCCCCGCCTATCGCCGACGCTACAGCGAGAACGTCCTGAACGGCAATGTCCAGACCTTCGAGTTCATAGAACGCCTTGCAGAGCCTCCGGACCTGCTCCTTGTCACCCCGGGCATTTGCCAGACGTAAAATCGCATGAAGCCAACGAAAAGGAGCGCTGACAAACTCTTCCTTCCTCATAACCAGCGACGCGGGTACGCCGTTTTCGATGAGGATCGCCACTGCACGCTCCAGAAGTTTCCTTGTCCTCGCGAGAATCACGCAGTCGCCACGCTTGGCTTCCGGTCTTCCCCTGACGTCCTTCGCGACCCACACGAGCTCATCATCAACCGAAGGAAAGTCCTGCACACGAATGGTCTGCTGTCCAATGGCAGTCTTGATGGCAGTCAAGGGCTGTTTGTCGGCCGAACGGTTCCCGTTGTTGCGAATCAGGTTGTTTGCGATGTCAATCACCTGCGGTGGACAGCGGTAGTTTGCCGGAAGTTGAATCACCGCCATCTTGTACTCGACCGTGAGTTGCTTCAGCCGTTCGGGGCTGGCCCCGTTCCATTGGTAGATTATCTGATCGTCATCGGCGACGACAAACAAGTCCCGTGGTTCGCTGCCTACAAGTGCCGTGAGCACTCGGTACTGCGCATGATTTGTGTCTTGAAACTCATCAACGCATACGTGGCGGTAGATGGTGCGAATGTGCTGTGCAATCTGCGGCCGTGCTTGAAGGAGTTCCACGACGCAGTTAAGTAAGGAGGCGAAGTCAAGGCGATTCTGGGAGATCAGCAGGCTGCGATAAGCTGCATAGATAGGAGCTACCTTGCGCCCGAGTTCCTTATCATGGAAACACGATTCCACATCAGTGTTCGAGACGCCGTGATCCAAGAGTTGATCGACCAGCGGCATCAGCCGCGTGTCCGTATCTTCGGCGTTTCCATCGTTGCGTTGAACCACCCTAATCACGTCAAGCAGAACAGCCTGTCGGTCCGCTTCCTGGTTCAAGATGGTGAAGTCTGGATGAAGGCCAATATGACTACCATGCTGCCGAAGAACACCAGCGCAATAGGAATGAAAGGTTGAGAGAAGTGCCCGCTCGCGGTCCTTGGAGACCATTGCGTCAATGCGCTGCCGCATCTCGGCCGCGGCCTTTGTTGTGAACGTAAGGCCCAAAATCCTGAATCTCTCTGCTGGTGAGTCTTCAATGAGCTTGGCTATCCGCATTGTGAGAACGCGGGTCTTGCCAGAACCGGGGCCGGCTAGAATAAGAAGGGGACCGCCCGACCATTCCACCGCGGCGCGCTGGTTAGCGTTGAGTTCCGCGAGATTGATTGGCATTACTGTTCCTCTGACAATATTACTGCGCGGCGTATGGTGGTCCGCAATTCTGTTAGGGCCGGTGGACAACGGCCGCTCTTCATCGCTTGCGCAACCTCGAAGGCCAGCGCAGGCTTACTAGGCTCATCCCTCGCTGCCACAACCTGTTCCCAATACAGGTCGCTTCCTTG
>JAFGCA010000233.1 GCA_016932895.1 Sedimentisphaerales bacterium | reverse complement strand
GCTGCTCGGTGATGGGGGCGAGCAGTTCTTTGAGGTTCTCGTAGTCCCCGGCCCGGCCCGTGAGCCGCGCCAGGTCGCCCGTGACCAGAAGCCCTTCGGGAAGGTCCGAGGTGACTTGTGTCACGATCTCCTGCAGGTTGCGGTAGGGGTAGAAGCCGCGGTAGCGGTTCTTCGGATTGGCCGCAATGTGCGTGTCCGAGAGAAAGGCCCAGCGGGCCAGGTCGACGGGTTCGGCGCCCAGGCTCAGGCGAGGCTGCAACGCCACGGCGCCGCCGGCGAAGGCCAGGGCCGCCTTGAGAAACCTGCGCCGGCTCAGTCCCTGCCCGTGGCCGGCGCGTGGTCCGATAGCGCCAGTGTCTTGAAGAACTCTTTTCATCACCATATCTCCTGTCCGGGTACGAATACCCTCGCGGGAGATATCGGCAATCGAGGCCGGGTCCCTGCGTCAGGATGCGCTTATCTTTGGGCTAACATCGCTTTGACGCCGACAGAGCGGATTCCGAGGCCGTGCCAGGGCAAAGAAACACAGCCGCGCCGATCTTTACCGGTCGCAACAACCTCACCCGCCGCGTCCCGGTCCCGCCCCCGCCACCGGAAACAGCCGGGCGCCGAAAGCGGTGAATACGGCCGGGGTCAAATCGGTCAGGAAACCCACCGCTTATCCCCATTTCGGACCCTTCGCTTGCCGGCCGCGCGATCTTGACAATTCTGCCGGGGATGTGGACAATACACACCAGAGAAGTCCTTTGACGGAGATCTGCCATGAAGGATCCGATCATTGAAGAAGTCCGCCGCGTACGAAAGAAGATCGAGGCCGAACATGGCACCGACTGGGATTCCCTCGCTCGTCACCTGATCGAAGTGCAAGACGCCTCGTCGGCCAAGGTGGTCTCCTACCCGCCAAGAAAACTCTCCGACCGCGACGTAGCCTGATCCGGGAAGGCGAACTGTGCGTTGATGCCTTTCCTGGCACGAACACCGCGTATAGTGATGTGCTACCACCGGTTTCTTCCGGGCAACTCGACCTTGACGGTCTCGGCCCGTCGTTGGAGCGCCGCGCGCGAGACCGACACTCGAGACCCGCTACGTTGGTATCGAGTGGTTTATAAACAATACCTCGTGAATGAAACGGCTCTCCCGGGTATTTTAGGGGCAGTACTGCGGAGCTTCCGCTCGATGGCTGCGCGCGGTCCAACGGTTGGTCCCGTACCGCCGCACCGGTTTTGGATGAAGGTTGTTCGGTTGAGGTTTTCGATGAATGTGATTGCGATGAATGTGAGCGTTGTGACGTTGCTTTGTCTCGGCGGCGTCGGCTCGCCGGTTTTCGCGCAGGATCTTTCGTTTGGCGATCCGGCCCGATTGGCCCGGCCGGTGCGAGCGTCGGGATATCCCTCCAGGGCGGGCGACCTGGACGCGCTGCCGGGCTTTCGGAATCCACCGGCCGGCTATGGCGAGGTCCCGTTCTGGTGGTGGACGGGCGACCCGCTCGACAAGGATCGGCTGCTCTGGCAGATCGAGCAACTCCACGAGAAGGGCATTCCGGGCATGCAGGTGAACTACGCCCATCAGGACACGCCGGGCTGGCTGACGTACCCGGCCGAGCCGGAGCTTTTCTCCGAGGCCTGGTGGGACGTCTGGCGGTTTGTCGCCGACGAATGCAGTAAACGAGGGATGGCCATCGGCCTGAGCGGCTACACCATCGACTGGCCCAACGGCCGCAGTCTGATCAGCCGCACCATCTATGGCGACCCGGAGATACAGGGACGGGAAATCAAGGTGGCCCACAGGGCCCGCGTCTCGGCCGGGGATGCGGTTACGCTGTCGTTGCCGCCGGACGTCATCGGTCTGCGCGCCTACCGGCTGAGCGGAGAGGTCGTTGAGCGCGGCGGGGTCGACCTGGCTCCTTTCGTGCGGGACGGGCGTCTGGCCTGGACCGCCTCGCCGGGCGAATGGGAGGTCTGGGTCTTCGCTGCCTCTCGCAAGGGCGGGACGCTCAATCCCATGCATCCGCAGGCCGGACAGCGGGTCATCGCCGGGTTCTTCCAGCAATTTCAGGAACATGCCGCCGGCCGGTCCGCCGCAGGGCTGAACTACTTTTTTCACGACGAATTGCAGTTCGGCGTCGGCGACATCATCTGGACCGACGATTTCAACGAGGTCTTTCGCCGGCGCAAGGGCTACGATGTCTTCGAAGTGCTGCCCGCCTTGTTTGCGGAGATGGGATCGGTGACGCCGAAAGCCCGGCTCGACTTCATGGACGTGCGGGTGCAACTGGCCGAAGAGCGGTACTTTCGTCCCGTCTTCGACTGGCACTGGCAGCGCGGCAAGATCTATGGCTGCGACCAGGGCGGCCGCGGCCGCGCGCCGCAGGAGTTCGGCGACTATTTCCGGGCGGTCCGCTGGTACACCGCGCCCGGCCATGACACCCCCGGCGGCAGGGCCGATCTGATCAAGGGCAAGGTCTCCAGCTCCATCGCCCATCTGTACCAGCGGCCGCGCGTCTGGTTGGAGGGCTATCACAGTTTCGGCTGGGGCGCTACGCCCGAGCAGTTGATGTTCGCCACGCGCGAGAACTATCTCTACGGCTGTACCCTCTTGAACCTGCACGGACTCTACTACACCACGCACGGCGGGTTCTGGGAGTGGGCGCCGCCCTGCTACCATTTTCGCATGCCGTACTGGGACCACATGGGTGCGTTCCTGAAGTACTTCGAGCGACTCTCCTATCTGCTCAGCCAGGGCGTCCATCAGAGCGAGGTGGCGGTGATGTATCCGGTCAGTCCGCACCAGGCTCGCCTGGACGGCGCGAAGGCAACGCAGACCGCTTTCGCCGCCGGCGAGAAGCTTCTTCGCAGTGGCTATGATTTCATCTTCATGGATCATCAGTCACTGGCCCGCGCCGAGATTCGCAACGGCAGACTCCATGTCTCCGATGCAAGCTACCGGGTGCTGGTACTGCCGGCCATGCGGGCGGTTCGCTGGTCCACGCTGGCCAAGGCGCGGGAGTTTTTCCGTGCCGGCGGCATCGTGATGGCCATCGACCTGCTGCCCGAGGCGAGCGACCGCGCCGGCGGAAACGATCCGCAACTCGATGCCGCGGTCGAGGAACTCTTCGGAGCCACCGCCACCGCGACGGGCCAATCCGTCCGCAGGCAAACCAATGAGGCTCTCGGTATGGGACTTCGGGTCCGTGACGCCGATCAACTGGTGACTGAGATCGCCGCGTGTCTCCCGCGTGACGTTCAGGCCGACAAGCCCGTTCGTGCCCTGCATCGCAGGATCGGGCCGCGTGACGTGTACCTGGTGATGGACGCGCCCAAAGGGTCCGACTGCCTCTTTCGCGCGCGGGGTCGGGCGGAGTGGTGGGATCCGTGGACGGGCGAGAATCGTCCGCTGCATGTACTGTCGCAGACCGCCGACGGGACGAAAGTGCGCATGCCCCTGGCCGACTACGAGGCCCAGGTGATCGTTTTCAGTCCGGGTCGACCGCGCGCGGCGGTTCGGGAGACCGATCTCGATGAAGTTACGCAGTTGAACGTTGGCGATGGCACGGTCACGGTGTCCGGTTTTGCCTCGACGCCGGGGCCAAAGACGGCGTCCGTCCAGGTGGAAGGACGATCCGTCACCGTCTCGGGGCCGGCGCCAAGGCCGCCGGCGCCGGTCGTACTGGACGGGCCCTGGGACTTCGAGATCAAGCCCACGCTTGATAACCGCTGGGGGGATTTCCGCTTGCCGGTTACGGACCCGATGATCGGTCCGGAGGCACGCCTTTTCCGATACGCGCAGGAAGGCCGGGGCCTGAGTGGATGGGAGCAGCCCGACTTTGACGATTCGTCATGGCCCCGCGTGACGTATGGTTTCGGGCCGAAGTTCTGGAAACTCGGACCGCTGCCCGGCGACGTGGACCTCTCCCAATTGGAGGCGGCCCTGGCCAAGCGGAAAGAGCTGGATCGCTCGGCGCCCGTCCGGCTCGCTGGCAAAGAGTATGCCTGGAGGCCGCACGCCTTTTCCTGGCGCTGGGGGATCGAAGGCGACCCGGGACACCAGGGCTATCACGGTCTCAAG
>JAFGCA010000232.1 GCA_016932895.1 Sedimentisphaerales bacterium | reverse complement strand
GATGACCCCTTGCGGGACGACTTGCAGGCGAATCTGCTGGTTCCGCGATCCGAGCCGGACGGGCGTTCGTCAGTCGTCGACGAGCAGGATCCCACGGGAATCCTCTACTGCCTGAATATCCGCCAGAGCGACCTGCCGCGTTCCGAATGGCTGCCGACCGACAGCAGCGTGCGGCTGCGGGTGCTGGAAGGAGTGGCCCGCGACGGACGCGACGCGGCCGAGGAGCCGGAGCCGCCCATGACCCGCGTGCTCGGCGAGGTGGATGTGGACCCGGACGGGTCTTTCAACATCCGCGTGCCGGCCAACATCCCCATCCAACTCCAACTGCTGGATACCGACGGCATGGCATTGCGGTCGTGCCGCTGGATCTGGGTTCGAAACCGGGAGCCGCGCGGCTGCATCGGATGCCACGAGGACGGTGAGCTGGCCCCGGAGAACCGCGTGGTGGAAGCCGTCAAACGGTCCCCGATGGACCTCACGCTCCCCCCCGAGCGCCGGAGATCAGTAACGTATGGGAGCGATGTGGCGCCGCTGATCCGGCGGAGTTGCGCCAGCGGGGCGTGTCACGGAGGCGGCGCGCCGCCGCGCTTGGCCAGCTTCGAGGATGTGCGAACCCACGTTCGGGGACCCGCCCGCACCTCGCCGCTCGTCTGGTCTCTTTATGGACGTGGCACTTCCTATCCGTGGGACGCACCGGCTGCGAACGGGGAACGGATTCAACGGATGCCTCCCGACGGTGCAGCTCCGTTGAGCGACGAGGACCGGCGTACGCTTATTGAGTGGATCGACATGGGGGCGCAGGACGAATGAGGACATGGGCGATCCTCTTCCTGCTGCCGGCCGGCACGGCTCTTGCGGCGGATTTGCCCACGTTCAAGGACGTGACCGCCGAATCCGGAATCGACTTCCGGCACAGTTACGGCGACGAGGAACTGGACAACATCGTCGAAGGTACCGGCGCGGGCGCCTGCATGCTCGACTACGACGACGACGGATTCCAGGACCTGTACTTCGTCAGCGGCGCCTGGACTCGGGGCGTGAGCAGCAACCGCAGCCGCGACCTCCGCGCCAAGCTTCAAAACCGCTTGTATCGCAACGCGGGGGACGGCACTTTCACCGACGTAACCGAGGCTTCGGGCGCCGGAGATCCGACCTTCAGCACCGGATGCTCGGCGGCCGACTACGACAATGATGGCGATGTCGATCTCTATGTCCTTAACTACGCGGATAACGTGCTCTACCGCAACAACGGCGACGGGACCTTCACCGATGTGACCGTCGAAGCCGGGCTCGCGGTTCCGCGCTGGAGCCTGCACGCGGTTTGGCTCGATTACGACAACGACGGCTGGCTCGACGTCTACGTCGCCAACTATCTCCTCTATGACGACGGGATGTTCCGCGACTTCTACGCGGCGCAGGGTTACCCGGGCCCGCTCAGCTATGCCTCCGAGCCCGACGTGTTGTTTCACAACAATGGCGACGGCACATTCACGGACGTCACGGCGGAGACCGGTGTCGCGAGCGAAGATGGCCGGGCCATGAGTGTCGGCGCCGCCGATTTCCGCAACCAGGGTCGCGTCGGGATCTACGTGACCAATGACGCGACGGAGAACAACTACTTCGAGCCGACCGACGACGGGACCTTCGAGGATGCGGCTGTGAAATGGAACCTCGCCTACGGTGAGAACGGCCAGAACGTCGCCTCCATGGGACCGGCCATCGGCGACATCGACCGCAACGGGTACCTGGATGTCTTCATTCCGGACCTCAACTATTGCACGCTGCTTATGCAGTACGAGCACGGATTCGATCACAAGACCTCGACAGCGGGACTCTCGGTGGTTATGGGACAGTACACCAGTTGGGGGCCGGTCCTGTTTGATTACGACAACGATGGCTGGCTGGATCTGTTCACCACACACGGGAACGCCCATCACGAGTACGTCGAGGAGGACACACTGGTGCGCAACAAGGGCAACGGGGACTTCGAAGACGTTTCCGCCGTCTCCGGGCAGTTCTTCCACGAGAAGTACGTCGGCCGCGGCGCAACATATGGGGACTACGACAACGACGGCGACCTCGACCTGCTGGTCGTGAATCTCAACGACCGCCCGAACCTGCTGCGAAATGACGGCGGCAACCGCCGCCACTGGCTCAAAGTGGTCCCCCGCCTGAGGTTTCCCAGCGGGGAGCGGGACGCCCTGGGAGCCCGGGTAAGGGTGGCCAGCGGCGGTATCACCCAAATCGAGGACATGATCCCAGTGCGCGGCTACTTGGGACAGGCGGACTCGCGACTGCATTTCGGCTTGGGCGAGTCCGCGGTGGCGGATGTGGAGATTCGCTGGCCGGACGGCACGGTAGAACGGCGCGATGGCGTCGCGGCAGGCCAAGTCCTCACGATTGTCCGTGAGGATTCGACGATGGAATGACAGCAATGATGCGACGGTGGCTCAGCGCCCTTGTCTTGACCCTGGCGTCTACAGTTGTCGCGAGCGGGCAGGAGGAGACCGTTTATGTCGGTGCGCGCGTCTGCGGAAACTGTCATGCCGGCCCTGGCATGGGCTACCAGTTTGCCCTCTGGCTGAACTCCCGGCACAGCCAGGCCTACGCAGCCCTCGCACAGCCAGCGGCAAAAGAGATCGCGCAGCTCAGCGGCATCCGCGAGGAACCGCAGGAAGCGTTTACCTGTCTCGGATGTCATTCCTCCGGGGCACAGGCCGAGGAGTGGCAGAAAGACGAGACGTTCCGTCTCGAGGACGGTGTGCAGTGCGAGAGCTGCCACGGTCCAGGCAGCGAATACATGGCGATGGATGTCATGCGGGACCGCGCCGCTGCTATGCAAGCGGGCCTGCGAATGCCCAATGAGGAAGCCTGTATGAGGTGCCACCTCGTTAAGGGCACCCATGTCGCCGTGCTCGGCTCGCCTGCGTTCGATGTGGCGGAGGGGATGGCTCAGATCGCCCATCCTCAGCCCGAGAATGCGATGACGGGCGCGATCGGAGGCGCCGCCTACGCGAGCGGCGAACCGAGAGAGGGGCCGAAGTACGTCGGCTCGGCAGCCTGCGGAAGCTGCCACTCGGGCGCGATGATGGGCTACCAGCACAGCGTATGGCGTTTGAGCGCGCACTCTCGTGCATGGGCGTCGCTTGCGACTCCGAGAGCGAGAGAGATCGCGGCCGAGCAGGATCTGGAAGGGGATCCGCAGAATTTGACCGAGTGCCAGCAGTGCCATACCACGGCGTCCAACGAGCCCCCCGCTGCTCGGATGCCGAGCTTCTCTCCGGACGAGGGCGTCGGCTGCGAAGCGTGCCACGGTCCGGGCTCGGAGTACATGCACGAGGCGGTCATGCGCGACCCAAGAGCGTCCCGGGCCGCAGGTCTCCAGAAAGCCACCGCGGCGACCTGCCAGCGCTGCCACGGTTCGTCCCACGGCGCGCAGATCGACGTGCGCATCGAGCAGATCGCCCATCCAACCAAGATCCCGGAGCAAGCCGTCGAGCCCCGCTACAAGACACCGATCAATCTCGCGCTGAGCCCCGATGAAAGTCAACTCTATGTCACCTGCTCCGGCTCGGACTCGGTCATCGTGGTCGATCCGGCGCGGCGGACCAAGGTGGCCGAGATCGGAGTCGGCGGACAGCCCGAGGATGTCACTTTCTCGCCGGACGGTCGCCGCGTGTTCGTCACGAACATGTTCGACGATACAGTCTCGGTGATCGATGCGGCGACGCGCACCGTCACCCACACGCTGCCTGTCGGCGACGAGCCGCACGGTTTGCTCACTGACCGGGAAGGCCGGTATCTCTACGTGGTCAACACCGGTTCCGAGAACATCACCGTCATCGACGCCGCCTCGCTCGTCCGCATCAAGAATCTGACCGCGAGCCGCCGGCCGTGGTCTCTCGCCCTTTCGCCCGACGGTCGCCATCTCTATGTGACCCACAGCCTCTCCCGCTTCGTCCCGTTCCGCACGCCGTCCATGACGGAGGTCACCATCATCGATACGGAGCGCGCGGTAGTGGAGGACCGCCCGGTGGTTCCGGGCGCGAACCTCCTGTTGGGAATCGGCTGGCATCCCAGCGGGGATTTCGCCGTCACCACGTTGAACCGGACCAAGAACCTCGTTCCCATGACCCGGCTATTGCAGGGCTGGACTATTACCAACGGATTGACCGTCGTCTGGCGCGACGGCGGCGCCGATCAGGTGCTCCTCGACGAGCCGGACATGAGCTTCCCAGACCCGACGGATGTCTCGGTGACGCCGGACGGCCGATACGCGCTGGTGACCAGCTCCGGCTCGAATCGTGTCGCTGTCGTGGATATCGGCAGGCTCACCGCGCTGATCCGGGGATCTTCCGATCACGACCGCGAGCACGTGCTGCCGAACCACCTCGGGAAGCCCACGGAATTCGTGATCAAGCACATCCCCGTCCGTGACAGCCCGCGTGGCGTCCTGATCATGCCGGACGGCAAGACGGCATTCGTGGCGAACTCGCTCGACGACTCGCTCTCCGTGATCGACTTGGACCGATTGAAGGCAACTGCCAGGATCGACCTGGGCGGTCCCAAGGAGATTACCCAGACCCGCTACGGAGAACAGCTCTTCCATAGCGCGAACGTCACCTTCCACCGGCAGTTCTCCTGCCACACTTGCCACCCCGACGGCCACGTGGACGGGCTCACCTACGACATCGAGCCGGACGGCATCGGCGTCAGCCCGGTGGACAACCGTACGCTGCGCGGCATCCTCGATACCGCGCCGTTCAAGTGGGAGGGTACCAACCCCAGCCTTTCCCGGCAATGCGGTCCCCGGCTCGCGGTGTTCTTCACGCGCATCCAGCCGTACACGCCGAAGGAACTGGCCGCGGTTGACCGTTATATCTCGACGATTATTCGCCCGCCGAATCGCTATCATCCGGTAGGATCGGACTACACGCCGGCCCAGGAGCGAGGCAAGATCGTTTTCGAGCGCAAGCGAACCAACGGCGGAGAGATGATTCCCGAAGGGGATCGCTGCATCACCTGCCACAACCCACCCTATTACACCGATCGCGCCATACACGATATCGGCACAAGCCAGCAGCTTGACCGGGAGACGCACTTCGATACGCCGCACCTCAATAACATCTACGATTCCGCGCCGTATCTTCACAACGGCATCGCCGAAACGTTGGAGGAGATCTGGACGGTATACAATCCCTATGACCAGCACGGGGTAACCAACGACATGACCAAGGATCAGCTCAACGATCTGATCGAATACTTGAAGACGCTATAGGAGGGACCCAGTTGATGCGCGGATTCTTTCTGAGCGGTCTCGTGCTGGCGGTCGCCACCGCCGCCGCGGTTGCCGAGGAACTGCCCTACGTCTACACCGACTGGCAGCAGTTCACCGTCAAGGATGGCTTGCCGAATGATCACATCTTCGCGGTCAAGGCCGACGGACCACGCGTCTGGGTGGGCACCGAGGACGGTCTGGCGATGATCGACAAACGAACCGGCCGGATCAGTAGCTGGACCGAGGAAGACGGTCTCCCCTGGCGGGTCGTCTCGGCCATCGACGTCAATCCCAAGACCGGCGAGGTCTGGCTCGGCCTGTTCGGCGGCGGGCTGGCGCGTTTCTCGGGCGAACGCTTCGATCACTGGCACCAGCTCAACAGTGGTTTGGTAAACGATGTCGTCTATGGCGTGGCGGTCGAGCACGAGAACGTTTGGGCGGCCACCACCGCAGGGGCCAGCCGCTTCAACACCGTCACGGGCGAGTGGACCATCTATACCGAGAAGAACGCTCCCATGGAAGAGATCTGGAACTACAGCGCCACCTACGCCGACGGGAAAGTCTATTTCGGCGTATGGGGCAGCGGCGTGCTCGAGTTCGACGTCGAGCGTGAGCGTTGGAAGGACTACCTCGATCCCGACGGCGAGATGGAGATCGACCTCTACCGGGATGACGGCGTCGCCCACGTCATCGTCACCGGCGTCAGCTATGTAGACGGCATCCTGTGGGTGGGCAGCTACTTCGGCGGTTCGCGCTACGACAACCGGAACTGGCGCGGTTACTTCAATCAGGACTCGCCCATCCCCAGCGACTTCATCAACTTCGTCAAAGGCCGCAGCGCCGACGAAGCATTCTACTGCACCGACAAGGGCCTGGGCGTCATCACGGACTTCGCGACCAACACCTGGGTGGTCTATACGCTTGATCCCGCTGAGCATACCGGCAAAGCGACGATCATGCGTGACCGCGAAGTCCTCCGTACGATGGATACTGGTATCAACATTCCGCACAACTATGTGCTGGTTGCCGACGTTGACGGCAACGACGTCTGGGTCGGTACATCGAAAGGACTGGCTTGGGGCCGGGGAGAGGATTACTATAGGGGCCTCAAAGACGCCAGCATGGAGACGGGAGGTGGGGAATGAGATACGTTGCCATTCTGATTCTGATTTCTCTCCCGGCGTTTGGGGCGGACGCTCCGACACCCGAGTTGCAGGAACAGCTCGATGCGCTGATCGACGACCACACCGCCGAGGTGTTGCGGCGCATCAACGCGGTCAATGCCTACGAGATGCCGGACCTCGACCTGCGCCAGGATTCCAACTACGCCGCGACGCCCCAGGACGTCGAGCCATTCGGAGGGGTCGTGCCGTACAAGGAGCATTTCTTGCTCCAGATGGAGTACACCGGCCCGGGCCGCGCGATCGCCGAACCCGAGGACCTGGAGACCGTCAAGCTCGGCTTCATCGGCCCGATCATGGCCACCGTTTCCGTTGCAACCGGCGGCGCCAGCCATGAGGAACCGCTGGGAATCAAGATGCTGCAGGGGGCCAAGCTGGCCATCGAAGAGTGGAACGCTCGCGGTGGCTACTTCCGGCGTGGCATCCCCTTCGAGCTGGTCGTTGCCAACGACAACGGCCTGTGGGGGGCCTC
>JAFGCA010000231.1 GCA_016932895.1 Sedimentisphaerales bacterium | reverse complement strand
GTGGTCGCCTCGAACCGGGCGGCGGGATATGACCGGGCGATGGGGGTCTACGGCGGCAACGTGACGACCGTGCTGTCGCACCATCGCGTCG
This sequence comes from Sedimentisphaerales bacterium, assembly GCA_016932895.1. The sequence continues at coordinate 4,246 of JAFGCA010000231.1, read as the reverse complement.
CATACGATACGATCCAGACGCAGCAGGGCCCCAAGAAGATCGAACGACTGATTCTGAGCTGGCCCCTGGCCGCTGCGGTCGGCGCGTCGCAGCATTTCATCGGTGAACGCGATTTTCAGGAGATCCTCTTTCCCACCGGGCTGCCCTGGGTCTTTGTGTTCAAAGGGGCGGCGGGCAAGCCCGAGGACGGCACGGTGGTGGTTGCCGGGGACATCGGGGCGCTGTTTCAGAGGGGCGGAACCTTGTACCGCAATGTACGAAGTCTCGACGAAATCCGCACGAAGGAGAGAATTCGGGAGGAATTGCGCTCGCTGCCCGAAAGTGCGTCCGGGCAGCGGGAGGCTCTCGCACAACGCTTGAACGAGCCGATGCCTTCTGTCGGAGCGACCCTGACGCTTCGCGCCGCAGAGGATCGATACGGACTCTTCGACTTCTACGGGAATCCCGTGCCGTCAGAAGACGGACGAATCGTTATTCCTCTGGATCACCGGGGCTTCTTTCTGCGGGCGAATCCCGAGCAGCCGGGATCGTTCGAGGCGCTGCTGGCGGCGATTGACCGGGCACGCATTAACGGCCTGGAGCTTCTGGACATCGTCGCGCACGATCTTCTCGAACCGGTCGCGCGAAATCCCGAACTGAAAATTGAGTTGAGCAATATGTTGAATCGTCCGCTGGAAGGGACCTTGAAGCTTGCAGTGCAAGGCCTGGCGGTGGCGGCGCCCGAGCGGCTTGCCTTTGTGCCGCATGAACGCAAAGTCCTGCGCCTGAAGGTGCGCGGGACGGCCGCACCGGACAACGGGTATCCGCTGTCGGTGCGGTTCGACGCGGGAAGCGACGGGGTAGCCGTGCATAACGAGACCCTGCACGTCAACTGGATCAGCCGCAAGACGATTGCGGTCGATGGAAAGTTGGACGATTGGCAAGACGCGGTGCCGCAAATCATCCGCACCGAGGAAGAGGGGCAGCGCTCGTTTCAGGAGGAGATGTGGTTGCCGTTCGAGACGTTCGAATCGGATATGCGCGGCGGCTTCTCCATCGGCTATCTTGCCTACGACGAGCAGTATTTCTACTTCGCCGCGAAGGTCGCGGACGATTCGCCCCACGCCGGTACGATCCGGTACGCGCAGCGCAATCCCGACGCGGATTTCTACCCGGACGTCTCGTACGACCAGGAGAAGGAGATGCGCTGGCCGGAGGGCGTACGGCGCTTCAGCTACCGTCGCTGGCCCGATCTGCCGTTCTGCAATCCGTCCCGGCGGTTCGACAACGTGTTGATCGCGTTCAACGCCATCGCCATGGAGGACGAGGACTGGCTCACGCACCTGCCGGGCCGTCCGCCGAAGTTCATCTGGTACAAGTGTACCGATTATGAATTTGCCTTGAATCCAGTGGCACAGGCATACGGTGGCGGAACGGAGATATGGACCTTGATGCGGCCGGGGCTTCCCCGCAAACATTTCTTCCCCCGGCAGCCTGCGCATCGGCTTGAGGGGCCGGTGAGGGACGGCCTCCTAAAGATCGTCCACGAAGGCAATACGCGAATCACGGAAGTGGCGATTCCCTGGTCGGCCATTCCCCATGTGAAAGAGCGACTGGATCGCAGGCAGCCGGTCAAGTTTTCCTACCGCGTCAACCACGACAACGGCGGTCCGACGATGGAACTGGCCCGGGAGCGAAGCGTCTCGAAGATCAACAATCAGGCGTTTCATCCCGACTGGCAGGAGCACTGGGCCAACGAGCTGGAGTTTGCCTTTGAGCGATGACCGACTGCCCCAGCGCGTTGGGCCAGGCAATCGTGCAACTGTGTCGTGCGAGCGCATGAAAACGGCCCCCAGGGTCAAATGCCCGGGGGCCGTCATTATGCGCGAAACCGGCGCCGCAAACCCGAATTCCTTGCCTACTTCGCCAATCCAATCGGACTAAACAGCACGTAGAGGGTCAGGGTGATGACCACGACGACGATGCCGGCGATCTTGGCTCCCTTGGACGAGGTCAGATTGAGCTTTGTTTCGGTCTTGAACTCAATGGGTTGTGCCAGCGGTTTCATCATGGTGATAATGTACATCACCAGCAGGCAGAGGGCGAAGCAAATCGCCATGCGGTTGAGGAACTGGATCTCCGGGCCGATCTTGTAGCGCCCCAGCAGGTACATGCCGCCGTAGGTGACGATGTTGGTCAGGAGGCCCATCACACCGGCGATCGGCGGGGCCTTACGCACCAGCAGTCCGAAAACGAAGACCGCGAGGATGCCGGGCGAAATCAAGCCCTGGCTTTCCTGGATAATGGTGAAGATGCTGTTGCTGATCTTCGGATCGCCCAATTGCGGGGCCAGGAATATGGCGATGGCCGAGAAGACCACGACGCAGATGCGCCCGAGCAGGACCATGGTCTTCTGCCCGGCGTTCGGGTTGATGTACTTCTTGAAGATGTCCATCGTGAAAATGGTGGAGGCGGCGTTGAGCATGGCGGCCAGCGAGCTGACGATGGCGCCGAGCAGCGCGGCCAGTACGAAGCCCACCAGGCCGGTTCGTTGTGGCAGCACGCTGCTGAGCAACTGCCCCAGAGCGGTGTCGTATTTGTAGGCGATGAACTTCTCGGTGGTGACGTTCGCCCCGGCGGCCTGAGCCGCTTCGGTGGTCGCGGCGTTGTAGGTCTCCAATTCGACGGCCAAGGCGGGAAAGACCGTCTTCCAGGCTTTGTCATCCGATTCGAAGACCGTGAATTCGGCGACCGCCACCGCGTCGAGACTCGCCTGTGTCAGGGGCAGTACGAACGGATTCTGCGCCTCCACAGCCTTCAGGGCCGCCTCGTCGGCGTAGACGGCGATCATGAACTTGCCCTCCGGCCACGCCGCGACCGTCGCATCGTTCGGCGCCGGGTTCACTTGAACCAGTTGCGTCTCCGGATTCGCCTGCATGTACTTGGCGACGACGGCGGCGTTGTCGGTCACCGATTGGCTCTGCATGTCCTTGGAGAACAGGTTGAAAGCGATGATTCCCGGAATCACCACGACGAACGGAATCAGCAGCTTCATGAAGGCGCTGAAGACGATGCCCTTTTGTCCCTCGGCCAGCGACTCCGACGCCAGCGTGCGCTGCGTGATGTACTGGTTCAGGCCCCAGTAGTAGAAGTTGGGAATCCACAGTCCCAATAGCAGGGCCGTCCACGGCAAGACCTTGTCGTCCTTCGGCAGGAACATGTTCATCCGCACCCGGTTCAGGTCCCAGAAGCGATCGATGGCGCCGGTGTCCTGGGCGAACGTCTTGAAGCCGACGGCACCGGTCTTGACGTTCTCCACGAAGGCGAGCTCATCGGTCGTGGAGCCGAGTTTCTTGAAAGCGTAGACCATCACCACGGCGCTGCCGATGATCAGGGCGCTGCCCTGAATCAAGTCGGCCCAGGCGCAGGCCTTGAGCCCGCCGGCGGTGACGTACACCATGGCAATGAAGCCGATCACCAGCGCCGCCTTGGCAATGGAGACGTCGTACCCCATCTTTCCCGCCATCGTGTTGACCGTCAGGGCGCCGGAGTAGGTGACCGATCCGAGCAGGAGCATGTAGATGAACAGCGTGGCCACGGCCATGATCGTTCGGGCCGTGGCGTTGTAGCGCACCTCGAGGAACTCGGGCATCGTATAAATGCCCGCCCGCAGGAAGTAAGGCAGAAACGCAAACGCCACCACGACCAGCGTGATGGCCGCCATCCACTCGTAGCTGGCAATGGCCAGGCCGACGTGACTGGCGGCGTTGCCGCTCATGCCCACCAATTGTTCCGACGAAATATTCGCAGCAATCAGCGAGAAACCGATCAACCACCATTTCAGGCCGCGTCCGGCGAGAAAGTAATCCTCGCTGGTCTTCTCATGGCGGCTCTTGAGCAAACCGACCGTGACGACCGCCACGATGAAGCCCAGGAACACGAGGACGTCGAGGGGGTTAAGCTCCATGGCACATCCTTTCCTTGTACTTCTCCCCTAACATTGCACCACACACAAAGAGGGCATTATAGCCCGCGTGCGGGTCGCTGCAACAAAATACTGCCGTTCCGTCGCAACGGAGCCCCCCTACGAAAGACAGTCAATTTTGAGGAATGCTTCCGGCAAGGCGTCCATCAAGTCCGTGGCCATGAGACTGACGGGACCGAGCCTGTCGGCCGCGATGTCCCCCGCCAGGCCATGGAGATAGACGCCCAGCACGGTCGCCTCGAAATCCTTCAGATTTTGTCCCATCAGGCCGGCAATCAAGCC
>JAFGCA010000230.1 GCA_016932895.1 Sedimentisphaerales bacterium | reverse complement strand
GCTCGTTGTCCATCGTCAAGGGCAGCGGATTGCTCGTCGACGATAGACTGCCGGACCAGTGCGTGAAGTGGTACCCCTCGTCCGGCGTGGCCTCCAGCGTGACCTCGGCCCCCTCGCCATAGTCGAATACCCCTTCTCCGGGCGAGGTCACCGCGCCGCCGGCGGTGGAGGAGATCGTCAGGGTGTAGGTAGCCGCGTCGGGAGCGAAGTTGGCGCTCAGGTTGTAGTCGTTGTTCACGGTCAAGTGTAACGGATTGCTCGTGGAGGATACACTGCCCGACCAGTGTGTGAAGTGGTACCCGCTGTCCGGCGTGGCCTCCAGCATGACCTCCGTCCCCTCGGCATATTCGAACGCCCCCTCTCCGGGCGAGGTCACCGAGCCACCGGCACTGGACGAAATCGTCAGGGTGTACGTCGCCGCGTTGGGTGCGAAGTTGGCCGTCAGGTTGTAGTCGTTATCTATCGTGAGGTGCAGCGGATTGCTCGTGGACGATACGCTGCCGGACCAGTGCGTGAAGTGATACCCATCGTCCGGCGTGGCTTCCAGCGTGACGTCGGTCCCCTCGGCACATTCGAATACCCCTTCTCCGGGCGAGGTCACGGAGCCGCCGGGCGTCGAAGAGATCGTCAAGGTCCGCTTGGCGATGACATTGACGGTCCAGACGGCCTCACCGGCGCCGCTGGGATAGCCGTTAGAATCCGTGAAGACGGCTTCGACCGTATACTCGCCTGGAGTGTCAAACGTGTGGCTCCAGGTGTGCTCCCTGGGGACAAAGAGGTCAAATGTAAAGTCGGCCTGATGCTCGCCATCGAGATACCAGTCCACACGCTCGATACTGTACTTCCCTATTATGTCGGTTGCGCGCGGTAAATGCCTGTGTATCACCTTCGGATACGGTCACGGGACTGTCCGGACTGACGCGAGAGGCGCTGGGGGGATGCGCATACACTTCGACCGTCCAGGTAACATAATCGGTCCACACGTCGACGCCGAAAGGGACGCTATCGTATCGGGCACGAACCTTGATTTCGACAGTCCCTAGAGTATCGAACTTCCAGGGAAGCCAGGTGTAGCCCGCCGTCCCACCCAGGGGCTGCGATTCCTTGAGGACGCCGTTTACATACAACTGAGCCTCATGCCAAAGGTACGGCCAGAAGAGGCCGCCAAATTCTGCTTGGAAGTACAGCGTCTTACCCTGTGGCCAAGGGAAAGATTCCTCAGGCAACCACCTCTTTATCCATGCCGCCTTTGCATCGTACGCGAGAGTGCCGACGGCCATTGCCAAGACCATCAGGATCATACCTCGTCTGTTCACGATTCTTCTCCTCTCAGGAATGGGCCGACTCTATGGATTGGGCGTCCGGCGGGTAGGGTCGGAGCCTGTGGCTCGGTACGTATCGAGGTCTCTGCCGAGCGTGGGGCTCGGACAGACCCTCTATCGTGCTTGATTTGCGTCAGATGGGCCGGAAATGGCTCGGGAGTAGCCGCTCCCCCAGAACTGAGCCAAAGCTCATGTCCTGTCCCCATGAGAACCCACTCCACAGCTTGTGTCCGTCACCCGGCCCGAGGCCGACCCGGCGACGTGGAAGAACCGCTCTATCAAGGCCGCCGGCCAACGACGAGAAAACAATGCCTTGCGTGATGCTCTCTCGCTGCGATGCCTCCCAAGGAGCAAAACAGCCCCCCTGTATTCTTCCGCGGGGCCAACCACAGCTGCTCCCAATATACAGCATTTAAGAGGATGGTCCAAGAGATAAGAGATGTTTTTTATCTTTGTGGGGCACGATGGCAAATCTGTCGCTTGAGACGGGGTCTGACACACGGGGGGGGAGCTCAAATGCCATACGCCCGCGTTCGGTGCCTGCTCGCCGGGGCAGTAGCAGAGGATTTCGTTACCGACCGCTTCCGGGGTGCCTTTAAAAGGTAGAGAGCGATCTCGAGAAGAGATTTGTTCTTTGGAACCGGCAGACAGGCCAAAGGCAGAAGAAGGAAAGGAGCAAATGATGAAAGCGCTGCGAACACTGCGAAAATGGTGGCGCGAGCTGTGGGGCCCGGATCTCTACTGGCCCGCGGAAATCGACACACATCGATGGGAAACGAAGACGGAGATCCTACGGCGGTTATCGAACGCACATTGACGGAATGCGGGGGATCAGCCGAGACCTGCAGGTCCCGGCCACCCCACATCCTCACATCACACTCTCTCCATCAATGCCTCCCTTACATCCGATCCATCCGAGATTCCCGCGTCAGTTCCGCGACTCACACACCACGGCAATTTCCCAATCCTCGGCGAACCTCGACACCGCCGTGTGCAGTCGGCTTTTTACGGTCCCGACGGGAATCTCCAGAATCCGGGCGATTTCGGCGTACGAGAACTTGTGGAAGTACGCCAGCAGAATAATCTCGCGCAGCTTCTCGGGCATCTTGGAGATCACCCGCTTGACCGACTGCGCCGTTTCGTTCTTGATAAGCTCTTCGTACGGCATGGTCGCATCATGGTCCAACACGTTGAGCGCATCATCGATGGAATAGTCGTCGCTGCCGAAGATGTTGCCCAGATACGTCGATTCGCTGCGCTGCATACGCCGCAAGGCGTCCTTGGCCTTGTTGGCGGCGATGGTGAACAACCACGGCCGCAACGGTCGCGAGACATCGAACGTGTCCCGGCTGACGTACAGTTGCATGAACGTCTCCTGGAAGACGTCCTCGATCAGATCAGATCGACTGAGGAACCGTCTCAGGAATCCGTACACACTGTCCTTGTATTGACCGACGAGCTCTTGGAAGGCGTCTTCCTCACCCGCCACGTATCGTCTTAACAACTCTCTTTCACTCATGGTTACCCCTTCCATATTCACCATAGTGGCTCCCATGATAACGGCGCGGCAATTTCTGCAAATCGGGCTTTCGCTTCTTCTGACATCCGGCCTGACCCGCATTTGACATCGGGTAATCCCCTATGAATTCAGGCGTTAGTTATTCCAAATCCCGCAGAAGAGAGGGTTATGCCGTCGCCAGCTATCCTCTGGACAACTCCCCGAATGCCTATACCATGTAAAGGGAACGCGTTGAGCAAATGGGTTGACCAAACCTGGAAAGGACATGAAACATGGGTTTTACGCAACACCGAACACTGCGTTTGGCCGTTCTGACGGTGCTGTACCTGGGATTCTCGGGCCAAGCGCACGGGGAGCGCCAGAAATTCGAGCCCACGTGGGAATCGCTGAACGCCCGTCGCAGCCCCGGTTGGTTTGCCGACGCGAAATTCGGCATCTTCATCCATTGGGGCGTCTATTCCGTACCGGCGTTCTGCGACACCAGCACCTACTCCGAGTGGTACTGGTGGTGGTACAAGAGCAACTCCCACAACGGCCTGGTCCGAAAGTTCCACGACAAGTGGTACGGTGCGGATTTCAAGTATCAGGATTTTGCCTCGCAGTTCAAAGCCGAGCTGTGGGACCCGGACGCATGGGCCAGGCTGTTCAAGCGGGCCGGCGCCAGGTACGTGGTCCTGGTCTCGAAGCACCACGACGGCTACGCCCTCTGGCCCAGCGAGCAGGCCTCGCAAACGCGTGGCTACCCGTGGAACAGCGTGGTGACGGGGCCAAAGCGTGACCTCTGCGGCGAGTTGTCCGAAGCGGTGCGCCGGCAGGGCCTGAAGATGGGCTTCTACTACTCTTTCATGGAATGGGACAACCCGCTCTACGACACCGACAAGAAGCGTTACGTCGCCGAGCACATGATCCCGCAGATCAAGGACCTGGTGCAGCGCTACCGGCCGGCGGTCGTCTGGCCCGACGGCGAATGGGACCACCCGGACACCCTGTGGCGCAGCCCCGAGATCCTGGCCTGGATTTACAACCACTGTGACAATCCCGACGAGCTGGTGGTCAACGATCGCTGGGGCCGAGCCTTGCGCGGCCAGAGCGGCGACTACTACACCACCGAGTACGGCCATGTGGGCGGCGGCTCGCCCGGGCTCAAGGACCCGAACAAGCCCTTCGAGGAATGCCGGGGCATCGGCGGCAGCTTCGCCTTCAACCGACTGGAAAACTACGACCACTACCTGACGCGCGAGGCACTGGTGCAGCTCCTGATCGAAAAAGTCAGCCGAGGCGGCGGCCTTCTCCTGAACCTCGGCCCGACCGCCGACGGCCGCATTCCCGTCATCCAGCAGGACCGTCTCGTGGCGCTGGGCCAATGGCTCGCGGTCCACGGCGAAGCGATCTACGGGACGCGCAAGGGACGATTCAAACACCTGCCCTGGGGCAAATCGACGACGAAGGGAAACACCGTGTACCTGCACGTCTTCGAGTGGCCCGCCGACCACCGTCTCAAAGTCGAGGGGCTCATGACGCCGGTCAAGCGGGCCTGCCTGCTGCACGACCCCCAGCGACGTCCGCTCAAGGTCACGCGCGACGGCACGGGGACTCTCGCCATCGATCTGCTGGGCTATCACCCCTTCGCCTGTGCCAGCGTCATCGCGCTCGAGTGTGAAGGCGAGCCCGTCGTCAGCTACCGGATCGAACCCGACGAAGACGGGATCGTCACCCTGGCGGCCGAACGAGCGGATCTCGCGGGCGGTCTGCAAATCGAAACGACGACCGGACCGTCGGGAAACACGGACTCGGCAGGCCGTCGGGAGACCCCCCGATACAACATCGGCTTCTGGACCAGCCGGGAGGCCCGGGCGACGTGGTCCCTTCGACTGGAGCCCGACCGGCGGTACGAGGTCTGGATCGAATGGGCCTGCGCCCCCGGGCATGAGGGAGGCGCCTACGCGGTCGAAATCAACGGCCAGAGCCTGAAAAGCGAGGTGTCGCACCATACCGGGCACTGGCAGACGTACGAAACCGCCCGTCTTGGCACGTATCAGGCCGGTTCCGACCCAGAGGAAACGCTCCGGGTGCGTGCGCGGCAAGTCCCGGCGGGCAAAGCCCTGATGAACGTGCGAAGGATCGTTCTCAAACCGGTCTGAGCGTGCCCGACGGGATCCGAACCGGTCGGCCGGTCGGCTCTGTGCCGTGATTTCAGTTGCCTTGGCCGCCTTTTTTCCTATGATGAGAGTGCTTCTGACGCGTATGGTTGGCGCGTCTTTCCTGCAAGGCCCTGAGAATGGACGAACGAGACGACAAACGGAAAGACACCTCTTCGCCGGCCGGTCCGGTGAATGGGCCGCAGGCACAGTGCGAACCGCTGCTACAGACCGTGCTCGATTCGCTGACGTATCCGTTCTACATCATCGATGCCGCCACCCGCCGCGTCTGTTTGGCCAACCGGGCGGCCCGTGAGATCCACGGCTCGGACGTCGGCACTTGCCATGCCCTGATGCACGGGGAGAATGTGCCCTGCAGTTGCCACAGCCATCCCTGTCCGTTGGACATCGTCCAGAAGACAAAGAAGCCCGTCGTCATCGAGCATACTCACTATGTGCAGGAGGACTGCCCGCGCCACGTCGAGGTTCACGCGTTTCCGATCCTGGACGAGGAAGGCACCGTAGTCCAGATGATCGAGTATTGCGTGGACGTCACCGACCACAAGCGAAGCATGGAGCAGCGTCAGTGGGAATTGGCTGTCAACACGGCGCTGGCGACGCTGGCCGACGCCCTGATTGCCCCCTCTTCCTCCATCGGAGAGATCGCGGAGATCGTCCTGGAGCAAGCCCGCCGTCTGACGGACAGCGAGCACGGCTTCGTCTCCTCCATCAACCCGGACACGGGCGCCGCCGTGGGGCACACCCTCACCAGCATGATGGGCCGGCAATGTCGCATGCCCGCCGAGCGGCAGAACATTGCCTTCCAGCCCCGGGCCGACGGCACCTTCCCGGCACTGTTTGGTCACGCCCTGAATACCGGGCGGAGTTTCTACACCAACACCCCAAGCACGCATCCGGCGTCTTCAGGTGTCCCCCAGGGACATATCCCGCTGCAGAACTTTCTCACCGCCCCGGCGCTGGTGGGCGGCAAGGTGGTGGGGCAGATCGCGGTCGCCAATTCGACCCGCGCCTACACGGACCGGGATCTGGAGAGCCTCGAACGGATGGCCAAGATGTACGCCCTGGCCGTGCAGCGGCGACGCGCGGAAATGGCGCTCAAGAGCAGCGAAGAGCGCTATGCCCTGGCCCAGACCGCCGCCGATATCGGCAGTTGGGATTGGAACATCGTCACCGGCAATCTCCTCTGGTCCGAGCGCATTGAGCCCATGTTCGGCTTTGACACAGGCCAGTTCGACGGTACCTACGAGGCCTTCCTCGAACGCGTGCATCCCGACGACCGGCAGTCCGTGGCCGACGCGGTCGAGGCTTGCGTGGAACGAGACCGGGAGTACCGGATCGACCATCGGATCATCTGGCCCGACGGAACGACTCGGTGGATCGCCGAGACCGGCGACGTGGTCCGCGACGCCGCGGGCAGAGCCGTGCGCATGCTGGGCGTTTCCCAGGATATCACCGAACGTACCGAGATCGAAGTCAAGATCCGAAATCTGGCGAAGTTCGCCTCGGAAAACCCGTCTCCCGTGCTGAGAGTGCGGGATGACGGCGCGATCCTCTATGCCAATCGCCCGGCGCAATCGTTCCTGCGAAGCTGGAACGCCGAAACCGGTGAAGCGATGCCGGAAATCTGGGCCCGGCAGATTGCCGACGTGCTGGACGCCCGCGCCAGCCGCATCGTCGAGGTGGATTGCGAGAATCGCACCTTCTCATTCGTCCTCGTGCCCGTGACCGAGGCAGGCTATCTGAACATTTACGGCCGAGACGTCACCGAACAGAAGAAGGCCGAGCGGGAAATCCGCAAGCTCAACGACCTGCTCGAACTGCGGGTCATCGAGCGAACCGCCGAACTGGCAGAAGCCAACGAGTCTCTCCGGGAAGAGATCCAACAGCGTCAGCGCCTGGAGCGAGAGCTGCTCGAGATCAGCGAGCGCGAGCAGCGGCGTATCGGGCAGGAGCTGCACGACAGCCTGGGCCAACAGCTCACGGGCATCGCCATCATGACCAAGGTGCTGGAACAGAAACTGCAGCGACAGGATTCCGCCGAAGCCTCGGACGCCGGAGAAATCGCGCATTTGGTCAATGAAGCCGTCAGTCAAACGCGGCAACTGTCTCGGGGCCTTCATCCCGTCGCTCTGGATGAGCATGGCTTGATGTCCGCTCTCCAGGGCCTCGGTTTGACCACGGAGCGGATCTTCGGCGTCGCCTGCGAATTCCAGTGCGCACGTCCTGTGGCCGTGAGAGACGCCGCCGTCGCCACCCACCTCTATCGCATCGCTCAGGAGGCCGTCACGAACGCGATACGGCACGGTGAGACTTCGAGGATCGTGCTGGAGCTGACGGCGACCCGGGATCGCGGGGGCCTGACGGTCGAGAACGACGGGCGTGATTTTCCCGTCGAGCGTCCGGGCGGCGAGGGGATGGGCCTCAAGGTCATGCATTATCGCGCGGAAATGATCGGGGGTGTGCTGGAGATAGGCCCCGCGCCGGCGGGCGGAACGAGGGTGACCTGCCATTTTGACTTGACGACAGAAACGTCTCATCGGGAGAAGTAGTATGCCGGGGAAGACACGCCCTGCGAATGAAAGGAAGGAAACACACACGGTCCTGATCGTGGACGATCATCCCATCGTCCGCCAGGGCCTGGCCCAGTTGATCGATCAGGAGCGGGATCTGCACGTGTGCGGGCAGGCCGAAGACGCCCACGAGGCCCTCCGGGCCATCCGAACGCTCAAGCCGGATATGGTGATCGTGGACATCTCTCTAAAAGACACCAGCGGAATGGAGCTGATCAAAGATCTTAAGGTCCAGTACGCCGATTTGCCCATCCTGACGCTCTCCATGCACGACGAAGGCGTGTACGCCGAGCGGTCGCTGCGAGCCGGAGCCCGGGGCTATATCATGAAGCAGGAAGCCACTGAGCAGGTCATTACGGCCATCCGCCGTGTCTTGGCCGGTGATGTGTACGTCAGCGACACGGTGGCGACCCGGATGGTCAGCAAACTCGCCAGGGGCGGCGGCGCCGTCAGTGCATCGCCCCTGGATAGCCTGAGCGACCGTGAGCTGGAGGTGTTCCGGCTCATCGGCGAGGGACACGGGACGCGACAGGTCGCCGAAAAGCTCCACCTCAGCGTCAAAACCATCGAGACTTACCGGGCTCATATCAAGGAAAAGCTCGGGTTCAAGGACGCCAACGAGCTCTTTCGCGCTGCGATCGAGTGGGTCAACACCGAGCAGAAGCGCTAGTCGCCCCGCCGTACCCGGCGCGAGCCCCGCACCGCATTTCGACGGCCAATCGGGGCAACATAGGAAAAACCCTGATACAAAACCAAGTGTTCCCACCGACGTCAAATACGGCACACGCCCGATTTGGTGTTTCGCAGGCTCACTTGCGCGTACCCCGGTCGAATTCATCGAACTGACGACCGGTTGACGCGTACCATAGAAGGCCCGTATGAGGGCCTACGTGAAGTATATGTTGCCGAGGCACAAGGATGTCTGTAGCGATCCAACAGGGTGCCGCCAATAGGGTGACGAGGAACCGAACCACGGCCCTTTCGACCACGAGATCGGCCCGAAGCTCCCGAGGCGCTTCCGTTCTTTCTGCGGCGCAGGGGCGCCGCCGGGACGAAGCGCTGCGCCGACGGCGAATTCGGGCGACGCGCCGGCTGGTGGCGGCCGGGAATTATGATTCCGAAGAAGTGCTGGACGCCGTTCTGGATATGGTCATTGAGGACCTGACCTCGTAGCGGCGGGACCGAACCGGCCGGTGCAAGAGATGGCATTCAAAAGGATTGCCGCCGTGAAGCATACGAATGGACTACCTTGTGAGAGACACCTGGGAAGGGAAAGTATGGCTATGTGCGGCCCCGGCAGCGACAGCAACCCAAAGAAAGTACTGATCGTGGATGACCACTCGATCGTACGCCGGGGACTGACGGAATTCCTTGGACAGCAGCCCGATCTCTGCATCTGTGCGGCCGCCTCCAGCGGGGAAGAGGCCCTCGAGATCGTCGAAGGCCAACCCATCGACCTGGCCATCGTGGACATCTCCATGGGGCGGATGGACGGCATTGAGCTCACCGAAAGGCTCAAACGAAGATATCCCGAAATGCTGGTCCTGATTCTCTCGATGCACGACGAATCCCTCTATGGAGAGCGGGCCCGTCGCGCCGGCGCCGCCGGATTCGTGGCAAAACAGGACGGCGGAGACGCCCTTCTCGAAGCCATATCCCGGATTCTCAGCGACCCAAATCATCACGACACGAACGAGTAGTCGCCATTGACGCACTCCCAAGACCTGGACGCCATGCTGCCCGAGACACCCCCGTTGCGTACCAGACCGGCGTGGAACTCAGTTTTTTCGAGATCCGTTCTGGCCACAACGTCCGATTTGCGGTAATGTGCGGGTGTCGCGGCGAGTATGGTGATTGAAGGACGGCGAGTTTTGATCGAGCAACTGTCAAAAGCATTTGAGCGATACTGGGGTTATAAGGAATTCCGCCCGCTGCAAAAGGAGGCGATGGAGTCTCTCTGCCGCGGGCGTGACGCGATCGTCGTTCTGCCGACCGGCGGCGGCAAGAGCGTCTGTTTCCAGGCGCCGGCCGTGACCATGCCGGGCATGGCCGTGGTGGTTTCGCCCCTGATTTCGCTGATGAAGGACCAGGTGGACGCCCTGCTCGAATGCGGGGTGCCGGCGGCCCGCATCGACAGCTCTCTGACGCCCGAGCAGCACAGCGCCGTGGCCCAACAGATCCAGGAGGGGGCCCTGAAACTGCTGTACGTCTCGCCCGAGCGTCTGGCGACAGAGGCGTTCCGGGCCCTCCTGCGAAAACAAAAGCTGTCGTTTCTCGCCGTGGACGAGGCGCACTGCATTAGCATGTGGGGCCACGACTTTCGCCCGGAGTATCGCCAGCTCGGCGCGCTGCGGGAGGTTTTTCCCGGCGTGACCATCGGCACCTATACGGCCACCGCCACTGCGAACGTGCGGCGAGACATTGCGGCGCAACTGCACCTGGACGACCCGGCCGTGCTGGTCGGCTCGTTCGACCGCCCCAACCTGATCTACAAGGTTCGCTCTCGCAGCCAGATCTTCACGCAGGTCCAGGCGGTCCTCGACCGACACCGGGACGAGTCGGGCATCGTGTACTGCATTCGCCGGCGCGACGTCGAGCAGATGGCGGCCTTCCTGGCCGGCCGCGGCTATCGGGTCGCCCCCTACCACGCCGGCATGAGCAGCGAGGACCGTAAGAAGAATCAGGACGATTTCGTCACCGAGAAAGTCGACACCATCGTCGCGACGATCGCCTTCGGCATGGGCATCGACAAGTCCAACGTGCGCTACGTCGTACACGCCGGGATGCCCAAGTCGATCGAGCACTATCAACAGGAGAGCGGGCGGGCCGGTCGCGACGGGCTCGAAGCGGAGTGCTGCCTGTTCTACTCGGGAGGCGACTACGGCGTCTGGAAGACCCTGCTCAAGGACATGGAACCGCAGGCCAAGGAAATCGCTCTGGCCAAGCTGACCCGCATGTACGCGTATTGTACCCAGGGAATCTGCCGCCGGCGCACCATCCTGGAGTATTTCGGCCAGACCCTCGACAAGCCCGACTGCGGTGCCTGCGATATCTGTCTCGGGCACGTCGATACGATGAAGGACTCCCTGGTCACCGCCCAGAAAATCCTTTCCTGCATCCTGCGTCTGGGCGAGCGCTTCGGCGGCGGCTACACCGCCCAGGTGCTGACCGGCTCGCGCGACCAGCGCATCCTGGAGAACAGGCACGACGAGTTGAGTACCTACGGCCTGCTGAGCGACATGGACAAGCGAACCGTCCATGACTGGATCGAGCAATTGGTCGGCCAGGGCTTCGTAGAGAAGACCGGCGACTACAACGTGCTGCACGTGACCGCCGAGGGCAGGCGGGGCCTCAAGGGCGAGGTGACACCCAGGCTGCTTCGACCGACGCGCAAGCCCGAGCGAAAGGCCCGGGTCGCCTCTGAGTCCTGGGAAGGCGTGGACAAAGGTCTCTTCGAGGCGTTGCGGCAGGTGCGGGCTTCGCTGGCGCGGCAGCGCGGCGTTCCGGCCTACGTCATCTTCGGCGATGCATCTCTGCGCGACATGGCGCGACGCCGGCCCTCCACCCTGGAACGATTCCTGGACGTCAAGGGCGTCGGAGAAACCAAGCGAAAACAATACGGCCGCGTCATGGTGGAGAAAATCGGCGCCTACTGCGCCGAACATGGTCTCGACCCAGACATCGACGTCTATCCCTGACGACAGACAAGACCGCCGAACCGCCTCCACCGACACCCCAGCCCAACCTCCGGCTCACTCGACCTCTTCCGTAACCACCTTCAAAATCGCCTTCTCGCGTCGCTGCAACAGGTCGCCGAGCCCCGACAGACTGAACTGATATAGTACGATCATGAGACCCAACAGGATAACCGACGACAGAAGAATCACCGGTGCAACGGGCAACCCGCGCCATCGGGACAACAACAGCCCCAAGACCGCCGGGAAGAAGATCGGAATCATGGCTGTCGGAAACAATACATGGGACAAGGCGATCAGAACGGTAACGAGAGACGTTGTTTTCGTCGGCTTCATCGATCCCGGTGCGATCCGGTAGGGAACGAGCACCGAAACCAGATTGCCGACCGTGCTCATCAAGAGAAAGGCCGCAATCAACTGAAAGACCGCCGCCGCCACGAAAACCGACGGGATTCCCAGGGCGAGCTTGGTAACCACGAGCAAGGCCATCCCAAAAGCCACGGCAAAGGGCAACAGTGCGAGGTTCTTTCCCAGCAAAATGCGTTCGCGCGGCACCGGCGAGAGCACGAGCGTGCGAAAGCCGTCCCGGTCGTAGCCGAACTGGTTGAACATGAGCCCCAGCATGCCGAAGAACGCCAGTGCGACGGCGCCGGTGGCAACCAGCGCCTTGAGACTGCCGTCGAGGCCGCTCGCCCGGCGCAGGAACAGCATCCCGCCGAAAAGCAGGAGCATAATGAAATTGGTGGCCAGCGCCATCTTCACTTCCGGCGCCCGCGTCAAGGAGCGGAAGAAGGCCAGCGCCAGGGCCGCCGCATCGGGCGGAACGCCGGGCAGCTCTCGGGCCAGGAAATTTGGGCCGGCGACAGACTTTCGTTCCGCCTTCGCCCGGCGGGAGGGCCGCTTGCCGGTGGTGGATCCTTGGTAGAAACGAAGCGTGGACCGATAGGCCTGGCGCAAGCCCAATCCAGCGATGAGGAAGGCGGCGGCCCCTCCCAGAATCGCCGGCCGGACATCGCCCCGGCACAGTGACATCGCCCCGTTGCCCACCCACAGCAGAGGCACGTAGCGATGCGCCGCCACGACCACCGGGGGCAGAGATTTACCGGCACGGCTCTCGGCATCCGTTGCCGTCTGCTTCTGCGCCTCTGACGATTCGACCGGCTTCGGCCTATGGCGTTTATGATCGTCCAGCACGTGGCCGAAGATATACGGAACCTGGCTTAACAACACGAATGAGAACGTGACGGCGGCAATGACGGCCCGGCGGCGCCGCTGGTTCGTCATCAACGTGACCAACCACCCGCGCAAACAATAGGTCCACGCCGTAACCATGGACACTACCCCGAGCAACAGCGGAATCAACCAGATCATGATCCAGCCCTTGCCGAAAACCAGCCCCACTGCCAGCCCCAGCATGCCCGGCAGAAAAAGGATGATGGCGAAGGTTAGATGCGAGGCCAGGTAATTCAACCAGAACACACCTCGCAGCGAAATCGGCAGATGCAGCAAACGACCGATGTCGATACTCTCGGAGCGCTGGATATCGTTGACGATTCCGATCATCCAAAAAAAGAGCAAACCGCCCACGAGCACATCCCACAAGCCCAGAAGCGCCGCCGGCGCCGCGTCCGCCAGAGGAAACATCCCGGCCAGGAGGCCGCCCACCGCTCCTCCCACCGCGATGAGGAGCCCGATTCCCGCCACGAGCATCGTCACCGCCACATTCAACGGCCCCTGGCGCGACCACTGATTGCGGGTCAGGCGCCAGCGCAGCCACACAATCGTGCGCAGTTGACTCGCGTCCATTCAGCCCTCCAGCCAGCTCAGTGTCTGCCGTTCCACGCAGTCAACGCCGACCGCCTCGAGAAATCGTTCTTCCAGTGACCCGCTGCGGCGAATCTCGTCCATCGTGCCCTGATGCACGAGCCGGCCCTGCGCGATGATCCCGACGTCCGTACAAAGTTTTTCCACGATCTCCAAAACGTGCGAGGTCAGGAACACGGTGGCCCCCCGCTGGACGCACCGTTTCAACGTGTCCCGCAACACGCGTGAAGAGACGACATCGACCCCCTCGAACGGCTCGTCCAGAAAGAGCAGGTCCGGATTGGCAATCAAAGCAGCCGCCAGCGTCAGTTTCTTCTTCATCCCCTGGGAGAACTCGACCGCGAGCTTCTTCTTTTCGCCGTCCAACTGCATCATGGCCAACAGCTCCTCGCAGCGCTGACCCACCGTCGCCGCCGGCAATCGATACATCCGTCCGACGAACGTAAGATACTCCCGCGCGCTGAGGTTATCGAAGAGCGCCAGATTCTCCGGCACCACCCCGACGCGACACTTCACCGCCAAGGCCTTCCTGGCGTCGGCCACGTCCTGCCCCAGGATGTGCATGGTCCCGCGCGTGGGCGCGAGCAGGCCGGTGAGCATCTTGATCGTGGTGGACTTGCCCGC
>JAFGCA010000229.1 GCA_016932895.1 Sedimentisphaerales bacterium | reverse complement strand
GAGGAAGTCGGCCCAGACTTCCTTGATGTTCTGCTGGTCCGGTTCGTTGAGCTTGGGCTCCTCATGAATCTCCTGCTGGCCCCGGCCGAGCGGAAAGAAGGTCCAGCCCTGCTTCCAGCCCAAGTGGAACGTGCCCTTGGTGCCGTAGAAGAAGCAGCCGACGCTTTCGGTCTTCTCGGCCGGGTTGCCGGCGAACTGGCGATGCTCCCACGTTACGGTCAGATCGTCGAACGTGTAGGTCGCGACCTGGTGGTCGGGGGCGTCGGTGGTCTGATATTCGTCGGTGAGAATGGGCTCGCCCTTGATGGGCCGCCCGCCGGTCGAGTGCACTGCCCGGGGCCATTTTCGTTCCATGACCCATAGCACCTGGTCCACCCAGTGCACGCCCCAGTCGCCGAGCGTCCCGTTGGCGTAGTCGACGTACTGGCGAAAGCCGCGCGGGTGAATGCCGCCGCGCCAGGGGTTCTCCGGATCGCCATTGTACGGCCGCAGCGGGGCGGGCCCGCACCACAGATCCCAGTTCAACTCTTTCGGCGGCTCGAAGTTCTTCTTCGGCTTCTCGGGTCCGCCGCCGTACAGCACGAAGCAGCGCACCATGCCGATCTTGCCGGCCCCACCCTCGCGCAGGAACTTCATCCCCGAGACGTTGTGCGGCGAGACGCGGCGGTGCGTGCCGACCTGGACGACCCGGCCGGCGGCGCGGGCGGCGTTGACCATGGCCCGGCCCTCCATGATCGTGTGCCCGATCGGCTTTTCCACGTAGACGTGGGCCCCGGATTTCACCGCCGCAATCGTGCAGAGTGGGTGCCAGTGGTCCGGCGTGGCGACGATGGCGATCTCCGGCTTCTCCCGCGCCAACATCTCGCGATAATCCTCGTAATGCTTGGGCTTGTCGCTGGTGAGTCTCGCCAGCTCGGCGGCGCACGTGGCCAACTGCCGCCGGTCCACGTCGACCAGCGCCACGATCTTGCAGCGGCCTGAAGCGACCGCTTCTCGCAAAATGTTCGTCCCCCACCACCCGCTGCCGATCAGGGCGGTTCGGTACGTCTTGTCACGCTGGGCGGTGGCCACGGCCGGGAAGTTGAGGGCCATTCCGGCAGCGATGGAATTCTTGAGGAACGTGCGGCGATTTACTGGCATGATTTTCTCCTTTGGTTGATACGAAGAATGAGCCGTCTACGGCATTGTCCAAATCGGCAGACGCGGCGCTGTGCGTCTGCATCAGCTACTCTATTGGCCGAGAAGAGCGCGTCAAGCCGAAAAAGACGCACAGCGGCTCACTTCTGTGTCCCGGGCGGCGATGCGGTAGCTTTCTCGACGTGTAGGATTCCGGTGGTCTGCAGATCCAGGATTAGCGTCGCCAAAACCTTCGCCAGTTCTTCGGTGTTCGTGTGGTCCGCGTCGAAGGCTCGGTCCGTAGTGGCATTCGATATCACGTAGGTTTGCCCGGTGCGCGGGCGCACATTACTTCGAATCGCATGCCACTTGCCGTGTCCGCCGTATCCAAGACGCACACAGTCACCGACGTTCGCCAACGCAAACGCCACACCTGCCCCGGCATTGTGAATTTGCTCTGCGCTATTGGGCGTGATAGTGACGCGCTGATCGGCAATCTTGATGAACTCATACTCTAAGTTGAATGCTCCAGGTGGTAAAGCAAAGTCCACCCCTTCCTCGGCCCGTGCGTTGCTGAACCTCTTGCCATTATCGTCCGTTGTTACTGTGTAGTCCGACGTTTTGCTGATGGCTCCTGGGCAACTGCCCGTTGGTCCCCACGTACCTGGCGAACCCGGGGCCAAACAGACAAATTCCGAGGGATAGCCAGAAGCAGCTTCAACGCGCAGATAATCACCTCGTAACCATCGTCCCTCGCGTACCGGATAGGGATCTCGTAGCAGAGCATTTCGTTGCCGTCCCACATGGTATTCATCCCAGTATTTGATCCGCGTAGGCGCGGCGCTTCCCGGGCGGCCGGTCACACATCGGGTGCCATGCGGTGGATTATAGGCTTCATCAATGATGAGATGGATGATCTCGCCGTTATCAGGGTGGCCCTCATAGGCGTAGGCGGAGACCCCAAAAATACTGACGCTGTCACGGTTCTCCTCAATCTGAATCACGGCGGGCAACGTCCTATTGGCACCCACGGTGCACTCGATGCCGCTCAAGGTACTGCAAACAGCATCGACATCGACAGCCGCCATACCGTACCAGCCCTCGCCGTGGAAGCCGTGCAGGGCCATGTTATAGCCTGTGAGCTTCAGCCCAAACGGAGTTGTCGTCGGTCTTTCCGGATTGGTCAGGTCTGACGAACAATCGTGCCAGGTCACGATTTTCGTCGCAATGCCGCCCACGATGGAACCTTGACAGTGGGTAACTTGGATGTTCCGCAGAGAATTGCCGTTCGTGTTAACATGGATACCGCGCCCGACTGCGTTTGCCACTCTGACACGATCTATAATTCCGTTCCAGCCCCAGACATTCGCTCCGCCTGGGCTGTACGCGTTGTCTGTGATTCCAAGCTGTATCCCGTCACCGGTGCAGTAGTTGCAGTTAAGCTCCAGGTTACGGATGTGAATCGCAATGGCATGTCCTTTGTCCTCGACGGCTGTTCCGGCAGAGCCAGCAATACGGATCAAGGAGGACCCGCCAAACTGGGCGGTACCCTGCAGCACTGTTCGCCCGGGAATATAGATATTGCTGAACATATAGCAGCCACGAGGGAAATACACAGTCACGCCTTCGGACAAGGCAGCGTTGCTGGGATCAGGAGCGCAATCCAGAGCCGCTTGGATAGCATCGGTATCATCAGTGCTGTAGTCACCCTTGGCTCCCCACCACTGAGGGTACACAGTGCCGGCATGTGCATTGATTCCGGGCACACCTGTGAACTGGATCGTGCCACTTCCAATCAGATTGAAAATGTGCTGCCGCGGTGCGGCAATGATTTGCCCGGTAGTGGCAAGCTGCACAGTAATACCTGGGGCGATAGATAGCTTCGCCCCTTGATCGAACAGGAGATACACGTTGTCGGGAACGGTATCACTGGCGTCGAGCAGATAAATTCCAGGCGGGAAGTAGACAGTTCCGCCTGAACACGTCGCGGCATCGATAGCAATATGTGTAGCTACACTGTCGGAGGTAATTCCGTCCCCAGTAGCTCCGTAGTCCAGAACATTGACGGCGCCGACATTCGGCGCGCTGCGGAATGTCGTTGGTCCGGTCGGCAGGTGTACGACGCCCTCGGAAGTCGCTTGCATGGCGTCAAGGGCGGCCTGGATCGCCTCGGTGTCGTCCGCGATGCCGTCGCCTGTCGCTCCGTAGGCCAGGACGTCGGCCGTCGGGATATTGGGTTGCGCGCCGGACGTCGAAACCTCAGGCCCTGCTGGTGCGGTTGACGATGTGTACGCGGCGGTCAGGGCGAACAGGGCCATCGCGCGGATAGTGACCGACCTCTTCGGTGTGGCACTTTTCATGTGCACTCCTTCTGATGACTGCAAAAACCCCATTTGTGGCGTGTTTGGCGGCGCATGTGGTCTCCTCCGTGAGGCACCTAACCGACGGTCTATATAGCCTAATTTGGTCTTGTTGTCAAGTCCAAATTGGGGGCTCCAAGAGGCGAAGAGGCCGCCGGTACGCAGAGTGCGCTTCGCCCAAGTCTCGGCGATTTTCTGAAAGTGCCGATTCTGCCCTGCGCCCGCCACTTCAGCCCTGTGGTGAGCTGGCGGGCCCGCTCGGCGTTTTGTGCAACATAACGGGTGAAACTGTCTATAATGGCCCCGGTGTCCTCACTCGACGGCGTAGCCGAGCTTGTTGAGTTGGTCTTTGACGCGGGGGTAGGTTTTCATGGCGTTTTGGTAGTAGATTTTTGCCAGCACCTCCCGGGGCAGGGCCAGGCCTCGGATCTCGTTGCGGCTGAAGAAGCCGCCCGGGACGGTCTCGTCCGTCTCCAGGATGCGGAAGGCCCGCCAGTATTGCTGCGCGTAGCCTTCTGTGCGTGCGGGATTATCCCATCGGCCGATGTCGGTTCCGAAGAGAATGCGATCGGCGTATTCGATCATGAAGGAGCGCAGGTTCTCGTAGGTCACGAGATCGAAGTACTGGAAGGTCGCGGCCAGATCGACCTTCATCCGGGGGAACGTCGCGAGCATGTTCCGCAGGTAATCGATCTGGGCATCCTGGCAGACGGCCCACAGGCCGTGGGCGCAGACGACGTTCAAGTTGGGGTGTCGTTCCATCACGTTGCGCCAGGCGGTGATATTGCGCCAGTATTCGACGGGGTCGGGCAGCCATTTCGTGCGTTTGCCCCAGGGCCCGCAGGGATCGGCGATGTGAATGGAAGCCAGCAGGAACCCCAGGCGCTCGGCGGCGGCAAACGTGGGCTCGTGGGCAGGATCGTCGATATACGGAAAGCCTTTCTGGCCCGGTTTGAGCCGCCGCGCCGGCGGACCGGCCCAGATCTTATAGCCGACGAATCCCTTCCCGGCCCACTGTCCTAACTCCGCAGGGACGTATGACAGCCCATCATGAGATGAATAGTCACTGATACACGACAGCATTCGTCCCTTCGAGGCCTCCAGCACGTCGGCCGGGTCTGTGATCGGGTGGTCCCCGCCCCCGAGATTGACCCACATCGCCAGATCCGCGCCGTGCGTTGCCTTCAATTGCTCGCGCAACGCGAGATAGTTCGCCACGGCCTTCGAGTCCCCGCCCGCATGCGTGTGCACGTCGATGCGAGGGATCTCCGGATATGCGGTCTTGCCCTCGATCCCGCGGGCCGTCCCCGCTGCGAGAGTCGCCACAATCAGCATTATGCTCGTCAATCGCTCCATGGTCTTGCTCCCAAGTCATCGTCAAGTTCAGGAACAGCGGCGTGCCGTGCCGTCATCATCCGTCATCCTAACAGAACCGCGGCGTTTTGCCACTTCCGAAATTAGCAGACATGGCGCCTGACGCTGTCACGTGCGTGCCAGAGTCTTTTCACAGGCGATGTACGCCGTATCGCGCCCCGCGCTTGGGCCGAGTCTAAGGGGGCGGGCGTCTTCTACATCACAAGTGTCACGCTGCTTCCTGAATATCTGCGGGGACGCGGCTTAAGCGGATTGATGACAGGATCTCATTGTGCCTTGTGCGGCATTGGTTGCCGGTGCGATTTGTTGCCTCTGGCAGACGCGCCGTCGGCGTGGTATCCTGCGGTCGGTTTGTACGCAATGAAATCAACGAGCGTTCAGTTTTACAGGAGCCCGCCCATGGTCCGAACACTCAGGTATCTCACTTTGATTTTGCTTGCGGCCTGGTTTGTGCCATTGTGTCAGGCGAAGGAGTATTCCTGTCGCTGGGTCTTTGTCTCGCGTTCGCTGCGGGCAGACAAGGACGTTGCTGACATCGAGCGCATCGTGGAGACGGCGGCGGCGCACGGATTGAACGGCATGGTGCTCTCGGCCGGACTGGATCGTCTGGATCGGCAGCCGCCGGACTACTTCGAGCGCTTGGGCAGGATCAAAGAGACGTGCCGGCGGCACGGCATCGAGATCGTTCCCAACGTGTTCAGCGTCGGGTACGGCGGCTCGGTGCTCGGCTACGACCGCAACCTCGCGGCCGGCATTCCCGTCAAGGGAGCGGCGTTCGTAGTGCGAGGCCGCCGGGCGGTCCCGGCACCGGCCCGGCCGGTCGAAATCGCCAACGCGGGATGCGAAGAATACCAGGGGCATCGGCTCCGGGCCTACCGCTTCCACGACAAGCCGGGAGACGTGTCTTTCGTGGACACCAACGTCTACCGGTCGGGGCGAGCTTCGTTGCGGTTCGAGAACTTCGGTCGCTACGAGCACGGGCACGCCCGCATCATGCAGGAGGTGGCGGTCCAGCCGCAGCGCTGCTACCGGCTGAGTTGCTGGGTGAAGACGCAGGAGCTTGCGCCCGAGGGCTCGTTTCACGTGCAGGTCTTGACTGAAGAGGGACGCAATCTGGCTCCGTACGATCCCCGCGTCCCCTCCACGAGCGACTG
Source organism: Sedimentisphaerales bacterium (assembly GCA_016932895.1). The sequence goes on along the minus strand of JAFGCA010000229.1, from coordinate 4,911 downwards.
GCGGCGTGTCGTGATGGGTTTCAACAGCCTCGAATACGAGAAGGTGAGGATCTACGCCGGTGTTTGGGGCGGCAAGGCGGGGCGGTTCTGGATCGATGATTTCAACATCGAAGAGGTGGCCTTGTTGAACGTGCTGCGCCGGCCGGGGACGCCTGTGACCGTGTGCGGCGCCGAGAGCGGCCGAGTCTATGAAGAAGGCAAGGACTTCGCGCGCATTGAAGACCGGCGGCTCAATTTCCAGTTCGATCACGAGCCGCCGACCATCGAGCTACCGGCCGGCAGCCGAATCAAGGAAGGAGAGCGGCTTGTCGTGGATTATTACCATGGCATGGGTGTCAACCGGGGCCAGGTCACGGTGTGCATGTCCGAGCCGCAGATCGAGGAGGTCTGGAAGCGACAGGCCGGGCTGATCCACAAGCATCTGGGGCCTTCGAAGTATTTGCTGAGCATGGACGAGATTCGAGCGGGCGGTGCGTGCCAAGCCTGCAAGCGTCGCGGCCTGTCCATGGCGCAGATTCTCGGCGATTGCATCACGAAGCAGGTGCGCGCCATTCGCCGCGCCAACCCGGACGCCGAGGTGCTGATCTGGTCGGACATGCTCGATCCGAATCACAACGCCCACGATGACTACTATCTTGTCGAGGGCGACTTCACGGGATCGTGGAAGCATGTCCCAAAAGACCTGATCGTTGTTTGCTGGTATTACCGCAAGCGAAACGAAAGCCTCGGTTTTTTCTCGTCCCAGGGCTTCCGGACACTGGCGGGCGCGTACTACGACGGCGACACGCTGGAGAACCCGCGGGGCTGGCTTGACGTGCTGGACGAAACGCCGAAGGCGATCGGGATCATGTATACGACGTGGCAAAACAAATACGAACTGCTGGGTCCGTTCGGTGACCTCGTGGCAGGGCGGTGAAGGCGGTTCCCGGCAGGAGGGCTCGGCGGCGCGTGCTCGCGGGCAGCGCAAAAAAGACGGGCCGCCATGGAGACGGCCCGTTCGGTTCTTTGGGGATTGTGTCAGGATCAACGTTTGGCGATCAGCGTTTTGTAGGCGTCCTGGCCACCGTTGATGAGGTGGATGAGCGGTTCGGTCCGGTCCACGCCCTCGACGAACGCCGGTCGGGCCGCCCAGGGGGTGACGCTCAGCACACCGGCCATGTCCATCCAGTGCTGCAAGCGGGCCACCGGCAGATTCCACGTCATGTGGAAGTGATTGGCCGGCGGGAACTGCTTGTACTCGAGCATGCTGGCGTACTTGGGCACGACGAACGTATGCGGCCAGCACGGGTCGGTCAGATTGCACATCGCCTGTCCCAATTCCTCGGGCACTTCGGTTGTGCTTGCCTGGTCCCAGATCAGGCTGAACAGCCCAGTGGTACTGCTGTAAGCCATGCGGGCGGCGATGCCGTCGATTTCGGGCGGTGTCATGAAGGTGACGGAGTTGCCGCCTCCGGGGAAGTAGTCGGCGTCGGCCAGCGGCATGGAAACGCAGTCCATGATCTGCTTGACGGTGGCGCCGGGCTTGGCCGCCCAGTCGAAGGCGGCGCTGCCGGAGTTGTTGCCGTCGACGAGGCCCTTGACATACCAGTCAGCCTTCTTGTCGAGCTTCTTGAGGCCGAGCTTTTCGGCCAGGGCTTGAATCTCCCAAGCCTCCCAGACCTTGCGGAAGTCCATGAACAGCGGCGGGTTTCCACCGCTCAGGTAAGTCATGAACAGCATGGTCAGGAGCCCCTGCACGTCGGCTTCGGTGGCGTAGGGCTGGGGGGCCTTGCCGCCGGTGTGGTCGAAGGTGCTGTTGAAGAAGGACTCCATGACGTCGGCCACCGGCAGCGGCAGGCCGCGGGTGTCACTGCCCCATTCGAGCTGGCTCATGAAGCCGCCGCCGACGGCGTTCAGGTCGGCCATGATGTCGCGGACGATGAGGTACATCGCCAGCGATGTGTCGAAGCGTTCGCTGTCTTCGTCGGTGCGCAGCTCCAGGCGCTTGCCCACGTAGCGGTTGATCCAGCCGCGCAGGTCCTTGAGCTCTTTCTCCTTGTAGGCCTTTTTGCTGAGCATGTCGGCCAGCAGCTTCATATCGAGGCGGGTGATTTCCAGGCCGAAGGTGTTTCGCGTGGGGAGGATATGGGCCAGGGCGGTTTCCATTCCCATCGAATCGTGCCCGAAGATCACGACGCGCCGGCCTCGCAGGGCCACGGTGGTCACGGCGGCATAGCACCAGTCGATCAGGCTCTGCGCCGTTTTCTCGGTCATCTTCGGCTCCAGCCCGGTGTCGGGCCAGGTCCCCACGTTCAGCGCAGCCATGCGGCCGTATTGCGCCAACGCGCCGTTCAGGGCGTGGGCGTAGACGACGCCCGGTTTTGGGCCGCTGTTGCCGCAGGTGATATTGAGCGGTGTGTTTGCGGGGAATTGCTGGAGAAGCGAAATCGCCGTCAACTGCGGGAATGCCCACGTGTCCGGCACGCAGACCAGGATATCCACGCCTGCCTTGCGGAACTGTTGCGCCACGATGTCCGCCTGCGCTTCGCCATCGACCAGTACCGTCGAATAGACGACGGGCACTAACGTCTTGTCCGGCAAAACCACGGCGCCGCTGATGGTCTCGGCCGCCATCCGGACGATGTTCTGGCACCGCGTGCGGCTCTCCTCGTCGATGCGGGGATCGCCGGTGGCGAACACACCGATGACCGGCACCTTCGGCGTGGCTTTTCTGATGTTCGGCAGTTTTGTGGCTTCCACTTTTTTTGCCATCTCGGGCACTCCTTCCTACGCGAGTAAGATTGTGGGTCTCGGCTTACGAAGTTGAGGCACAATCGGCGACTCGCAATACGGCGTACGTTTTACGCTTTACACTTGGCGAAGCCGGAGGGGTCCTCCAACATTTTCTTGACGAAATCGAGGAACTGGGCGGCGTAGGCGCCGTTGGCGACCTTGTGGTCCACCGACAGCGTCATGTTCATGAGCTTTCGGACGAGGATGCTGCCGTTGTCCGGGACGCAGGTCTCGGCGATTTGCCCGATCCCCAGGATGCTGCACTGGCCCGGCACGACGATCGGGATGAACGACTCGATGCCGAAGGCGCCCAGGTTGCTGACGGTGATGCAGCCGCCCTCGAGATCGGACAGATCCAGCTTGTCGTTGCGGGCTCGTTCGATCAGGGCCTGGCTGTCGCGGGCTACCTGCTTGATATCTTTCTTGTTGACGTCCTTGACGAGCGGGGCCACGAGGCCGTCAGTAACGGAGATGGCCAGGCCGACGTGCACGGCGTCCGCCAGCTTGATGGTCTCGCCGGCGAGCTGGCCGGTCATGAGCGGGAATTTCTCCAAGCCTATCGCCACGGCCTTCATGATGAAGTCGTTGAACGCGACCTTCACGTCGCCTGCCTCGTTCATCTTCGCCCGGAAGGCGACCAGGTCCGTCATGTCCACGCGGACGGTGAGGTAGAAGCAGGGGATTTCCTGCTTGGACTTGAGCATGCGCTCGGCGGTGATGCGCTGAAGGCGGTTCACGCGGACGGTGCTGCCGAGCTTGATCTCGGGCGCCGGGGTCATGGACGTTTCGGGGGTGGCGGCGGGTCGAGCCGGGGCGGCGGGCTGGCCTTCGGCGGCCTGGCGGATGTCCGCCTCCGTGATCTTGCCGGCCGGGCCCGTGCCTGCGATCATCGCCAGGTCCACGCCTAATTCCTTGGCCAGCTTCTTTGCCCGGGGCGAGGCCTTGATCCGTCCCGCCGGCTTGGCGGGCTCGGGTTCGGCCTTTGCCGGTTCCGGCGCCGGCGCTGCCGCCGGAGCTGTTTCCGTGGCTGCCGGTGCGGGGGCGCCGCCCTTCAGCGCGTCGACGAAACTCTGCGGCACGTCTTCATCTTTCTCGCCGAGCACCATCATGACCTCGCCGACGAGCAGCGTCTGGTCGATCTCGGCCAGGATATGCTTCACGAAGCCGTCGCCCGGAGATTCCATCTCCAGCGTGGCTTTGTCGGTCTCGATCTCGAAGATCACATCACCTTTCTTGACCTCGTCGCCCACCTTCACCAGGCAGTTGACGACGGTGCCTTCCTCCATGGTCTGACCAAGCTGTGGGAGTTTGACTTCTTTCGCCATTTATGGAATCCTCATTCTCATTGGGGCAATTGTGAATGTCCTCTCATCCGTTAACCGAGCCGCGCACGGCCTCGGCGATCTGCTCGACGCTGGGTATGCTGGCGTCTTCCAGGGGTTCGCTCATGGGCGGCGGAGCGTCGGCGGCCGCGAGATTGACGGGTCGGCCGTCGAGATAGTCGAATCCGCGTGAGCCGTCCTCGAACTCGTATTCCATGAACTGCCCGGCGATTTCGCGTCCGGCCCCACACCAGCAGAAGCCTTCGCTGACGGTGATGAGCCGGCCGGTCTTGCGCACGGACTCGGCAATCGTTTTCATGTCGAGCGGTTTGAGGGTGCGGACGTCGATGACCTCGGCGTCGATGCCGTCGTTTTCCGCCAGCACCTTGGCCGCTTCCAGGGTTCGCATGGCCATGCGGCTGTAGCTGACGATCGTGGCGTCGTTGCCCGGCCGTTTGATGTCGGCCACGCCAAGCGGGATGATGTACTCCCCTTCCGGAACCGGGCCTACCTGACCGTAGGTGGCTTTGTGCTCGATGAAGACGACCGGGTTGTCGCTGCGGATGGCCGCCTTGAGCAGTCCTTTGGCATCGTACGGAGTCGAGGGCATCACCACGTAGAGTCCCGGTGCGTGCATCAGCCAGGCTTCGAGCGATTCGGAGTGGTGGGCGGCGATGCAGCGTCCGACGCCGCCCTCGGTTCGCAGGACCATCGGCACCTTGGCCTTGCCGCCGAACATGTAGCGGTTGTAGGCGCCGACGTGGACCAACTGGTCCATCGCGATGGTGACGAAATCGACGTACATGATCTCGGCGAT
>JAFGCA010000032.1 GCA_016932895.1 Sedimentisphaerales bacterium | reverse complement strand
ATCCTCGTGGGCCCCTACACGAACAATCACGTCCAAACCGAGCACTTGGACGAGAACATAACGTTTTTCGTGCAGAACGAGCGGCTGCTGTGCCGGGCGAGTCAGCCCGTCAGCGTCAACGAGCGGCCGATGCAGCCGAGCACAGGCCTGACCGTGGATACGCCGATTCGCATTGGCGCGTTGTCGATGGTCCTGACGAAGTTCCAGGCGTAACTGTGGAGACGCAGTATCTTGCGTCTGAAGAGGACTGAAATCATAACGACCTTATAATCCGGCAGAAGACCTATGGAAGCGTACCAATACAAGTATGGAGACCGGCCCCTCGAAGGATACACGATCCAGCGCGCGGCCGGCCGGGGCGGCTTCGGCGAAGTGTACTACGCCATCAGCGACAGCGGCCGCCAGGTGGCGCTCAAGGTGGTCCAGAGCCACGAGCAGATCGAGCTGCGTGGCATCAGCCAGTGCATGAATCTCAAGAGCCCCCACCTGGTTACGGTCTTCGATGTCAAGCACAACGACCAGGGCCGGCCCTTCGTCATCATGGAATACGTCTCGGGACCGGCACTGAGCGATCTGCTGAAGGAATCACCCGGAGGGCTCGGAACTCAGAAAGCAGCATTCTTCCTGCGCGAGATCGCCAAGGGCCTATCTTATCTGCACGAGTGCGGCATTGTCCATCGCGACCTCAAACCCAGCAACATCTTCTACGAGAATGGCTACGTCAAGATCGGCGACTACGGCCTGACCAAAGCGATGAGCACGAGCCACCACGTCAGTCACACCATCACGGTCGGCACGGTGCACTATATGGCGCCGGAGATCGGCGCGGGCCGCTATGACCGTGGCGTCGATATTTACGCCCTTGGCGTATTGCTCTATGAAATGCTCACCGGCCAGGTTCCCTTCCTCGGAGCCAGCCCGGCTGAGATCCTGATGAAGCACATATCCGCGACTCCCGACCTGAGCCACATTGAAGAGCCGTTTGCCCGCGTGATTCGCAAAGCCCTGGCCAAGGACCCCGCCGAGCGGTATCAAACGGTCCAGGAAATGGTCGAGGACATCTTCGGCGCCGAGCACATTCGCAACAGCGTCTCGCAGTTCTCACCGGAGGAGCTTTCCGTCGTTGCCCAGCATGTGGCCGAGAAGATGGGCCGGGCTCAACCGGCGGCCGGAGCGTACCGACCTGCCGGCGCGCCGGGTAAGGACCAGAGCGATTTCAGCAAGCAGATCGGCAAGAAAGCCGAACGCATCGCCCAGAAGGCTGAGCAGTTCGCCAAGAAGGCCGAAGTTTTCAGCGGCCAGATGGCCGACAAGCTCAAAGCCGCCAAGGAACGCGCCCATGAGACCGGCCGGAAGGTGACCATTGCAGACCCTCTCACCGGCGGCCAGCGACGGACTCTGGCACTGATCACGATGGCGGCCATCGCCTTCGGAGCCGGCATGTTGAGCGGACGTGCGTTCCTTCCCATGGCGCTCATTGTCTTTGTCATGGTTAGTTCCACCTCGAACGTGATACTGCATTCGCGTCGGCGATGGTGGGGGGCTTTGGATGAAGACACAAGGTGGATCGGGAAGGCCGCGACATGTTTCGGAGCCGCTTTTCTCTCGATTCTTCTGGCGAACATCATCAGCGGTGCGTTCGGGTTCGGTTTCTTCCGCGAGGGGCATGCCTTTCGGCCCTTTGGCCCGTTCTTGCGCCTTCCTTTTGTCTCCATATTCTCAGGGCAGGGCGGGCAGGTCCTGGCTCTTGCCTTACCGATGCTGCTGGTAGACTGGCTGAAGATCACGGACGCCCAGCGCCAGAAACGGGTTGAACTGGGCCATGCTATCTGGGTCGGCTTCCTCGGCATCGTCGCGGGCAACATGTTCGGCCTGCCGGCGGTAATCACGGCCTGCGTCCTGGCCGGGACCGTCCTGGTCGTTCAGGCGATGAGCCCCGTGGGGCAGCCCATTGCCGACGCGGTCGCGGCCAACGCCCGTGCCCAACGTCGAGCGGCGACCGTCGGTGGCATGATCCGACCGATCCGGCCTCAGATGCGTACCTTGTGGCTGATCGGTTCCCTGGTGAGCTTCGGTCTTGGCTTGTTCCTGTGCATCCTGGCCGGCAACAGTCTGCGGGGCGACGAATTTGCCTTCGCCGTGGCCTTCGGAGTAGACTCCTTCGTCGTCGCGGCCTTCTGCTTTATTATGATGTGTCGCACCACATTTGCCGGGTGGTATCGCTATCTCATTCGCCCCCTGGTCCTGCTGGCGTGCATCCTGACCGTCATTGCTTCGTCGATTCTCCTGGGGAATCTGCGTACGGGTGGCGATGCAAAAGCCATCTTCATCTTCCTGATCATCTTCCCGAACATCGTGTTTCTGGTCTTCCTGTTCATGCCGGCCCGAGTGTTTGGGGCCCCGGACTCCGCTGAGGTCAGACGCCGATCATCCCGTTACGGTGTGCCGCCATCCGGTCCCGTCTCTCCCCGCAAGAGGCTGACGGCACTGTTGACAGCGTTGATTCCGTTCGTGATGCCTTTCGCGCCCATT
>JAFGCA010000228.1 GCA_016932895.1 Sedimentisphaerales bacterium | reverse complement strand
GGCCGGTCAGTCCGCACAACTCGGATCTGCCGGTACATCCGGGCCGCTGTAGCATCGCTGGAAGACGGCGAAGTCGGTCTGGTCGATGTCGGCGTCGAGGTTGAGGTCTCGCAGCCGGGGGCATGTGAGATGCCTGTCAGCGACCGCGCCACGGCTTCCGGCGGATGCTCCTCAAGAGGTTGGACATCCCCCAGAAGGGGTGTGTTTAAGCGGATTCGCACATCGTGAGCGTATGTGACCGGGCCGAGCGGGTACACTTTGGCGCCCGGCCGGCGTGAATCAGAAGGCCATTCTGCATGGAAGGGACATATCATGCGCATCGCGATGGCCGTGCTGCTCTGTCTGGCTTAGCCTTGTGCTCGGCGGCGGAATGCTGCAAGGAGTTCTGTGTGGCAGACTGCGTGGTGTGCGGGGAGACCTGCTCGGACAACGATCCGCAGACGAGACGTCCCGGGCCGCCCAATGCAATCATATCTGCACTGGTGCCTGCGACGGCACAAGCCGTCCGTGGAACTGGTGGTGGGGCTGCGATCGCTACTTCCGCTGAGCCGTTGAGTTGCTTGAGCCAGCGCTTCTGAGATGACGTTGCCCAGCTGCGCGGCCAAGTCGGGTTCGGTTATTACAGCACCCGCCCTCGCCTTTTTCGCATCATCGCCAGCCCGCCAAGCGACAACAACAAGAGAGAGCAGGGCTCGGGGATGGACTCGGAAACGGCTACGTCCATAACCGTGATGCATCCGGACTTGTAGTCGGGCAACGCGAGAAAGTTTTTCCCACCAAACGTCCAAGTAGCGAAGTCGTGGTGGTCGGGATAAGCCCAGTGCTCAAAAGGAGTGCCAGGAAAAACTTTTATGGCTCCCGCGAAGTTCACGTCTTGTGCGGGATCATGCAAGATCAACTGGCTCGCATTCCAACCGGCAAACGTCATCCAGTGTCCCCCTTGTCGAGAATAGCAGTCGCCTAACTCAGGGTCCCAGCCTACCTTCACGAGATAGGAAAAACCGACCTCAACGTCCTCGCCCCTGTCGAGTTCCCCTTTGATCCAGTCGAGGGTCGGCGGGGTACCGGTCACGTCCTTGCCGTAGATTAAGTCGCTCCCCGCTTTGAACGGAGCTTGCATGACTTTTTGCTCGATCCAGGGATATCTCGCTTCGAGGTACTTTTCCTTGCCGCCAATGAACCCATCTGCGCTGACGCCGCCGGGCGGGTCCCAGTACAGCTCGTCTATCGTTCCCCTCTTAACGAAACCCATGTAATCCGCAACATTTTGGATCATGTCCCCGTTGTTGTCGTATTCGCTCCCGTTGAGCCATTGACGAAGTTTGGGCAGGTTGTAGTGATCGGACATCCACAACAGTGAGTTCGCTGCCGAGGCAGGGCCGCAGAAGGTCCAGGTGCCATTCACATCCTTCCAGTCGCGCTGCTTCTGGGAGAAGTCCGGAAGATTGCCCCTGTAATATTCGGGAGGCAGGGCAAGAACGCCCTTCGCCCCCAGATATAGAAGCAGAATAAGCACAGCCCACACGGTCCGACCAGTTCGTTTGCCTTTCATCGTACTTGCTCCTAGGGCACTCGGCCTCTCAGGAAGTCTCCGTCGGGGTCCGTAAACCGACATTTTTCGTTTCACCTCGCCCGGCTACGCAGCCAGCATTCCCCTACCCGCGCTTGCGGCGCAAGCAAAAAGGGAGAGCCGCGCCTTCAGCGCTCTCTCCCTGTATTCGACATCTTCAGTTTTTCGCGACCGTCAAAACGCGATTTGCCCCAGCCCGCCTTGCCCTACCATTATCGCAGCGTCAGAGATTTTCTCATATTCACGAGGCAATGTCAAGCCTTGACCGCGACTCTCTGTCAGCCGTTTTCTTGCCGTCTGCCCCCCTCGTCTTCGCTCTGACAGGTCAACGTTCGCCGGCATCTCGGAGGTGCTGCCGTTCGCAAACCCTTGTCTCGCAAGGCTTTCGATGGCTTTCCCCACCCAGTCCTGTCGCAGTTGGGCGTAGACCAACAACAGAGCCAGGGCGATGCCTATGGTTTCATGTTTCGTCTACCGCCGCCGTATCACCGCTAGCCCTTTCATGGCCGGGACATCAGGCTCGTGCGCTCGCGTGTCGCCGGTGGCCAATATGTTCCAGAGCTACTCACTTGCCACAGTTCGGCTCAACCGGCACGTTCTCGCCGCTGTAGCACCGCTGGAAGACGGCGAAGTCGGACTGGTCGACGTCGGCGTCCGTATCCAAGAGGGCGCACGCACAGCCGGAGTCTAGCTGCGGAATACCTGGGCCCGTTGCACAGGCCTCGAAGAAGAGATAGTCATCTTGGTCCACGTCCCCGTCGCGTGCGCAGTCTCCGGGGATCAGTGGCGGGCAGCCGCTGGCATCGACGGTTGCCCCAGGAATGGTGTTCGGGCAGGCATCCACCACGTCCGGTACACCGTCACCATCCGAATCCGGCAACGGAGTGCGGATCGGGCGTAGCCGCACGCGCCGACTCTCGACCAATTGCAGCGGGATGGTCGAGCCGGTCGAGGAGTACGCGACCCAGGAAGTGAGCCCACTGATAGTCGGCGTGCCGCTGAACACATCTTCGAACTTTAGCAGCACGACCCAGTCGCCGACCAGCGGTCCGATGGCCAAGCCATCGGTGTTCGGAGAATTCCAGATGTGGAGAGAGCGGAAGCGGGTATTGTCCAGGTCCGCGACGTAGGCATCCGGTGAACTGTTGTCATCGCGAACCAGGAAGGCGGCGGTTGCTCCCTGGAGGTCGAATTGCATCTCTGCCCTCCCACCGCCATTGGTGGCCTTCGCGTCGTGCACCGTCACCAGCGCGAGACCGTCGGAAGCGAGAAGTGCGAAGAGATGGCTTCGATCAACGGTCAGGGGCGGAGCAGGACCTTGGAAGTACGCTTTTGAGGAGGTCCAACCGTAATACGCCACCGCGCTCAGATCGGTTACATGTAATGCGGCCAAGCCGAGCACATTCTCGTCGAAATCGGCCGCCCCAGGCATGGATTCCTGGCTGACCTCGATGGAGACATCACAAACAGGAATCTCAAGGAGCGGGCTCGTGACCGACTCGGAAAGGGCGTCGGTCACAAACAGGCGATAACGTGAATCCGCTGGCGGGAACACCTGCGTCACGGCCGCAGAGCTCACTGAAATCCACGTGTCCGGGTCGGTTTCCTTCTTCCAGTCGAAGCGGTACGGCGGCAGGCCACCGGATGCGGATCCGGTGAGAGTCACCATATCGCCGGCACACACCGCCCTTGGCGAGGCGTTCGCGCTGGTGGTCAACGGCGGTAACGGTACACTTGGAGTGAAATTGTCGAATGCCAGACCCGCGTTCGTCGCAGCCCCTGTGTATCGCAAAACGATGGAGGCAATCTGCTGGCCGGGCAGATCAAACGCCCATCCCATCGCTCGGCTGTC
>JAFGCA010000227.1 GCA_016932895.1 Sedimentisphaerales bacterium | reverse complement strand
GGATTTCTATCCGACGATGCTGGAGATGGCGGGCCTGCCGCTGCGACCCGAGCAGCACGTGGATGGCCTGAGCCTTGTGACGCTGCTCCGGGGCGCCGGTACGCTCAAACGCGAGGCGATCTACTGGCACTATCCGCACTACCACGGCAGCGGCAACCGGCCCAGCGGCGCGGTCCGCGCGGGCGACTACAAGTTGATCGAATGGTACGAGGACGGCCGGGGCGAGTTGTACGATCTCAAAGATGACCTCGGCGAGAAGAACGATCTGGCCGTGACGATGCCCGACAAGGCGGACGAGCTTCGACGGAGACTGCACGCCTGGCGGAAAGAGGTCGGCGCCAGGATGCCCGAGGGCGAACCGCGTGATGACTTGGCCCTCTGGCGACGTGCGAGAGATGGAAAGGAGGATCGATGAGACGGCGTGACTTCCTCAAAGCCCTCGGAGCCGGAGCAACCCTGTGGTTTTCGGGATGCGGCGGAGCGACGAAGCTCTCTGGCCGGGAACGGAGGAGGCCCAACTTCGTGTTCTTCCTCGTGGACGATCTCGGCTGGAAGGACCTCGGCTGCTACGGGAGCACATTCTACGAGACGCCAAACGTGGACCGCCTGGCGGCGAGCGGCGTGCGATTCACCAGCGCTTACGCGTCCTGTCCCGTGTGTTCGCCGACGCGGGCCAGCATCATGACGGGCAAGTATCCCGCCCGCTTGCGAACGACGGATTACTTCGGGGCCCCCCAGCCGGAGACGGTGCAGAAGCACTGGACCAGGGACAAACCCCTGCTGCCGGCCCGGTACAATGATCGTCTGCCGCTGGAGGAAGTGACGGTCGCCGAGGCGCTGAAGGAGCATGGCTACGCGACCTTCTTCGCGGGCAAGTGGCACCTTGGACCCGAGGGGTACTGGCCGGAAGATCAGGGCTTCGACATCAACAAGGGCGGCATCGAGCGGGGCGGCCCCTACGGCGGCAAACGATACTTCTCGCCCTACGGCAATCCCCGCCTGCCCGACGGCCCGGACGGCGAGCACCTGCCCGACCGTCTGGCGACCGAGACGTGCCGGTTCATCGAGTCCAACAAGGATCGACCGTTCCTGGCGTACCTGTCGTTCTATTCCGTGCACACGCCGCTGATGGCCCGCGAGGACCTCAAGGCCAAGTACGAGCAGAAGGCCAAACAGATCCAGCACGACGGCCCGGCCTGGGGCAAGGAGGGCGACCGCGAGGTCCGTCTCGTGCAGGACCACGCCGTTTATGGCGGCATGGTCGAAGCGATGGACATGGCGGTGGGCAAAGTGCTCGATGCGCTGGACCGCATGGACCTGACGAACGACACGGTCGTCTTCTTCATGTCGGACAACGGCGGGCTCTCGACCTCAGAAGGGCACCCCACGTGCAACCTGCCGCTGCGGGCGGGCAAGGGCTGGCTCTACGAAGGCGGGATTCGCGAGCCGATGATCGTCCGCTGGCCCGGCATGACGAAGGCCGGCAGCACGTGCGAAGAGCCCGTGATCAGCACGGATTTCTACCCGACGATGCTGGAGATGGCGGGCCTGCCGCTCAAACCCAAGCAGCACCTGGACGGCCGGAGCATGGCGTCTCTGCTGAAGCGGGGCGACGCCCAAGAGGGACGTGCCTTCTTCTGGCATTACCCGCATTACGGCAACCAGGGCGGCTCGCCCGGCGGGGCCGTCCGCGTCGGCGACTATAAGCTGATCGAATTCTATGAGAACCAGCGCGTCGAGCTGTATAATCTCCGCGACGACCTCGGCGAACAGAACGACCTTGCGGCCTGGATGCCGGACAAGGCCGCCGAGTTGAGGCAGATGCTGCACGCGTGGCGCAGCGAGGTGGAGGCCCGGATGCCCACGCCAAACCCGAATCGAAAGTAGGAAATCCGAGATCCGAAACAAGCACGAATGACCGAAATCCAAAATCTGAAACGGAGCATCGGACGAGCGTCAGCGTTTCGGTCATTTGGATTTGATCCTTTGGATTTGTTTCGGATTTCGAACTTCGGATTTCGAGTTCTGTCATACGGCAAGGTGTGCTCCGCACACCTTGGTTGAATAAAGTGTGAGTGTGTGACTAAGAAAGGAAAATCGTTCGATGGCAAAGACGTACAAGATCGCAGTGATTCCGGGGGATGGGACGGGGCCCGAGGTGACGGCCGAGGCCGTCAAGGTGCTCAAGGCGACGGCGGACAAGTTCAAGTTCAAGGTGGACCTGACGAATTTCGACTTCGGCGGCGAGCGGTATAAACGCACGGGTGAGACGCTGCCCGACAGCGCGGTCGAGGAGCTGCGCAAGTTCGACGCGATCCTGCTCGGCGCGATCGGCCATCCGGACGTGGCGCCCGGGATCCTCGAGAAGGGCATTCTGCTGAAGGCCCGGTTCGACCTGGACCAGTACATCAACCTGCGTCCGGTGAAGCTCTACCCCGGCGTCGAGACGCCGCTGAAGAACAAGGGGCCCGAGGACATCGACTTCGTCGTCATCCGCGAGAATTCGGGCGACGCCTACACCGGCGCCGGCGGGTTCACGATGAAGGGCACGCCGAACGAGGTCGCCGTCCAGACGGCCGTCTACTCGCGGCACCAGGTGGATCGCTGCCTCAAGTACGCCTTCGAATACGCCAAGAAGCACGGCCGCAAGGCCCGCGGCAAGGGCGACAAGAACACGCTGGCCCTCTGCGGCAAGACCAACGTCCTGACCTACATCTACAACCTCTGGGAGCGGGCCTTCCACGAGATGGGCCAGGCCCGATACCCGGACATCGCCCGCGAGTACTACCACGTGGACGCAACCACGATGTGGTTCGTCAAGAACCCCGAGTGGTTCGATGTGATCGTCACGGGCAACCTGTTCGGCGACATCATCACGGACCTCGGCGCCATGATCCAGGGCGGCATGGGCATCGCCGCGGGCGGCAACATCAATCCCGAGGGCGTCAGCATGTTCGAGCCCATCGGCGGCAGCGCCCCGAAGTACACCGGCAAGAACGT
>JAFGCA010000226.1 GCA_016932895.1 Sedimentisphaerales bacterium | reverse complement strand
GTGGTCAGCGGTACGGATACCTCGGTCGGTGGTCTGGTGGGGTATACGCGTGGCGGCAGCGTCACCTACTGCTGGAGCCGAGCCACGGTCACCGGCTCGAGCTTCAGCGTGGGAGGCCTGGTGGGCGAGAACTGGGGCACCATCAAGGGCTGTTACAGCATCGGTTCCGTCGGCGGCAGCGGAACCTGGGTCGGGGGGTTGGTTGGGGGCAACTATGGCCCGATCAACCAGTGTTACAGCACCGGTGCCGTCAACGGCAGGCAAGACATCGGCGGGCTGGTGGGAATTGGCGGCGCCGGGTCGAACGTCGTGCAATCGTTCTGGGACATCCAGAGTTCCGGCCGTGCAACCAGTGCCGCAGGCATGGGCAAGACGACGGCCGAGATGCGGAACGCCGCCACCTTCATCAATGCCGGTTGGGACTTCGTGGGCGAGACGGTCAACGGGACGGGAGATTTTTGGAGAATGCCGACGGCAACCGGCTATCCGCTTCTGTCGTGGCAAGGGGCCGGCGTCACGACGGCTGCCAGCGTCGAGGATTTCGAGACGGGCGACTTCGGACGCCTTCCCTGGCAGCACGCGGGCGATGCGTTCTGGACAATCACGTCGACCGAATCGTACGGCGGAACCTACAGTGTCCGGGCCGGCGTCATCGGCGAGGATCAGACGTCAACCCTGAGTCTGACTCTCGCCTGCGGGGCGGGAGAGATTCGCTTTCACGTGAGGGTATCGTCGGAGCCGATCGGGGACAAGCTCGTCTTCCGGATCGATGGTCTGTACATGGGCGAGTGGTCGGGGAAGCAGGACTGGACGGAGGTGGCGTTTCCCGTGGCGTCGGGCACTCGGACCTTTGAGTGGCAGTATGTGAAGGATGGCGCATCCTCCTATTACGAGGACACCGCCTGGCTCGACAGCATCGTCTTCCCCGCGGGCGGAGCCGCCGCGTCGCCGCCGACGAGCGAGACAGGACCCATCGAGGTGACGGCCGCGGATTTCGATACGGTGGTGCTGGGCTCCAACGTGCCGGTCCTGGTCAACTTCTATGCGACGTGGTGCCCATACTGCGTGGCGATGCTGCCCATTGTCGAGCAGGTGGCGCGCGACTACGCCGGCCGGGTCAAGGTCTGCAGGATCGACGTCGACTATGCCCCGGTCATCTGCGCGCGCTACGATGTGACCGCCGTCCCGACGTTCATTACATTCCGGAACGGACAACCGCAGGAGAAGATGGCTGGCACCCGCACCAGGCAGGAGTTGTCGGCCGCCATCGATGGACTGCTCGCGCTCGGTGCCCAGCCCGGCCCGGTGTTTACGCTCGCCGACGAACCGATCGCCCATTGGAGGCTGGACGAAACCTCCGGGAACATTGCCTGGGACAGCGCCGGCGCACACCACGGCTGGCTTTTCGGGAATCCCACTTGGCTGCCCTTCGGAGGCCGGGTCGGCGGCGCCCTGCGGTTCGACGGCATCGACGATTATGTCGATACGTACGATTCGCAGGATCTCACGGTGTGGACCGTATCGACGTGGGTGAAGAGTCCTGCGGCGCCTTCGGGACGCGCTCCTTCCGGACCCGTGCACCGGGAGCGGAACTACCAGATCAACTGGGATCATGACAACGGCCAGTTTCGAGGTGCGGCCGCATTGGCTGTCACGGGATACTGGCATTCGGCAAGCTTCGGGGCGCTTGCCGCAAACACCTGGTATCACCTGGCCGCTGGCTACGACGGAAACACCCTGCGCGCATACAAGAATGGGGTCCTCGTCGGGCAGAACCCCGCGCCGTCGGGCATTCCCGATATGGAACCGGCCAGCTTGAAGCTGGGCTGCCACGCCGTGTGGCCGGGACAGCATTTCGCCGGGACCGTCGATGACGTTCGGATCTACGATGTCGCGCTGAGCTCCGACGACGTGCTGAGTCTTTTCAATGCACCACGGTGAAGGGGCAGAAGGAGGCGGAATGGCGTCACGAATGGACCAATGAGCCTGTGCCGCTATGAAGGTGACCGGTGCGGACCTCCCGGTTGCCGGGGCCCGCGGAAGGCGGGATCAGACCTCCAACACGACCGGCTGTGACAATGCAGTGGAACCATGAATTGACTTTGGAGGATGCAGAAAATGAAAACGGGAATGTTCGTACTCGTCGTCGCATTCGCCTTCAGCACGATGGCCGTGGCTTCCGACATCGCGTTCTATGTCGGGGCACCGAACACCGATGGCTGGGGCTGGTACACGGTTGCCGCGCAGACGAAAGACGTTGCGACGATCATTGCCGCAACCGGACATCTGTTTCATGACATCCGGAAGTTCAACGACAGCCAACTCGCGGAATTCGGTGCGTGGGTAGAGGCAAACGTCAACGATGGAGAAATGGACATCATCTGGTTGAACGGATGCATGCCAAGTTGCCTCTATCAATTCCCGAATGTCAACCCGGACGGCTCACGTGCGGAGCGATGGCTCGACGGTGGGAACATGTTCATCAATATCGGCGATTGGTTCGCCTATTGCTCCTTCGAGGGTGGATTTCGAAGACCGGACAATGGCCCGGCCGGCGCCGCGTACATTCTTGACCTCTATGCCGGCATCATCGCGATGGAGGATTATACGCCGTTGAGGGTGACACCCACAGGCAGACAATACCTGCCCAGTCTCAGTAATCCCGTCATGACGGACAGACCCATCGTCCTTAGGAATGTGGTAGCTCCCTGGAAGGTGGTTGCGGTCTTCGCATCCACGGGCGGCACGGACGCGGTGACGGAATCCCGGGCCGATCCTGTCGTGATTCACAACATGGTGACGGGT
>JAFGCA010000225.1 GCA_016932895.1 Sedimentisphaerales bacterium | reverse complement strand
GGCAAGTGGGACCACCTGCCCGAGCAAGCCTTCATGTACGTCGGCGCGATCGAACAAGCCGCCGAGCAAGCCGCCAAGATGGAAGCCCAGAGCAAATAGCCCAAGACGCTCATGTCCGAACTTCGATGCATCGTCGTCACCCCGGAAAAGACGCTCCGCGACACCCCCGCGGCGTTCGTCGCCCTGACGCTCTACGACGGCGAAATCGGCATCGCCGCGAAGCACGGCCCGATGATCGGCCGGCTCGGCAGCGGCGAGATGCGGATTACCGCGTCAGGCCGAACCGACCACTACTACATCGAGGGCGGATTCGTCGAAGTGCTGGGCGACACCGTTTCGGTACTGACCCCCCGGGCGGTTCCGGCCGAAGAGCTCGACGACGCGGCGATCCTGGAGCAGCTCGAAGCCGCCCGCGGCCAGGAGGCCCACACGCCCGAGCTGATGGCCGCACGCGACCGCGCCGTCGCCCAGGCCCGAGCCCAACATCGCGTCGCCCGCCGCTCGGGTGATACCCCCTGAGACGCTGTATGAGTCATCGTTCGCTCGGGTGGCACGCCCTGGAAGGGCGTGTGAATCGTCGTCGCCCCCTGCCACGGCCGTCGCAAAGCCTCTGATTGCCGCACCATGCGTCGTCTGACAGTAGCATCTTCTCCTCGGGGTCGGCGATCCATTTCCGATGGTTTCATCGTGACATCCGTCGGCGGAAATCGCCAAGGGTAGCAGAGGCGATCTCTCGCATCAGGCCGGACTGCATCCCATGCGGACGGCGGCAAATGAGTGCTCGGCGTATCCAGAGGGCTGGCGAGGGATTGCCGGAATGATAAACTCCGGCCAGTCGACGAGTCGTCTAACACCAGCGGGACTTCGGTTGCATAGGGGGGCGTGCTGCCATGAACCGTCAACCGTACGAAAAACCGCCCAGATGGTGGGGGCCGAAACTGAACCCCGCCTGGATTCGATTCTGGCGGCCGTTTCGCCGACGGAACCAATTGACCAAGCACCGACTGTTGGAGGTCGAGGTCCGGGGCCTGGAACACGTTCGAGATTCGCTGGAGCGGGAACAGGGCGTGCTGATCACGCCCAATCACGCCAGCCACGCGGATTGCCACTGCCTGTACGCCGCGGCCGACGCGTTGGGGTCTGCGGTCTACGTGATGATCGCCTGGCAGGTCTTCGCTCGTGACGGATGGCTGCGGGCAACGTTGCTGCGCCAGCACGGCGGGTTCAGCATCGACCGCGAGGGGACCGATCTCAGCGCGCTGCGGCAGGCGAAGGAGATTCTCCAGTCGTACAACAAGCCGCTAGTCATCTTTCCCGAAGGCGACGTTTACCACTGCAACGACCGGATCACGCCGTTTCGCGAAGGGCCGGCGGCCATTGCCCTGATGGCCGCCAAGAAAGCCGAGCGGCCCGTGGTGTGCGTGCCTTGTGCGATGAAGTACACCTACGTCGAGGACCCGACTCCCGAGTTGCTCGAATTGATGGACGAGTTAGAGCGGGCCATCCGGTGGCGGCCGAGGCCCGATTTGACGCTGCCCGAGCGGATCTATCACCTCGCCGAAGGCATCCTCTCGCTCAAGGAGATCGAGTATCTGGGCCACAGCCGTGCCGGCTCGGTGCCGGAGCGGATCGCGGCGTTTATCGAGAGTCTGCTTGGGCGTCTGGAATCGCGCTACAACCTTCAACCGGCCGACGGCACCGCTCCCGAGCGCGTCAAGACTCTGCGGCAATACGCCATCAAGCAGATGGAGGACATGACGGAGGACGACCCCCGGCGAAGGCAATGCGAGGAAGACCTGGAGGATCTGTTCCTGGTGACCCAGGCGATGAGCTATCCGGGCGATTACGTCGCTGACCAGCCGAGCATCGAGCGCGTGGCCGAGACGCTCGACAAATTCGAAGAAGACGTGCTGGGTTACGCAACGGCTCGGATCCGCGGGGCGCGGCGAGCAACGGTCACCTTCGGCGAGCCGATCCCGATCGAACCACAGAAGGGCAAAAAGGAAGCCGCGGCGGCGCTGACGCGAATCATGGAACAGCGCGTTCAGGCGTTGCTCGACGGAGACTAGGCGCCGGCGCGAACGACTCAGAGGTCCAGAAACACCGTGCCTTGAGGTCCGTGTCAGGGCCGCGAAGATGGGCGGGCGTGTCTACGTCTACCCGGTGGCAGACGGGCGCCATGGCATCGGCCTTCGCCGGCTGGCTCGCTTGGGCCATCGGTCACCATTGGCTTCGGCATAAGAGGAAACGTGCCCCCGAGCTGACCAGCGGTTTGGGGAGCCATTCCTGACTAACGAGGGAATATACCATGAGACTGCGAAGAACCTGGATGCCCCCGGTTCTCTTGCTGCTGAGTGTGGGGCTGGTGGGTTGTGGACAGAGTCCGCCGCCGGTTGTGAATCGGCCGGGGACGCCGACACGCGACCAGGCAGTGGAAGTGTTGAGCCAAATTCAGTCGGCGATCGACGCGGGCGTCGTCTGGCGTCATGAACTGGACGACGGCAAGCGTTTGTTCAGCGAAATCCAGTCGGCGATCGAAGCCGGTGAGGAACATTCTGGGGACTTCGAGGCAAGGGTCAACCTGTTGAAACACTTCCACCGTGCTCCGGAATGGAACGGCAAACGGTTTCAAGATCGGGTCATCTTCTTGCTTTCAAGACAGGCACTTTCGCCGGCGGCGATCAGAGACCTGTCAAAGCACGGCGCCTGGGGGCGTGCCGACCAATTGTTCGACAAAGATCGCCTGCGGCGGCGCGTGGCCTTGCACGAGGTCAAGGCGGATGACTGTTACGCACTCGTGCTGGAGAACGGCAAGGCTGAAGCGGTTTTCCACTGGAATGGAAAGACATTCACGATTCTCCACTACAGCGAACCGGCGGTGAGGGACGTCCTTAACATGTCCGTCGGAGAATCGGTGCGCGACACGCAAAGCAAGGATGGTTCGGCCCGTGCTTTGTCCCATCGCATCCTGGGGGACTGGGGGCCGGACGTGAAAAACACGATACCGGCGATTTCGAAATTGCTTACCCATGATGATCCATGGCAACGCATATCAGCCGCCGTCACGCTATGGAAGATCGATCGTCTGAGCTCGGTGTCCGTTCCGCCGTTGGTCAGCGTGTTGGCGGACGCGAAGTTGGACGCGAGCCACCGAGCGATGGCCGCAGAGGCCTTGGGGATTATCGGTCCGCAAGCTAGTGGCGCCAAAGCAGCGCTCGGCGCCGCGATGGGCGAGAAGCCGCCGAAACTCCGGATGTCCGCGGCGTGGGCATTGTGGAAGACGACAGGCGACCTGCAATCCACGCGCCCGGTGATGTTGGATTTGTTACAGGACGGCAATCTGGATGTCTTTTTCGGAGCCGCGAAAACGCTTGGTGAAATGGGATGGGACAAAGAGTCGCTGTCTGCTTTCGTAGCGGCGTTGCAAGCAAATCCTAGCAGAGCCACCGGTGTTCTTCAACTGAGACAGACACTGGTCGCGGCACTAATTCTACAACATCATTTTCGCCGGACGGGGTTCAGGTGTTTTGCCAGCCATCTTTTGCGGTGCGAGGCTTTGGCCTGTCGGT
>JAFGCA010000224.1 GCA_016932895.1 Sedimentisphaerales bacterium | reverse complement strand
GAAAAGGTGCCAGGCACCTTTTGTGCGAAGCACCCGAAGGGCCGTTCCGGCAAAAGGTGCCTGGCACCTTTTCCGCGAGCCGTGAACAGTTACGATTTTTCAGGCTGTCTCCCTCCTGAAACCGGGAAAACAAACATTTCCGCTCTGGCACGCCTCGGGCCCTTCTGCTAGACTCCCGCCCCTTCCTTTGGGCAGAGTGTCCTCGGGGAATGCACCGAGGCAAAGCAGGAAGGGTGGAGAAAGCAGAACCCGTTGTGTACGGAGGAGATCATGAGCAAGATGACCATGCTGGCGGTGATCGCGTGTCTGGCGGGGGGGTGGTTCCTGGCGGCAAACGTGCCGATCGAGGCAGCCGCGCCCTGGGAAACGCTCTTGAGCCACAACCGCGTCGAAGCTAATCCGAACAAGTCGTATCAGCTCACCGAACAGAACGGCCCGTGGCTGATCATGGCCAGCAGCTTCTCCGGCGAAGGCGCCGAGGAGCAGGCCCGCGAACTGGTCCTCGAACTCCGCAAGCGTTACAAGCTGCCCGCCTACATGCACCAGATGCAGATCGATTTCGACAAGGACACGGGCGGGCGGGGCATCGACAAGAACGGCCGGCCCAAGGTCTGGCGCTATCGGCGGGGCAATAAGGCCGACGAAATCTGCGTGCTGGTCGGCGATTACCCCAGCATCGACGACGTCGAAGCCCAACAGGTGCTCGAAAAGATCAAGCACTCGACGCCCGACTGCCTCAAGATCGAGAAGGGCAAACAGACGCACCAGACCCTGATCGGCCTGCGAACCGTGCACAAAAAGGTCTTGGCGAAGGTAAATCCCAATAATCCCAAGGCGGAGAAGGGACCCATGGGCCAAGCCTTCATGACGCAGAATCCGCTCTTGGACAATGAAACGACCACCAAATCGCTCGATCCGCTGGTCGTGAAGATGAACAAGGACCTGCCATACAGCCTCCTGAAATGCCCGGGCAAGTACACCGTCCAGGTAGCCCACTTCACCGGCAAGGTGATCGTCGACCAGACGGCCATCAAGGAAATCGAGCACGGCCAAAGACAACTCAAGGAAACGCTGCTGGACCAGGCCGCGGAAAAGGCCCACGCGTTAACGGTCGCCTTGCGCGAGAAAGGATTCGAGGCCTACGAACTCCACGATCGGCAGGTCAGTATCGTGACGATCGGCAGTTTCAACTCGTATGGAACGCCTCGCCCCGACGGACGTACCGAGATCAACCCGCAGATCCATCGGATCATGGAGACATTCAAGGGAAAGCGAGCGCCCACCGGGCAATTGGCCTCGCAGTTGGTCATCGACATCCCGCTGGACATCCAGCCCGAGATCGTCGCCGTCCCCCGAGAATCGATCGGCGGCGTCTACGCCCGACACTCGAGCGGCCTGTTCCGATAGAAGCCTGTTGTATAAGGGTGCCACTGCTGGCTTGTCCAGCAGTGTTTCCCGTGGCCTCTTCGCTCCACACTGCTGGACAAGCCAGCAGTGGCACCCAGGCGGTCTGTTCCTTATAGTCATAGTCTCTGCTGAATTTCTGCCAACACCCGTTCGAAAATCGACATGGCCGACACGCGACCGCGACTGATCCTCGGGACAGGCAACCGGAAAAAAGGGCAGGAGCTGGCCGTGCTGCTGACGCCGATCGGGATCGAAGTCCGGACGCTGGCCGAGTTTCCCGAAGCGATTCGCGTGGACGAGACGGGCACGACGTTCGCCGAAAATGCCGCGTTGAAGGCGTTCCGGCAGGCTCGGCACTTGGACGCCTGGGTCTTGGGCGAGGACAGCGGCCTGATGGTCGATGCGTTGGACGGGGCCCCGGGCGTCTTCTCGGCCCGGTATTCCGGCCCTGAGGCCGACGACGCTTCGAACAACGCCCACCTGCTGCAAGCCCTAACCTCCATCCCTTTGGAAAAGCGGACCTCCCGATACGTCTGCCACATGACGCTTTGCGACCCGACCGGGTCCATCCGGGCCGAGTCCGAGGGCACGTGCGGAGGGCGGATTCTCTTTGAGCCGCGTGGCAGCCACGGCTTCGGCTACGACCCGCTGTTCGAGGTCATCGAATACCACCGCTCTTTCGGCCAGCTTGGCCCAGTGGTCAAAGCCTGCCTGAGCCACCGTGCCCGGGCCGCCCGAGCCCTGCTGCCTGACCTGCTCCGCCTGCTCGACACGGGCGTGTGGGCGTAGGCCTTAGCTCGGTAATTCTTCTGGCTCTCCTGTTAGTAGAAGCGGCGTCTCGCCGCTTTCTTGAACGCGGCGAGACGCCGCGTCTACGGGACCTTGCTAGTCACGGGAAGTTTTCCGCGAAGCTAAAGGGGATAGTGTGGGGAATATAAGAAAACTTTGCCGATAACAAGAATCACGTAGACCAGTGCGACGTGGTGGCCATCGGCGGGCCGGGGATCGACCTCCCGGTTTTCTCGGTGATGCCAGTTACCCTAGCTTGCCCAGGTTAGTGCGATTTGATGACGGGGACGACCGATGAACGTTCCAGCACCCCATTTTGAAGTCTTCTCCGAGGCGGAGGTCGACCAGGATCCCGGACGGTGGAGATGCCTGTTGCGGGGCGCCGACGAGCGCGAACCGCGGCGGGTGGTGATCATGGGCGACGTCGAGCCTGACGTAAGGGGTGAACGTCTCGAGCTCTTGAGCGTCGTCCGTGGCCTGGAGGCCCTGGAACAGCCCACCCGTGTGACGCTCATTACGCCGAGCACCTACGTGCGGGAGGGGATTCGTTTCGGTTTGGATGAATGGCGGGCAAACGAGTGGCGTTGGGAATCGTTCGGGCGAATGGTCCCGGTCAAAAACCGTGACCTGTGGCAGCGTATCGACCGAGCGATGCAATTCCACGAGGTGGAGTGCCACGGCTGGAGGGTATTCCCCCCTGTCGGGTTGGTCGAATCATCGACCGAGCCGTCAGAGCTCGTGAACGCTTTGCGCCGCTGGCGGTTTCGTCTGCTGCGCTGGGTGGTCCGAGCCCGGCGTTGCGTCCGGATAGGCGTGCGAGAGTTCAAGCAGGCGGCCTGCGTCTGTGTGTGGTAAGGGGCCGGAGCGGCCTGGTCAGATCCCCTGGCCCGGGCGGCTGAAGAGGCATACAATGACTCGTTTTGGGTAAACTGGGTTGGCTTTGCCGGCCCAAGGGGCTTAGATTATGGATTCAACATTCTGAAGTTGCCAAGGGTAACCGTTCACACTTCGGGCGACGCGGCGGAAAAGGTGCCAGGCACCTTTTGTGCGAAGCACCCGAAGGGCCGTTCCGGCAAAAGGTGCCTGGCACCTTTTCCGCGGG
>JAFGCA010000223.1 GCA_016932895.1 Sedimentisphaerales bacterium | reverse complement strand
GACTTCCCCGGTGCCGAAAATATCACCAACGAGGCCCTTCTGGAGCTGGATGTGGTCGTGCTCTTCCCCTCCGCGTTGGAGAACCAGATCACGGCCGCCAACGTCGCCAACATCAAGGCCAAGATCGTGGCCGAGCTGGCCAACGGGCCGACCACGCCCGAGGCGGACGAGGCTCTGTACAAGAATGGCGTCTACGTGATTCCCGACTTCCTGTGCAACGCCGGTGGCGTGACCGTTTCCTACTTTGAGCAGGTGCAGAACGCCTACGACTATTATTGGGACGTCGAGACAGTTCACGAACGGCTGGACAAGAAAATGACTGCCGCTTTCCACGCCGTCCACGAGACGGCTCAGGAGTACAAGGTTCACAACCGCATGGGTGCGTACATCGTCTCTGTGCGCCGTGTTGCCGAGGCGTGCAAGCTGCGCGGCTGGGTGTAACCTCGAAGCCCACGAAGGGTATGAGGGCTAACAGTACTCTCCCGCTGGTGCGGGAATGAGGCTGGGTGTCTAAAGTGCCCGGCACACGTGATGTGTCGGGCACTTTCAGAATGTGGGAGATGTGATGACCTTGTCCAATCAAACGATAGAGCCGGTGCATCCTGCTTCGAATGGCGCCCCACAACCGCGGGACCAACGCCTCGATACCATCTTCGAGATCGCCAGGATTATGGCGGCCTGGCAAGACCTGGGGAAGATGCTGCAGGATTTCCTGGTCTGTCTCGTCGACAAGTGGGAGGCGGCCGACGCCGGGATCCTCTCCATCTACAACCCGGAGGACGAGCGGCTTTCTGTGGCTGCTTCCCAAGGATACCACGCCGACAGTCTAAAGAAGATTCACCTCGCGCCGGGAGAAGCGATGGGCGGCACGGCGTTGGTGTCTGGAAAAGCCGAACTGTACCCTACCCCCGAAGTGATTGCTCAGGCCCGCACGAACCTGTCCGATGCCCACCGCCTGTTTTTCGAAGCGGCCAACGAAGGCCTGAAACCGCCCTTGAGCGCGGTCAGCATCCCCTTGATTGCCGGGCAGACCAAGGTGGGCGTTTTCCTGCTGGAGAATCGCCGCCAGGCGGGAAGTTTCTCTGCCGGTGACTTGCCCTTCTTGCGTGCCGTCTCCGACCTGATCGCCCTGGCCATCGACAACGCCCGCCTGCGCCGCGAACTCCAGGCGACGCGCTCCCTCGAAGAGGCCAACCGCTTGAAGGCGGAGGTCATCTCGACGCTGGCCCACGAGATGCGCACGCCGCTCACGTCGATCAAGGGCTACTCGACCGCTCTCTTGATGGACGAGGGCGGGCTGTTCAAGCCCGAAGCGCGGCGCGAGTTCCTCCAAATCATTGACGAGGAATGCACGGTTCTGCAAAGCCTGATTACCGACCTGCTGGAATCCTCGATCATCGAGGCGGGTTTCCTTAAGCTGGAGTTTCAACCGGTGATGGTGCCCCGCCTGGCGCAAGAATCGACCGCCGACTTCGCGCGCAAGTACAAACAACATCGCTTCCTGGTCGATTTTCCACCCGCGTTCCCTATCCTGGATGCCGACCCCGACCGGGTGGCCCAGGTGCTGCGCAATTTGCTGGACAACGCCGTCAAATATTCCCCCGAGGGCGGGCTGGTGGTCGTGCGAGGTGTGGTGGGCGAAGGCGAGGCAATCATCAGCGTGTCGGACCAGGGTGTGGGAATTGCCCCCGAACACCTCAACCGGTTGTTCGAGAAATACTTCCGCGTCGAGCAAGGACTGGGCCGCCACGTGGTTGGCTCAGGGCTGGGGCTGCCCATCTGTCACGCGATCGTAGAGACCCACGGCGGGCGTATCTGGGCCGAGAGCGAGGTCGGCAAGGGATCGACGTTGTATTTCACGATCCCATTTAAAACTGCCGAACCCGCTGCCTACTAGAAGGAGTGGCTGAGTGAACGAAAAGATTCTGGTTGTAGACGACGAACCGCGCGTCGTGCGGTTGGTGACCGAGGTCATGAAAGCGATGGGATACGACGTCGTCGCGGCGATTACCGGCGAGTCTGCCCTCGAGATGATCGTGCTCGATCAGCCCGACCTGGTCCTGTTGGATATCTTGCTGGGCAGCGGCCCGGACGGCTACGAGGTCTGCCGGCGTGTGCGCGAGTTCTCCGACGTTCCCGTCATCATGTTGACCGCCAAGGCGCAGGAGTCGGACCTGTTGAAAGGGTTCGACGTCGGCGCGGATGACTACCTGACCAAGCCCTTCAACGCGAAAGAGTTGGTGGCGCGCGTCGGGGCGGTGCTGCGCCGCGCGCAACACCCCGAGACCGTCATCACGACCACCTGGACCTGTGGCGACCTGGAGATCGATTTTGCGCGCCGCCTTGTGACGATGCGCGGCGAGAAGGTGGCCCTCACGCGTACCGAGTACGCACTGCTGCGCGAGATGGCCCTGCACCCCAACTGCGTCTTGATGCACGCGGACCTGCTGAAGGCGGTGTGGGGGTCTGAATACGTCGACGACGTGGACTATTTGCGGGCGTACGTGCGCTATCTGCGCCGCAAGCTGGAGCAAGACCCCGCCAACCCTCAGTATATCCTCACTTCGACCGGTGTAGGCTATATGCTGGCCTGCCCGGCCGGCACGCAGACGCCGTGTCAGGACTGAACCACAGCGTCTGCGTGCGGGCGGCGCTAAGGTTATATGAACACCTTG
>JAFGCA010000222.1 GCA_016932895.1 Sedimentisphaerales bacterium | reverse complement strand
TGGCTACCTGCCGGGTTCCAATGTAAGGTTTAGCTTCACGACATCATGTTGCACCTCCTTACCCAGGCTTCGCCTGGCGCACCGTTTATCGCGTTGCGAACGCCACCGGGCCACGGTGGACGGGCAGGGTAAGAATCCGCCACCGCGTGCCGACCACATCCGAAAACGGCATTGTGCCAACTGCATGCTTGACAAGGTCGGTTTCGTGAAGTATTGTTGCTATTCTATGGTCACCGTCTTGTAAGAGAAGTCACGCTCCGCCGAAAACGTCACAAGCACATGGCTCTCCTTGGCGCCACGTGCGGCGGTGGTGGTATGGCTTCTCACTCCTTCCACGTACTTCTGACGCAAACAGACACACTGCGCGAACCCGCGTCTCCGGATGCCGAGTTCGCAGAAAGACACAGGACATAACGACAATGGAACCCAGAGAACAGACAGAATTCTTCTACGAGATTTTCGACGCTTCACTACCCCGCCTTGGGCCCGGAGATGAGGCCTCCACAGAGAGGGCGTTGGACACGGTGCTCCCGGCGATGTCGCCAACCGAAGGACGTCCGCTCAGGATACTGGACATCGGCTGTGGAAACGGCGCCGGGACCCTCTGCGTGGCACAGCACGTGGACGGCTCGATTCTGGCGGTGGACAACCACCGGCCCTTCCTGGACGAGTTGCAGCGCCGGGCCGCGGACGCGGGTGTCGCCGGGAAGATCCAGGTTGCGTGCAGAGACATGCGCACTTTGGCGAAAGACGAGGGGCCTTTCGACCTGATCTGGTCGGAAGGCGCCATCTTCATCGTGGGCTTTCGTGAAGGTCTTCGGGCCTGGCATTCTCTATTGGCGCCGGGCGGCGGACTGGCGGTCAGCGAGGTCGCGTGGCTGCGGCCCGATCCGCCCGCCGAGTGCCGGGAGTTCTGGACCGGCGTCTATCCCGGCATGACCGACGTGGCCGCCCACCTGGCCACCCTCGAGGCCTGCGGGTATGAGGTTCTCGGGCACTTCGTGCAGCTGGAATCGGCCTGGTGGGAACCCTACTATCATCCGCTCGAAGAGCGTCTGCGCATCCTGCGGAATCGGTACGCCGGGGACACGGAGAGACTGACCGTGATCGAGTCCATTCAGATGGAGATCGATATCTACCGCAAGTACCCCGCGTACTGTGGCAACGTGTTCTACGTGATGCACCGGCGCTGACGGTCCGGGCCCGAGGTTGTCCGCATGCAAAAAGGGCTGTGGGTTCAGCGCCCACAGCCCTCGGTCTTTCGGTTCCGGGTCCTGCCGGCCGGTCTACTTCTTCCGGCGGTCGTGCGGGACTGTGATGTCCACCGTGGCCGTCGAGGCATTGCCGCTGCCGTCGGTGGCGGTGATGGTGACCGTGTAGATTCGGCCGTCGCCGTGTCCCGACCGCTCGGCGCGGAGCCGCAGCGCGATCACGCCGGTGGCGCTGTCGACGGAGTCGACGAAGCAGTCGCCGTCGTCGGGCTCGTTGCTCGAGACGGTCGCGGTCAGAGCCACCGGTTGGCCGCTGTCGTCGGAGGCATTGGCCTGGATCGTGATCGACACCAGCCTGTGGTTCGGGGGCCACAACATGGTCTCACTCGCGACCGGAGCCAGGGTCGGCGCGGTCGCGTCCGTGACCTCCACCGTCACGGCGACGCTCTGCTCCGGATTGACGCCGTCGTTGACCACGATCGTCAGCGCGTGAGTTCCCACGGTGAACGGCGCGACGCCGCCCGTGCCGGCCAGCGCGGGGATCGCCACCGGATCGCCGCCGGTCGGCGGCTGCGCGCTGCCCGAGGCGAGCACGTCGATGCCTTTGAACCACGTGTACGAGAGGGTGTCGCCGTCGAAGTCGGCCACGCTCGTATCGATGGAGAATGCGACGCCGACGCCCACCGTGATCGCGGTGGCGCTGGGCTGCGCGTAGGGCAGCGAGTTGACGATGGTCAGCGTCATGGCGTCCGACGTGGTGTCCGTGCCGTCGGAGACTTCCAGTGTGAGCGTGTGCGCTCCCAGGCCCAGCGGCTGCGAGCCCTCCAGGTTGAGGGTGGCTGCGCCGTCCACCACAGCCGTCCATCCCATGATCTCCATGCCGTCTGCCAGCCAGTGATACTGCAGGGGATCGCCGTCCGGATCGCTGGCGGCACCCGCGAGGATCGTCACGTCCTGCTCCGCCGACTGGATCGTCAGGTCCTCTCCCGCCTCGGCCACCGGGGGCTGGTTCGTCGGCCCGGGCTCCACCAACTCGAACTGGAAGTTCGGACTCAGGAACTTATTGGTCGTGTCCCCCGTATCGGTGGGCATGGCCAGACCACTGGCTCTCAGGTCCGTCTGGCCCAGGGTGATGAATTCGTGCGCCACCGTGTAATTGTAAGCATACTGCACGTCCAGATCATAGTAGCCCGAAGACAGCCAGTAGGACGCGATCACGTAGCTCTGGCCTGCGTCGAGCCGCACCTCTTGATCCGACACATCGACGAAGGCATAGCCGTCTTCTTTCCTGTCGGTGGCGTCGCCGCTGACGACGGTGCCCGTGACCACGACCGCGCCCGCACTATCGTAGATGGTGATGATATGGTCGTTATTGAGATCGTTGTAGGTGGGCGTGCCCATCCAGTAGCCCAGTTTCGTGACCTTGATGTCCTGTACCACCGTGAAGTCCCACCCACGACTCCACCCCGAGTAGCTCACGGTGTTCGTGTTGGACTCCCCCAGCCCGGTGAGCGCCGTGGTCGCGGTCGCCAGACCTGCACAGCCGGCAAGCACCGCCAGGAAAACCATCGTCATTGTCCCTCTCTTCGTTCTCATGCTCGTTCCTCCTCGACTCTTCGTCGTCTGCAAAGATGTGAATCCAACGTGGGACGCTCGCCCCACAGAAGCCTCCAAGACCTTGCCGTCGCAGAGAAGACGCGCTCACGGCGGCCTCGGCCACGCGTCGAATGGCATACTGGGATACATGGAACTCTTCCTTCCGCCCTTGCCTGCCGGAGAATCCGCCTCTGGGGGACCCTCATCTTTATGTCACTTCCTATGCCTATACTTCCAAATGTCAGTATAGTCGGAACGGGCGTCGTGTCAACGGGGATCGGTCTCGCACAGCGGTTTTTTTCTTTGCCGAATCTGCGGCGTCCCGGCCGCAAAAGGGAGGATTCATGGAACGAACAGGTCCCATCAGTCCCATTCGTCCCATTCTTGTGCGCTATCGCACGCGGCGGGTGACGATCTGCGGCCCTTCGCCCGTGAGACGGGCGCGCACAGACTGCTCCCAACCGCCGCAAGAACGACCGAAAACCACCGCAGTTTACGCATGGCGACCTCCTATGGATCCATGCCGGCGGCTGTTACAGTACCTGCCGCGGGAGGAGAGGGCCTTTTCTCGCGAGCGGCCCAAAGAACCCTCACGAACCGTCCGAAGAAGAGGAGATGGGCTCGGATTCTGTTGCCAAGGGTGGATCGGTGGTCATCGCACAGGACAACGACAAGACAGCACGGGTGCATGAGAGGATGCTGAGGATCGCGAATCCGGACGATCGCGCACGCAGCTCGTGGCGAAGAGGCCGGAGGCGATTTGTGACCGAGCTGCGCCGGCGCAAATTGCGATTCATGGCGACGCAGAGGCATTTTCCGCTGAGGATGGCGAATTTCCTCCTGTTCCTGCTGGAAAGGAAGCGGGTCGCCAGAGTGCACTATGTGCCGCCCGTGGTGACGGTGGAGGCCGTCAACGGGTGCAATCTCCGCTGTCCCGAGTGTGCGACGGGCACCGGCGATCCGCGCAGCCGCCGGAGGGGCAAGGCAGACCTGGCGGATCTGAAGGCAGTCATCGACCAGGTCCGTCGCAGGAGTCTGCAAATCAATTTTCATTACCTGGGCGAGCCGCTGCTGAACGACGATTTCTACGCCGCCTGTGCATACGCCGTGGAGAAGGGCCTGTGGACGGCGATACACAGCAACCT
This sequence comes from Sedimentisphaerales bacterium, assembly GCA_016932895.1. Next base: position 310 of record JAFGCA010000222.1, on the reverse strand, counting down.
GAGCATCCGGGACGACGACCTCGCGCAAAAGATCGTCGCGTCGGGCCTGTGCAACCTGGTCGTCTCCTGCGACGGGGCGACGCAGGAGGTCTACGAGAAGTACCGCGTCGGTGGCGATGTCGAACGGGTGTTCCGGAACCTGCAAAGGGTTGCGGAGCACAGGCGGGCATCGGGCGCCGCGTTTCCCTGGCTCACCGCGCAGTTCCTGGTGTTCGATCACAACTGGCACGAGATGGAGGCGTTCCAGGAGCGGGCGATCGCGGCGGGCGCCGATGAGATCCTGTTCCTGCCCGGCTGTCGCAACGGGACG
>JAFGCA010000221.1 GCA_016932895.1 Sedimentisphaerales bacterium | reverse complement strand
TGCCCGGGAACGGTCTGGATCAAAGCCGGAAGCCTGGACGACCCGGAACTCATTCGGCCCACCCACCAAACCTGGACCCAGATGGCCGTTTCCTGGGCCTACCTCGACAAGGACCTTCCGGGCTTCACGGGAAACGGCCCTGCCCCCGACCAGAAAACCACATAGCAACAGTTCTGCACATGCGATTGGGAAGGGGACTCCGGGGGCAACGCGGAATCTTGTTCGTAGAACGCAATGACGAAGAGCGCCGGCTTGGACGGGAGGACGTCGGGATCAGTTTTCGTTGGGGTCCGGCGGCGCGGAAGAGCGGGTCAGTGTGATGTCGTCGATGGTGACGATTCCGGTGCCGCCCGGCGGCATCGCAAGGCATGATATGAAACGGTTCGGCACCGTTGGCCGGCTCGCCGCGGAACCATAGGCTCAGCGTGTCCGCCTCGCACTTCGTCCAGTCCCGGGGAGGGTCCCAGCGGCGATGTGTTTCGGAGTAGTAGGGTGAGTAATCGTTGCTGTAGTACAGGGGCATGGCCTGATTCCCGCCGTGGACGTTTTCTGTTTCCATGATCGTGCCGTCCGGGCTGCCTGGGGTCCAGATGTCGTGGCCAACGGCCATACCGCTACAGGAACCCCACGGGAACGGGAAAAAGGGATCACAAGGGTCGGGGGTACCGCAGCCATCAATCCAGGTCTCAAAGACTCTGTGGCCCCGCTCGTTCGTGTAGGATTCGAAGTCGTCGATGACGACGAAGTTCGGCTCATTGGGTTCGGTCAGCGGGGCGCAGCGCATGAGGCGGATGTCGTCGATGGTGACGATTCCTTCACCTCCGGCTTTGGGCTCCTGGCGGTTGCCTGTGCCGATGAACAACTGCGTGACGGCGGTCGGATCGACGGGACCGAAGGCGAACGTCGTCAGGCGGATTTGCCACTGTTGCCATTCGTCCAGCAGCAGCGCGTTCGGGTCCGGGTGGCGAACCACGCCGCTCCAGCCGTCGTCATCTTTCAGGGCCACGTAGAGCGGATCGGCGCTGTTGGCCGCCTCGCCCCGAAACCACAAGCTCACCGTGTTCATCCCGCCGGCGGTCCAGTCCTGCGGCGTCCTCCAAAGCCGATCCGTCTCAGAACGGTACGGTACGCAACTATTTTCGTAATACACGGGCATTGCCTGGCTGCCGCCGTGAACGTTCCCGGTCTCCATAATCGTCCGCTGGTAGTGCGGGCTGTCCGGGCTCCAGATGTCGTGCCCGACCATCGCGCCCGTGCCGTTGGGCGGACGGCCCGGCTGCGGAGGACCAGCGACGCCGTCGATCCAGGTCTCAAAGACTCTGTTCCCCACTTCGTTCGTATAGGATTCGAAGTCGTCGATGACGATGAAATCGACGGTGGTGAAAGCCCAAACCGGGCCGGCGTGGGTGGTTCCGTCGACGCTGATTTCATCGATGCGCCAGTAGTACGTCGCCAGCGGGCCCAACGGGCTAGCATCGAACGTCGTGGTCTCGTGGCGACCCTGGAAGGTATCGCCCGTGCCGTCGGTCACGGCCTGCTCGTTCGTGCCGAAGTAGACGTCATAGCCGACGGCGTTGGCATCCGCCGACCAGGAAAGCTCCACATCCGGATCCACGAAACCCGCGCCGTCCGCAGGAGCAGGCTCCGAAGCCACAGCTTCTGCAACAGCAAAGCTCCGAGCGTCGTACGCCGGCGGCGCAAGCGCAAACATTCCGACCAATAGTCCAATCGTCGCCAGGCAGGTCAATCCGCACATTTCGCGCCTCCTTTTCGGGGCGCGTTCATTCACGCCGCATCTCGTCGCAACGGTATTATACGACGTCCGGGGTCCCGGTGTCAATCCCCCTGGCGATGGCGCAACACCTGGGGAACCTCTATCTGCGTACGAAGCAGAACTGCAGTCCCGGCGCGCCGGGATTGCCCCACGCGCTTGTGCACGCGACGCTTTGCCGCGTGGGTTGAGAACCCACGCTACCGGTGCCACGCGCATGCCAGGACATTCTCAGCCACACCGCATTCGTCCCGGCGGTGTTTTGCGCTTGCCTGCGGCGCATCTTCCGCTATACTTGGGCGTGTGCGTTTTTCAGGTATGCGACCTGGAAACGCTGGAGACGAATTTTGAATGGGCCCGAGCCTGATATGAGACCGTACCGGCGAACTGTTGATATGCGAAGACATCCGGCGCCGGAGGTTCGCCTGTTCCACATTCCCGGCGTTACGAACCGGCTGGCGAACGCTCGTTTCTCGGCCCTGTGCCGTTTGTTGCCCGGTACGCCTGCTCCCTGACGCGCCGGCAGATGCTTTGCAGACTGTGGCCGGCGCCGAATGCCGGCCTTTTTTATTGTCCCAACCTGACACAATGGAGGTTTCTCAACCATGATTCGAACACTTTTGATGACGGGCGGCGCGTCGATGGGCACGCCGCACCGCAGTAACGTGACGCCGGGCTTCCAGGCCGGCCGGTCGATCGATTGGTATTTCTTCTGACCCGAGGATCAATGACATGAGTGCCGAGCAACTGCATCAAATCATAGAGAAAGCGATCTGCAAGCAGTCCCAGGATGATGAGGGACGTTATTACCATCTCTGCTGGTGGCAAGACAAGCTCCAGTGTTTGCCCACGCTGCACACGAAAGACCCGCATCCGATCTTCTTCATGGCCCCGGGCGAGGTCTTTGCCGCCGGCTTGTCCGAACACCAGTGGCGACTGATCGAGCGCCGGTTCGGGGACTTCTGCAAGGATAGAAAGATCGACTTGTCCGCCGCTTCTCCTAAAGGGGCGCGAAAAGGCCGCAAAGTGGTCCATCGCAAAAGGACCCAGGTTACGGAGTTCGACCTCTACCGGCTCCGGGCCTTGCTGGCAACGACCCGGCAGGGCGGCGCCCTCCCGGATGACTGCATGACGCGGCTCCAGAAAATGCTCGAGCAGGCCGACGTCGTCGCCCCGCAAGAGATTCCCGGCGACGTCGTCACGATGAATTCCAGGGTGCGCCTGAAGGACTCTCGCAGCCGGGAAGACATGGTGGTTACGGTGGTCTTCCCCGGGGACGCGACGTCCGACGAGGCCGTCGAGCAATTGAGAGCATCGGTCCTGACACCGATCGGATTGTCCGTCTTCGGGCGGCGCGTCGGCGACGAGCTCGACGGTAAGATCCGGGTCGACGAATTGCTGTTTCAGCCCGAGGCGGCGGGCAATTTCGACCTGTAGTGGCCGGCGCGATCCGTCCGTCGGCACGACTGCGACGGGAGAGCCCTTTGCCATGGTGAAGGGCTGCCCGCGCGCGGCGAGAGCCACAAATGCCCGCGCGAAAGGTTTTCGCCGTCGGCAGGGCCGGGCCGAGCGTTCGGCCTTGCTTTTTGCCTGCGCAGCGCATCCAATTCACCCATCCATTCGGTCCGTCCCATCCGGGGAGCGACCGGAGGCCCCTCGGCCGCGCGACCGTCCGAAGGGCCCCGGGCGGAACTTCTCCTTGCACGGGGACTCGCGGAGAAAATTCCGGTGATTTTTTGTCGCAAGGTCGGTCGGCGGCTCACTATATACTGAGAACGCTGGAATGAGAGAGTTCGCTGAGGTGTTCCGATGGCAACGGACGGATATTACGTGGCGCGTTGTCTGGATGGTCACCCGGATGATTATCGCCATCTGGTACGGCGGTATCAGCCGGTGGTGCTGGCCCACTTAGCCGGCAAGACGGGCAGTCGAGACAGCGCCGAAGAGGCGACGCAGGAAGCCTTCGTGCGGGCCTACTTCAAGATGGACAAGCTCAAGAAACCCGAGTCGTTCTTCGCCTGGCTGCTGGGCATCGCCGACCGGGTCGCGCTGGAACAGCAGCGCGCCGAGCGGCTCCGGCGCAAGCGCGAAGCCGTCCGGCTGTTCTCCGAAGAGGCGCCGCCGGTGGAACTCTCTCAGGATTACGCTCTCGAAGCGGCGGTCGCCGGCCTGCCTGAGGGCTATCGACAGGTGGTCTTGCTGCGGTACTACGGCGGACTCTCATGCAGCCGGATCGCCGAGCAGCTCGATACGCCCTTGGGCACGGTCACCAAAACACTGTCACGGGCCTACGCCTTGCTGCGCGAAGCGCTCCAGCAGCGGCAGCAAGCTACTGAGGTGAAACGATGAACTGCGACGAATGCAAAGAATTGCTGGTATTGGACGTGGAAGGCTTGCTGGAAGAAGCGCAGAAGCAGGCGGTGGCCGAGCACCTCGCCGGTTGTCAAGCGTGCCGGGCCGAGCGGGAGGAGCTGGGGACCCTTCAACAACGCCTGGTCGCCAACGGCAAGGCGGTGACCCAAAGCAACGTGGAAAACGAAGTCATGAACCGAATCATTCGCGAACAGAACGCCAGGCTCAAAGCGGTCGCCGAAGCCTCCGCAGGCCTGCGTTTAAGGAGACTGATCATGAAAAGTCCAATGACGAAACTGGCCGTCGCGGCGGTGGTGCTCGTCGCGCTGGCGTTGGGATTCCATACGTTCCTCGGCGGGGGCGCAGGCGCCGCTTTCGCCCAGGTCGTCGAGCAACTCCAGAACGCCCAGACGCTGGTCTACAGTCTGGTCACGGTCACCGGCCAGGAGGAGATGCCGACGGTGCGTACCGATATCGCCTTCAAAGAGCCGGGCTGGCTGCGAACGTCCACCGCCGACGGCTACGTCACGGTCATCGAGGCCACCGACGCGGGCGTCACGGGCATCAGCATCGTCCCGCCCATGAAGCAGTACCTTGAGTTCGAGTTTTCCTTCGCCGATATGGCCGACAATCCGGAGACCGGCCCCTACGTGTCCGTGGAGAAGCTGCGGGCGCTGCCGGCGCAGGCCGATGAGATGCTGGGCCGCAAGGAGATCGACGGCCGGACGCTGGAAGGTTTCCGTGTCACCGAAGACGACGCGACCACCACCGTCTGGATCGATCCCAAGACCGGAGAGCTGGCGCGGGCCGAGATGACGTTCGCCAGCGCTGCCGGGATGAATATGATCATGACGGACTTCCAGTTCGATGTCCCTCTCGATGATTCGCTGTTTACCATGACGCCGCCGGCCGGGTACGCGCGGATGAACCTGGAGCTCCAGGCGGACATGGCCGAGGTGGGCGAGCAGGATTTGATCGCCTTTCTGCGCATGTGGTCGAGCTGGACGACGGAGAGAGCGTTTCCGCCCACGCTGATCGGCACCGAGCTGGGCAAGGTCGCCATGCAGATGAGGCAGGAAGGCAAGTTCACCGGCTCCGACCCGTCGGGATACGACGTCGGTCAGCAGGCCCAGATCATGTATCGCGGGATGGTGTTCATGGGCAAGCTGACGGGCGGCTCGTGGCGCTACGCCGGCCAGAACGTCGCGTTCGGCGACGCGACCACGCCGATTTTCTGGTATCAGCCCGAAGGCTCGGCCACCTGGCGCGTCATCTACGCCGATTTGTCGGTCCTCGACGTGGCGCCCGAGGATTTGCCGAAGTAGGCTCGTCGTCTCCGATCACCTTGATTTCGCACGGCCGGGCACAAATGTCCGGCCGTTTTTTCCCCTCGGCTGCGATCCCCAAAGAAATCTTGAAATAGCCCGAACACCCGTTCGACTAATAGTACGAATCGTACTATTGGAGCTCGTTCGATGAAGCAGGAAAACAGGTTATCCGCGTTGTCGTTGGCCATCCTGGGGCTGATCTCTCAGAAGCCCCAGTCCGGCTACGATCTCCGCAAGGTGTTCTCGACGACGCCGATGGGGCACTTCAGCAGCAGTCCGGGGGCGATCTATCCGGCCTTGAGGCGCCTCGAGGGCAGCGGCTGGATTCGCCCCGCCGGCCGGCGCGAGAAGACCCGGCGTCCGCGCACGATCTACGAAATCACCCGACGCGGCACTGCGACGCTCAGGCAACGTCTCTCACGGCCGGTGACGAAGGACGACGTCGTCTGGCACATGGACGATCTCATGCTGCGGTTCGCCTTTATGGACCCGATCGTGGGACGCGAGCGGACCCTGCAATTCCTGCGCGATTACACGAGAGAGATCGACGCGTACCTGGCAACCCTGCGAGAGTATCTCAGCAAGGCCGCGGATGCGATGCCTCCGTGCGGAAGGCTGGCGATGGAGCAGGGAATCGCCGGGTACGAAATGAACGCCCAATGGGCCAGGCGGGCTATCGCCGAGCTGACCGACGCCGGGCGAGCCCCCGGAAAGGAGAAATCATGAGAGCAACATCACTTCTGAGAACCGTGGTCGCCTGGGCATGGCGGTTGCCCCTGTGTGCCCTGGCGTACCTGGCCGGCACGATGGCCGCCGGTGCGGTGGTCTCGACACTCGGGCTGCCGCTGCCGGAGATTCCCGAGCAAGCCAACGCAGAGACGATGGGCCTGGTTCTGGCCCTGGCTAATGTTGTCCTGGCCCTGGGCGTAGCGCCGCTGGCACGAGGCATGAAGACGACGTACCCGGTACGCGCCTTGATCCTGGCGCTGTTGTGCTACGTCTGCCTGGGCGTCAACACACCCATTGAGGCGGCGATCTTCACGAAGCTGGGCGGGATGTCCACGATGGTGCTCTTCTCGCTTCTGCCCTGTCTGTTGTTCGGCGCCGTTACGGCCCTGCTGTTCAAGCATCCGGGGCGGGCCGAGCCGTTCCGAGTGTCCGCGCGGCGTTTCTTCTCGGGCCGAAATCCCGGGCAGTGGGCCTGGCGCCTGGTTGCGGCGGCGGTTGTTTTTCCCGCGATTTATCTGTCCTTTGGCATGATGGTGGCGCCCGTTGTCGCTGGGTACTACAGGCAGGAGCAGTTCGGTCTGACCCTGCCGAGCGGCGGTGCGATCGTTCTGGTCCAGTTGCTGCGCGGCAGCCTGTTCCTCCTGGCGGCCCTGCCTGTCTTGATCGCGTGGCCGGGTTCGCGGCTTCGGCTCACTGTCACGCTGGGGCTCGCGCTCTATGTGTTGGTGGGACTCTTCAGTATGATGCAGAGCTACTGGCTGGCGCCGGCTCTTCAGATCGCCCACAACCTCGAGATCTTCGCCGATTCGATGGTCCATGCCCTGGTCCTGACACTGCTGCTCGTGCCGGCCGGGCCGGCGCGGTCGGAAGCACCGGCGGCAACCCCCTCGCTGCCGGTTCCATGTGCATGAAGAAGTGGCAGAAACCAACTGCAGAGAAACAGAAACCTATTGGGAGGTCCAGAACCATGAACAAGTACAGAACATTGACGATTTGCAGTGTGGCCGTCATCGGCCTGGTGACATCCGGCCTCGCGCGCGCCGCGAATCCGGCGCAGGACGCGGTCCTGCAGCAGACGTTCGATCTCTCGGGCGAGCGCTCGGTGGAGGTCCAGTTCTTCGAGATGGAATCCCGGCTGATTGTGTACGCACTCGACGGCAAGCGCGTGGGAGGCGACGTGTTTCGGCTTCGTCTCAAGGGCGTGCCCGCCAGGCTCAGCGGCAAACAGGCCGATGAGTACACCTGCGTCGAGTTCACCGTCCAGACCGGTGACGCGGCGCCCGTCCCGATACCGGCGCTGGCGGGCTGGACGTACCTCTTCGGGACCACGCCCGAGGGCATCGACGAGAAGGGACAGGTGTTCGGTATCGACCACGCCAAGTTCGCCAAGCTCGTAGACGCCGAAGGCAAGGTGCTCCCGCCGGACAAGTCCTACCACGTCTACAACGCCTTCATCGACTTTCACTCGTTCTGCGACGTTTTCGCCCGGCCTGTTCCGGCCGGAGGCAAGGGCATCCAGGACCTCAAACGCATCGGGGACAAAATCGTCCACGCCGCCGCCTTCAGCGAGCCGCCCGTAGGCCTGGGCAGCGACGCGGCCAACGGGTCCGCCTTCAAGAACGGCAAGATCACTCTCGAGCTCAAGGGCCTCAGCCGGGTGGACGGGGCCGCCTGTGCCCTGGTGGCCTACGATTCGGGCGAGAGCTCGTTTCGCATGATCGCCAAGCCCACGCCTGAAATGGAGATACGCTCGGTGGGCAGCTCGCACTACCTGGGCGACCTCTACATTGACCTGGCAACACGGTGGGTCCGCAGGGCCACGATGTATGAGATGGTCGTCGCGGAAACCACACTGCCCACGGCGCCCCACAAGGTCAACGCGGTCATTGAGCGTGACATCCTCATCCGCAACGTCGGCCAGGACGGATTTGCCAGGCGCTGAGTCCTTTCGAACCAGTCGAAGTCTCCCGGCCGGACCGACGTCTTTTCACAGACACGCACAATACGAGCAAGCCTCCGCGTGACGCAAGCACAGCGACTCCGGTGCAGCCGCTCAGCGATAGTGTCAATCGACGACCTGCTTCCAGGAACCGGGCGAGACGGCCATGCGCTCGACGTAGGTGTAGCCTTCCGGCGGGCTGGTATAGAGGCCGGGGTCGTGGATGATCGTGTTGGCCCCATCCATGGTAGCGGGACCTTCGCAAATGACCGCGCCTTCAATACGGGCGGTGTCGAACAGTGTCAGGGTGCCCGTGGTGTGTATGAGCCCCCGGATTTCGTTGGGATACTCGTCCAGTATATCGTCATCGGAGTCGCCGTCGTACGGCGCGCCGATGGGGTTGAAGTTGGTGCCGCAGGACGTCTCGGACAGAGGATAATCGCAGCTATTGTTTCTGATCTCCAGATTGCCGTCGACGATCAGGACGGGATAGTCCGACCGGTAGCTCTGCATGAAGACGGCGTTGTCGATAATGATCTTCTTGTTATCGCCCGCCCGTATGACGAGCGTGCCGTGGATACGCGAGTCTTTTATGGTGATGTCGTTGCCGCCGGTATCGATGAAATAGAGGCCGTTCGGGTCCGACGCTCCCCAGGGATTCGAGGTCGGGGTCAAGACCATCTTGTCGATGGTGGTGATTCCGGGGATGGCCGTGGCCCGGCTGGCGTAGTCGGAGAACACACCGGGGTCGGGCAGTGCCTTGGCGGGCGCGGGAACGGTGAGTGTTCCGGTTATCGTAACCATCGAGTCGATGCTGCCGGCTTCTGCGTCCCCGTCGATGATCTCGTCGTTATCCAGAATGCCGTTTGTGGAAACCGGGGCGCCCACAGCGATGATTCGATCACCTCCCTTGACCTGTAGATTTCCGCCGGCGTGGACACAAGTGTTCAGGGCTTCGAGCGGCCGGACGACCGGGACCAGCGTCACCTGGGTCTTGTGCCGCGCGATGCCTTTGGTTCCGATGCCCGTCAACACGACCGGTTCGTAGTTCGAGTCGGTCAGGTCGTTGTCGTGGGGATCGACGCCTTGCAGGGTGAACGTGGCGTCGCCGAGCGGTTTGTCGGATAGCCAGGCACCGTTTGACCAAACCGTGCGCCAGTTCGGATCCTGGGTCACAAACAGCAGACCCAGCTCGACCGCCGAGACGGCGCAGCTCCTTGCCTCGGCGACGTCCCGCGCCCGCAGCGCGGATCGCGTCTGGATACGAACGGTTGCCAGCGCCCCCAGGCCGATGATCGTGACCAGGACGGACGAGGCCAGTACGTGCAGGTAGACGCTGCCGTTGCATTTCGGTCGCTTCGTTCTGCCGGCCGGCATCTCCGGGTCTCCTCGTTAGCGGTAGTTGGTGCGTACGGCCACCAGTGTGGCCTGCGAGACGTTGTTGTATTTGGCCGTTACGGTGATGCGCTTGGCGTAGGTCTCCGACGACTTGACTGCGGCCGGGTCCCGCGGTTCGATCCAGACCACCACAACCGTTCGAGTCCACCCCGATGCGTTAGCCAGGACCGTTCCGTCCTTGGCGGTGGGTGGACTCGCAGCCCATCCGTTATAATCGTCTACATCGTCGAAATCCGTTCTCGTTGCCGTCGATTCGTCCGCCTCCGGACCGAATGAGATGGGTTTGCCGGTGTCCTGGTAATCCTGCCGGAGGATCTCGGCCATGAGCGACTCGGCCAACTGCCGCCCGCGGTCGGCCAGCGACGTCTCCTGCTGAACGCACCGGGACGCTCCCACCGTACTCAGCGCCGCCACCAGCATGAAGGCGACGATGATCGTTGAGATCACGGCCTCGACAATCGTGAACGCGGCGTCGTGCGCCGGCGGGCCCATGTTTCGTGTGTTCAAAGCTATCATGGACTTGCCTCCGGCCGGTTCAGAAGTTGTACGCCCGTCTGTACCGTCGCCTGGGCATCGCTGCCCACTCGAAGCGTGACGTCGGTTCCGCCCAGATAGTGCGTTTCCTGAATCTGGGGATCGCCCGCGGTAGCCACGGTGCCATAAACCGAAAAGAACAGCGATTGGCTGGTGAGCAACGACCAGGATGCGCCGCGGTCGGTGGATTTCGCGAGGTCGTTGTTGGCTCCCATCACGTTCTTATCCTGTCCCTGGACTTTGCATGCCGTGCCGTTGGCGACCCATCGGACCACGATGCAGAGCCCTTGCTGGGGCGACAGGCCGCCGGCGCTGGAGAAAGTGAATTCCTGGGCCGAATACCCGGCCAACAGGGCGGACTCCAGCAGAGTATTCTCTTGCAGCACAACTCCGCTGGGGCATTTCCCGGCCGTGGGAAGCTGCAATTGTACGCGGGCTTCCCCATCCAACGTCCCGTCGACCTTGGCGTAGATCACCACGCGCGTGACTTTCCAACTGGTGGTGTCCGCCGGCAGCGTCGGTGAGAAGTACTGCGCGTACCACTCGGTGTCCTTGATGGGATAGTCGTGCAGGTCCTGTGTCGAACTGTAGTCGGACAACGCGGTTTCCGCACTCTCGTTTGCTTGTGGGATTTCGGTGCTGGACGTTTCGAGGTCATAGGCGAGATCGAGTCGTTCGACGTTCCCCACGATCTCGACGACAGCTCCGCCGTTGTATTGTCGCGTGAGGGGATCGCCGGGGGCGCCGGACCATTCGTAGCGGATGGTCTCGGGCACGTCGTCGTTGTTGCGGTCGGCGACGG
>JAFGCA010000220.1 GCA_016932895.1 Sedimentisphaerales bacterium | reverse complement strand
GGCCCGGCGATTCCGTGGATGCACAGATGTTCCTCAGGCCGTCCCGTCTGTATCGAACCACGCTTCCGGACCCAACGTGCCTGATGACAATCCTGTATTTGCCCGAGGGGATCGGCAAGGAAAGCATCGCCGACAACCGGCTCGTACTGAAGGCGGTGGGCCGCCCGGATGAGATTGTAGCGTTCGAGCAGGAGATCTACGGCACGAGCGAGCAGGGCAAGGTCGTGGCCTACTTCGACAAGGACCGGTTCCTGGCCGCCACGCGGGGCTACGGCAGATTCGATATCGAGGTCACCGGCACATTCGTCAACGGGGGCGCCTTCATCGGCAACGGCTCGATCATCGTCCTTCGTTTCGGCACACCCTGATCCGACGGCCGAATCATGAGGATAAGCGATTTTTCGGTCCTGTCTGGCCGAAAGATCGACGCGGGCCTCAGGAACGTTAAAGTCATACAAAGAAACAACTTACGGCACGAGCGACCCATATTCTCATTGACAACGCCATGGCGAACCGGTAAAATAGGTAAGTTAATCATGGAGGGTGTGGTGAAAAGACTCCTGCTGATTACTGCACGTGTACCCTCCATAGACCTGTGCTCATCGCGGCGCAGCGCCGATTGTGCGCGTTGGCCGCACCTTCGCTAAAACCATAGATATGGGTGGGTCGAAAATGAAGAACGAGAACAGAAAAACCAAGCAACGCAGCCATTTGTTGGTCTTGGCGCTGACGGCCGTGGTTTTGCTGGGCGCGGCACCCCAGATCGGAAACGCCAAGTCGCTGTACGTCATCACGAAAATTGTCAACGACCGCCGAACCGTACCGGTGCACGCCTACGACATCGGCGCGGACGGCCAACTCACGTTTCAGACCGCCTACGATGTGCGCTACCAGGCTTCCGGACTCGTTGGACTGGCCGTCGATTCAGACTCCGCCTCCCTCTTCATTACTTTTGAGAGGGGAAACAACATCCAGGTGTTGGATGCGACGACAATGACGGAGGTGGGAGAGGTCTCGGCCCTGGGAGCCACCAATCTCGCCGGCATCGTGTATGACCACGAAAAGGACCTTCTCTATGCAGTAGACCGCCGCACCGAGAATCTGTACTGCTACACTTGGGATGCCCAGACCGCTAAGCTTCGGAAGATCAACGGCTCGCCGTTCACCCTGGAAGGCGCCGAAGCGTACGGAATCGCGCTGGATGAAGTCAACGACCGCTTGTACGTCGGCAACCTCGCCAAGGAAGTCACTGTGTACGATACGTCGGACTGGTCGCTCGTCGATACGATCTCTCTCAGTGGCATGGCCCTGAGCGTAGCGGTGGATTCGACGCGCGGCTATCTCTACACCGGCGGCGGGTACGTCATGAACTACTACCTGACACAGTACAATCTCAACACCGGGGAGGAGAAGAAGGTCCAGGTCGACCCGGCAGCCGGCGTGATGGGACTGGGAGTCAACGCCCTCACCGGCTTCGTCTACGTCACGACGGGCGTTGACAATGACCCGGGCGGAGACGATTTGCTGGTCTACAATGACGCGCTCGAGCTCGTGCAGACCATCGAGGACATTGGGAACCCGACCGGCTTGGCCATTCCCGGCGGGCACACCAGCTACAACCCCCTGAGCCTGACCAAGGAAATCGTGCCGACCCCCGAGATGGAATTCTCCAACAGCGGACTTCCCGTGATCAATGCGGGACAGGAATTCACGTATTCCATCTGTTTCAACCGTAACGGCTACGATCTGACCGAGATCACCCTCCTGGACACGCTGCCGCAGGACGTCACGTTCGTGCGGGCCGACGGCGAGAACGCGTTCGGCTACTACGATCCGGACCGGCACATCTACCTCTGGGAGAATCCCCCCTTGTCGCCGGGCGACCGGACCTGTCTGAATCTGACCGTCTACCTCAACCCCGACACCGCCCCGGGTACGATCTTCACGAACCGGGTGACCATCGACACGAAAGAGCTGTCTCCCACGACGGTCGGGACCGATGCCGTGGCCGCCGAGGGTGTGGAAAACGTGCTGAGCATCAGCAAGACCGCGGTCAAGATCGGCGCCGTCGACGTCGCCGGCGCAACGCCGCACGCCAACCCGGGCGACCAGGTCACGTACCTGATCTGCTTTGGCAATAACGACTTCGTTGACGAGATTGACCAGGTGCTCGTAACCGATGAACTGCCGCCCGAGGCGATCTACGTCAGCGGTGAAGGGGACGGCGTCTTTGGAGGGTACGACCCGTTCACCCACACCTATACCTGGGCCTATCCCTGGCTGATGCCCGGAGAAACCGAATGTGTCGAGCTGGTCGTACAATTGAGCAAGAACATCCCCCCCGGAACGACCGTCACCAACCGCGCCGTCGTCGACAGCCCGGACGCACCTTCCAAGAGCGCCAGCGCCGACGTGATCGTCGGATACAATGCGCTGGGACTGAACAAGAGCGCCGTCGTCGGCAAAGCCGATGGAGGAGTGCTTGAATTCGTCGAGCCGGGGCAGGAGTTTGTCTATCAGATCTGCTTTGACAACCTGGCCAACGAGTACACCGTACACAATGTGGCCATCGTGGATCGTCTCCCGGACGAAGTGACCTTCGTCAGCGCCGACGGCGACGGTTCGTTTGGCGAGTACGATCAGGCCAGCCACACGTATACCTGGACGTATCCCTGGCTCTCGCCCGGGGCCACCGATTGCGTTGAGGTGGTCGTGCGACTCAGCGACGCGGCAATTCCCGGCAGCGTGGTGATGAACCAGGCGGTCATCGACAGCGACGAGACGCCTTCGACGACCGCCGGAGCCGGCCTGACCGTCGGTGACGGCGACGGTGTGCTGCGGTTCAGCAAGACCGTGGTCGACGGCATTGTCGAAGACCCGGACCACAAGGGGCGGTTCGTTGTCCAACCGGGCACGGACGTGACCTATGCACTGTGCTTTGAGAATACCTCCGACGAGACCCTGACGCATCTGTTGATTACGGACACCCTGCCCGAGCAGGTCAGCTTCGTGACCGCCGACGGCGACGACCTGTTCGGCGCCTACGACACGAAGACGCATACCTACACCTGGTTCTACGGGTCGCTGGCGTCCAGGGCCAGCGTGTGCCTGGAGCTGGTGGTCCATATCGACGAGGGGCTGGGATCGAACGTTGTGATCACCAACATCGCTGCCATTCAGGGCAAACAGGTCCAGGACCCGATCACCCGGCAAATCGAGGTCGTCACCGACGGCGGCGGCGGGCCCGGCGATTACGTGGACGCGCAAATGTTCGTCAGGCCCTCCCGGATGTATCGAACCACGCTTCCGGACCCGACGTGTGTGATGACGGTCTTGTATCTGCCGGAGGGGATCGGCAAGGAGGATATCGTCGATGGTCCGCTGATGCTGACGGTGCCGGGCCGCCCCGATGAGATCATGTCGTTCAGCCACCAGGTGTACGGCACGAGCGAGCAGGGGAAGGTCGTGGCTTACTTCGACAAGGATCGGTTCCTGGCCGCGGCAGAGGGCTACGGCGAATTCGATATCGAGGTCTCCGGCATGTTCGTCAACGGCGGCCTCTTCGTCGGCAAAGGCGCGATCGTCGTCCTGCGCTTTGGCACGCCCTGATCCAAGCGGCGCGACAGTGAGCCGGATTTGATTGAAAGCGAAGCAATCAAAACGGCGGAATTACCGCTCTGCGGCGATTCCGCCGTTTTTCCTTTGGCCCCTTCGGCATTCCAGCCGCCGATCTCGAATCCTGCACCGTCTGCTTCCCAGCCGACTGGCTCAAACCACGTCGCAAAGGCCGGGCCAGGCTTGCAGGAGGTGTTGCGAAGCTTCGGCCTGGATCTTGTGGAGGTGCTTGACGGCCTGGCCACCGGTCTGAACGACCGCCGAGACGACCCCGGCCTTCTTGGCCTGGCGGACGTCGTGGTCGGTGTCGCCGATGTAGATGGTTCGCTCGGGAGCGACACCGAACTCCTCGACCAGCCGCCGGATGCCCTCGGCGCGCGAGTCGCCCGCTTCGGTCGGGTACATCATGCACGAGCGCACCGCGTCCCAGTCGCCAAACGTCAGGGTCGAGAGTATCTCCTGGATCGATTCGATGCGCAGCCCGCTGAGCACGGCCAGGCGAACGCCGCGGCTCTTCAACTCGCGCAGGGCATCCTCAACGCCGTCGAACGGTGTGATCTGCCCCAGAACCTCGTGCGGGAACAGCGTCCAGAATCGCTCGTGACATTCATCGGTCCGGTCCCGGCAGCTCTCCGGCAGATACGCGCGAACGTACTGCCAGATGCTGGTGCCGAACACGTCGTAGACGGGGTCTTCATGCCCGTCGGGCAGGCCCATCTCGTGCGCGGCCCGTCGGACGGCAGCGATAATCGCATCGTCGGTCTTCACCAGCGTCCCCCCGACATCGGTGATAACAAGGTCGGTCTTTCTACAATCCGCAATCAATGGTACGTTCTCCAAAAAAGTCGGCATGGGCAAAAACCCCACCCATCCAACCCGGCCAACAAAAGCGTAAACTTATAGCCCCTCCACCCCATTCCAGCAAGCCCAAACTCCGACCAGAGAGGTACACGCAAAGCTCAGCGTGTCAAAACCGGGCCGTATCTTCCGCGACCGCCCCCGCAGGCGGCCAATAAGAGCGAGACGGCTCGCGACTGCCTCGCTACCTCAATGCTGCCGCTTGCCAATCGCCCGGAGGCATCGTACAATGACGGCATCTTGATGCGACAGGAACACACATATGAGCCAGATGGCACAAGGAACCTTCAGATTCATGGAAGAGGTGATAGCGCCTAAGGATTTGCGTCATAACAAATTACGAGATGAGGACCGCGCATTCCACGAGTGGTACCGGTTCGTCCTTTCCTTCCCGCCCCACTTGGTGCGCAACTATGTCGAACGATTCGGACTGGAAGAACGGCAATTGTTGCTGGACCCGTTTTGCGGCACGGGCACGACCCTCGTTGAGGCCAAAAAGAACAACATTTCGTCCTTCGGGATGGAAGCGCATCCAATGGCGTGTTTTGCATCCAGAGTAAAGACAGATTGGTCTGCTCAACCTGCCCAACTGATCGAGCACGCAAGCAAGATCTCCGCCGAAGCTCGGCATGTTTTGGACGATGCCAATGGCGAGTTGAGCGATCTCCCCCCCGAGCAGAAGACGCTGCTGCTCACCAATTCGATCAGTCCGATCCCGCTGCACAAGTGCCTCGTCCTTCGAGAAGCGATCCTCAGGAACCCGGATTCCGCCGTTCGCGATATCGAATTGCTCGCGCTGGCATTCGTTGCTGTATTCTGTGCTAGCAACTTGAAGTTTGGCCCGGAAGTGGGCGTGGGCAGAAAGAAGAAGATCGACGCGCCCGTGCTTGAGGCCTGGCAGACGAAGGTCGAGGAAATGGCTCGCGATGTCGAACAATATGCGTCTCAAGTTTCTGCCTCTTCAGAATGCGCGCTGGCGGATTCCAGAGGGGCCATGAGCGCCCTTCCGCCGAAATCCGTGGACGCCGTCATTACGTCACCGCCGTATCCCAATGAAAAGGATTATACGCGCACCACGCGATTGGAGACTGTTTTGCTCGGATTCGTGAGGTCCAAACGTGACCTGCGAGATCTGAAACAGAATCTTGTGCGCTCCAATACGCGGAATGTTTATGTTTCTGATAACGACGACCAAGCAATCGAAGAAAATCGAAGAATTATCGCCATTGCCCGGGAAATCGAGCGAAGGCGTGTGGCTTTGAAGAAAACGTCCGGATTCGAACGCCTCTATCACAGAGTCACAAGACTCTACTTCGGCGGAATGAAGCGGCATTTTGAGCAGATGAAGCACGTCCTTAAGCCTGGAGCAAAACTGGCTTATGTCGTCGGCGATCAAGCCTCGTACCTGCAAGTGCTAATTAGGACCGGTGAACTGCTTGCTGATATTGCCCATGAGGTCGGCTATCACGTGTTGTCCGTAGATCTGTTTAGAACACGATTATCAACGGCAACTGGAAGGCAGTTGCGAGAAGAAGTGTTAGTTCTGGAATGGCCGGGAGAGAAACGAATGCCCAGGAAAAGTACGCGCAACCGCTATGATCAACTCATCGAGAAAGTCTTCTTTAAGAACCACAAAAAGGGCGCTGCCGAAGTACACTTCGAGCGTGACGAATTCGCCGCTTTGGCCAGAGATCTGGGTGTAGACCTACCCAAGAACCTGGGCGACATCATTTATTCATATCGGTACCGAAATAAACTGCCCAAGCGCATAACCGATCTGTTACGCAAAGATGAGGAATGGGTGATCCGGTCGGTGGGTAGAGGAAAATATGTTTTTGCCAGGTGTCCCTTTCATCAGGTTGCGCCGAATCCGAGGCTTTCAAAGATCAAGGTGCTCGACTCGACACCCGAGATCATTCGGCGCTATTCATTAAGTGACGAGCAGGCTCTTCTTGCGATTCTGCGATACAACAGACTCATCGATATCTTCACAGGAGTCACATGCTACTCGCTGCAAAGTCACCTCCGAACGTTTGTCAAAGGTACCGGGCAAGTTGAAACGGACGAAATCTACATTGGCGTCAGCAAGACAGGAGAACAGTTCATATTCCCCATACAGGCCAAGGGCGCAAAAGACAGTGTGGGGATCATCCAGGTCGAACAGGATTTCTCCGTCTGTGCGTCCAAGTTCTCCACGCTGACGTGCCGGCCCTTGGCCGCCCAGTTCGTGGAAGACGACCTGATCGCCTTGTTCGAGTTTGAGCGCTCTGAAGGGGAGATCTCAATCAAGGATGAGAAGCACTACCGGATCGTCCCAAACGAAGATCTGAGTGACGACGAAATCATGACCTACCGCGCGTAGAAAAGCGGCGCGGGTCGGCTTTGGCTCGGACCCGCGCCGGATCAAGCTGTCTTTCGTGATACGGATGTCCCGTCAGACCGATGCGGCTTTGACTCGGTCCTCCTGCGACGTGGCAGTGAGTCTCGCGACTTCGCGGACTCTGCTGCGCCGATCAGGCGAGTTCGAACCGATCCAGGTTCATCACCTTGTCCCACGCGGCCACGAAATCATGCACGAACTTCTCCTGCGAGTCCTCACATGCGTAGACTTCCGCCAGCGCCCGGAGTTGGGAGTTCGAACCGAAGATGAGATCGACGCGGGTACCGGTCCACTTCCGTTCGCCCGTGGAGCGATCGCGCCCCTCGAACAGGTCTTCGTCTTTCGAGGTCGGCTTCCACTGCGTGCGCATGTCGAGCAGGTTCACGAAAAAGTCGTTGGTGAGCGTCTCCGGCCGTTTGGTAAAGACGCCGTGCGGGGACTGCCCGACGTTGGCGTTCAGGACACGCAGGCCGCCAAGGAGGACCGTCATCTCGGGAGCGGTCAGCGTTAGCAACTGCGCGCGATCGACCAGCAGGTGCTCGGCCCCTACGCTGAACCTGGCCTTCTGGTAGTTGCGGAATCCGTCCGCCGCCGGCTCAAGTACCGCGAATGACGGCGCGTCGGTCTGCTTCTGCGATGCGTCCGTGCGTCCCGGCGTAAAGGGAACGGTCACTTTGTGACCGGCGTTCTTCGCGGCCTGCTCGACACCGGCGCATCCACCCAGGACAATCAAGTCGGCGAGCGATACCTTCTTCCCGCCGGACTGCGCGTCGTTGAACTCCTTTTGTATCTTTTTGAGCTTGTTCAGTACCTTCTTCAGCAAATCCGGCTGGTTGATTTCCCAATCCTTCTGCGGCGCCAGACGGATGCGTGCCCCGTTCGCACCGCCGCGCTTGTCGGAGCCCCGGAAGGTGGACGCCGAGGCCCACGCGGTAGAAACCAGTTGGGAAACCGACAGTCCCGAGGCCAGGATCTTGCGCTTCAGCTCTGCGACGTCCTTGGCGCCGATCAGCTTGTGATCAACCGCCGGCACCGGGTCCTGCCAGATCAGATCCTCTTTCGGAACCTCCGGGCCGAGATAGCGCGAGCGAGGGCCCATGTCGCGGTGGGTCAGCTTGAACCACGCCCGGGCAAACGCGTCGGCAAACTCCTCCGGGTTCTCGTGGAACCGCTTTGCGATCGGCCGATAGATCGGATCCATGCGCAACGACATGTCCGCCGTGGTCATGATGGTCGTAACCCGCTTTGACGGATCGTGAGCAGCCGGCGCGAGATCCTTTTCATCCGGATCGACCGGGACCCACTGCCAGGCGCCGGCGGGGCTCTTTACCAGATCCCAATCATAGCCGAACAGCATGTCGAAATAGCCCATGTCCCACTGGGTCGGTCTTGGCGTCCACGCCCCTTCGATGCCACTGCTGATCGTATCGTCCCCCTTGCCGCTGCCAAAGCTGCTGGTCCAGCCGAGGCCCTGCTCTTCGATGCTGGCGGCTTCGGGCTCAGGCCCCACATGGGTGGCAGGGCCGGCGCCATGACACTTGCCGAAGGTATGCCCGCCGGCGACAAGCGCGACGGTCTCTTCGTCGTTCATGGCCATGCGCGCAAAGGTCTCTCGAACGTCGCGGCCAGAAGCGACCGCACTCGGTTCGCCGTTCGGCCCTTCCGGGTTCACATAGATCAAGCCCATCTGCACCGCGGCGAGAGGATTCTCCAGTTCCCGGTCGCCCGTGTAGCGCTTGTCGCCAAGCCACTCGCTCTCGGTCCCCCAGTAGATATCCTCTTCCGG
>JAFGCA010000219.1 GCA_016932895.1 Sedimentisphaerales bacterium | reverse complement strand
GAACGAACCATCGCCAAGGCCTGCGGCCTTGACGCTGCCACACCGTGTCTAACCCATCATACAAGGTGTCACAGAGCACTTGTGTCACCGTCGCGGCGGCTCCCACGTGCACCGGCAGAGAAAGGGCCGGCACGCGTGGAGGCGCGGCCGGCCTGTCCCCTGCTTGGGTAGATGGTTCCAATTCTGTATATACCGTTATCAGTAAGGTCCGCCGGCGGATCCCTGTGGACGATGGATCAGTACGTCTGCTCGATAAAGGCCCTCATCAAAGGTTGCTCGTAGAAGGCCGCCAGGTCTTTGCGAATATACCGGGCGTACGTCGGGGCCAGCCCGAGCGGCAACCGTCGGCGCCGCCACGCGTGCAAAATCTGCTGCGTGTACCTGCGGAGCCATTCGTCCTTCGACAAGGCCGGCACAGAGTGCGAGACACTGCGCGCCGTGCCGCGTGCCCCCAGCGTCTTGTCTTTGTCGGTTGCCTTCATCGTAGCACCTGGAAGAATCTGTGTCCTTGTGATCGCGTCAAAGATCGCGGTGCCGCTTTCGGCGACGCCCTTCACTATATGTAAGTGCCGCCAGCAGGCCTTGAGTAACAGCGATTTTCAGAAATTCCCAGGCGGCCCGTGTCACCCGGGCCTTGCCTGAGTGGATAGTCGCGCGCCGAGGGCGACTATTGCAGCGTGAGCCGGCTTTGAAGCAGGTCGAAGGAAGAGAGTGGGAAAAAGCCTTTGTCGCGACAGCGGCAAAAAAGTTGGAGCGTTAAGCACATCGGGATATGTCAGAATGCAGAAAGCGCAGAGTAGAGATGAGCAAGTCATCCCGGCGCGCCGGGATTTCGCAATTTTGCTTTTTGATCTTTGATCTTCCGGATTCACGCTTGACTACCGAGCCGGGGCCGTCTCGCGAGCGTCCGAGTCCCGGGCGGCGACGGAAAAACTGGCCTCAATCTCGACGTACATGTCCCACCTGGCGGGCATCCAGGAATAGACGGTGCCGCGACCGGAGATTCCCTTGAAGCGTCCCGTGCCGGCCAGAAACACGATGGTCCCGACCTGCTTGCTCTTGGGCTCCCCGGAGACGTCCACTTTCGCCAGGATGCTGGAGCCGTCGTCGAAGTCGTACATCACGAAGCCCTGGTAGAACTCCTTGTCTTCCGGAGAGCGCGTGTGCACCATCGAGCTGGACAATTGGGCGAACTCACCGTCGCCCAGCACAATGAAGCCGGACCGGTTGATCGAGTCGATGCCGGCGATCTTGCCGCCGACCTGGCTACCCTGCTTGGCGTAGGAGAACTCCTTCCAGCGGATGAACTCCATCGTCGTCTGCGCCGGGGTGAAGCTGGTCGTATAGCACAGCAGCCCAAGCATACCGACCAGGAGAAGCGGAGAGAGGAGCTTCCGCGATGTCACGCTCCGATAAGACCGGCTCGTGCCTGCCGGAGTCTTCGTCCGAGGGTCATTCATGATCATCCCCTTCGTTTTCACGCTCTGTCATCTGCGACCGTCACTCCGTGCATTCCCAGGGTACGGCCGCGTCCGTCTTCTGTATCGGCAACCTCCCGACCCCGGATGAGCACAACTTGCCCCCGGGCAACAAAAAAACAGTCCGAAAAGACGCGCCCGCGACACTGAGCCATCGGGAAAACGCTTGCCCAAGAACGTCGTTTATCAGTATCCTCGGGGTTTCTTTGACGGTCGATTCATTGAAAGGAAGTACCATGAGTACGCATCGTTTGACGATGTTCTTCTGGGCCGCCGTTTTCGTGGTTTCGAGCGGTGTCGCTGCACGTGCGGCCGATGCCCCCGCCGGCAAGACAGTCCGGCTCTGCGACCTTGACATCAACAAGACCCAGCAGGGGTGGGGCCGGCCTCAAAAGAACACATCGGTGGACGGCAACCCGCTACGGATCGGCGGCCGGACCTTCGAGCACGGCCTCGGCACGCACGCCGACAGTGTCCTCTACGTCGCCCTGCACGGCGGTGGAAGCCGGTTCACCGCCCTGGTGGGCGTGGACGACGAATCCGGCGACCGGGGAACGATCGGATTTCGCATCCTCGCCGATGGCAAGGAAATCTACAAAAGCGACGTCATGCGCGGTGGGGACACGGCCCGCAAAGTGGACGTCGATCTCTCCGGCGTCGATATGCTCGTGCTGACGGTCAACTCCGGCGGCGACGACATGAACTACGACCACGCCGACTGGGCCAACGCGGTACTGGAGTATGTAGGCGCGCGGCCGGGGACCCGGGACGCCCCGCGAGAGGAGCCGGTCATTCTGACGCCGAAACCCTCGCCCAAGCCGCGCATCAACGGTGCTCGCGTCTTCGGGGTGCGTCCGGGTTCGCCCGTGCTGTACACCATCGCCGCTACGGGCAAGCGTCCCCTGCGATTTGCCGCCGAGAACCTGCCGGACGGTCTGTCGCTCAGCGCCCCCTCCGGCCGCATCACCGGACGCCTGGAGAAACGCGGCGAATACGAAATCTCGTTGATCGCCAGGAACGAGCTGGGCGAGGCCCGGCGCACGTTGCGCCTGATCGTCGGCGACACCATCGCCCTGACACCGCCGCTGGGATGGAACAGTTGGAATTGCTGGGGCTGCGCCGTCGATGAGCAGAAGATTCGCCAGGCGGCCGACGCGATGGTCGAGAGCGGCCTGGCCGACCACGGTTGGCAGTACGTCAACATCGACGACTGCTGGATGGTCAAGTGCGATTCCGACGACCCGGTCGTGGGCGGTCCGACGCGCGACGAATACGGCCGCATCCTCACCAACGAGCGATTCCCCGACATGAAGGCCCTCACCGACTACATCCATGCCCGCGGGCTTAAAATCGGCACCTACATCTCGCCCGGGCCGTGGACGTGCCAGCGCTTCGAGGGAAGCTGGCGTCACGAGCAGCTCGACGCCCGGCGATTCGCGCAATGGGGCTTCGACTATCTGAAATACGACTGGTGCGGCTACGGCTCCGTCGTCCGCCGGCCCAGCCTCGAACAAATGAAGGAGCCCTACATCTTCATGCGCCTCTGCCTGGACCGCGTCGACCGCGACATCGTCTACAGCCTCTGCCAGTACGGCATGGGCGAGGTCTGGAAATGGGGCGCCGAGGTCGGCGGCAACTGCTGGAGGAGCACCGGCGACATCGTCGATACCTGGGGCAGTATGAGCGGCATCGGATTCGCCCAGGACGAGATGGCCCCCTACGCCCGACCCGGACACTGGAACGACCCCGACATGCTCGTCGTCGGCAAGGTCGGCTGGGGCCCCAACCTGCGCGATTCGCGCCTGACGCCCAACGAGCAATACACGCACATCAGCCTGTGGTGTCTGCTTTGCTCGCCCCTGCTGATCGGCTGCGACCTGACCCAGCTCGACGAATTCACGCTCAACCTCCTGACCAACGATGAGGTGCTGGAGGTCAACCAGGACCCGCTGGGCCGACAGGCGCGTCGCGTGAGCCGGGACGGATACGTGGAAGTCTGGGCCAAGAAGATGGAGGACGGCTCTGTTGCGGTCGGCCTGTTCAACCGGGACGAGACGCCCAAGACGGTCACGGCCCGCTGGTCCGACCTCGGCCTCAACGGCCCGATGCGCGTCCGAGACCTCTGGCGACAAAAAGACGTGGGTATCTTCGCGAACGCATTTGAAGCCGAGGTGCCGCGCCACGGCGTCGCCCTGATGCGGCTGTGGCCCGCAAAATAGAGACCCCAAGACGGCGGCGAAAGCCGCCAGATCGCCTTTCTACGAGGGGCTGTGCCCGTGCGAGCGCAGCCCCTCGTTTTTTGCCCGGCCGCCCCGCAAATGCCGACGATGCGCGGGTTGACCTGCCCTCCGGATTGCAGTAGTATGCCCGAAGTGTGCTGGTCGCTGACCGAGGCAGTGCCGATCTCGCGTGAAGGGAAAACACCATGTACAAGATATTCATGATCGTTGGCCTGGTGGTCGTTGCCGTCGGCTGGGCTGCCTACGCCCTCTGGGACTACAAGCTGCGCCAGGAAGAGAAGAAGCAGCCGCCCAAGCGGTCGCAGCGGTACCAGAAGACCCAGAGCGAAATGTCCGACTGGGCCAAGCAGATGGCGCAATTTGAAAAGCCCAAGGCCAAGCGCCAAGCAAGAGGCGACCAAGACACGACAGAATAAGCACGGATTCGATTTTTGCCGAGGAGCACAATGGCCGGTTCATTCCTGACTGAGAATTTCCTTCTGCAAACCAAGACGGCGCAAAGACTCTATCACGACCACGCGGCCGGGATGCCGATCTACGACTACCACTGCCACCTGCCGGCCCACCAGATCGCCGCCGACCACCGGTTCGAGAACCTCACGCAGGCCTGGCTCTACGGCGACCATTACAAATGGCGGGCGATGCGCACCAACGGTATCGACGAAGCGTACGTCACCGGCAACACGAGCGACGGGGAGAAATTTAAAAAATGGGCCCAGACCGTGCCGCTGTGCCTGGGCAATCCGCTGTACCACTGGACGCACCTGGAATTGAAGAATCCTTTTGGGATCGCCCACAAGCTTCTCAACGCCGACACGGCCCGCGAGATCTATCAGACGTGCAGCGAGATGCTGCGCAGCCCTGAGTTTGGCGTGCGCAACATCATGCGCAAGATGAACGTCAAACTGGTGTGCACCACCGAGAGCCCTCTCGATACGCTCGAACACCATCAGAAAATCCGACGGGACGGCTTCGAGATCAAGGTGCATACGGCCTGGCGCCCGGACCAGGCGATGGCCGTCGAGGATTGCCAGAAGCTCAACGCCTTTATCGACAAGCTCGAGGAGTTGTGCGACGTCGAGATCGTCAGCTACCACAGCTACATCACCGCCCTGGGCGAGAGACACGAGTACTTCCACGCCAACGGCTGCCGGCTCTCCGACCACGGCCTGGACACCGCCTACGCCGAGGACTACACCGAGAAAGAGATCGAGGCGATCTTCATCAAGATTCGCTCGGGCAAGGCGCTGAACGGCCACGAGAGGCTGCAGTTCAAGTCGGCGATGATGGTCGAATTCGGGCACATGGACGCCGACAGCGGCTGGGTCCAGCAGCTCCACATCGGCGCCCTGCGCAACAATTGCACGCGGCTCTTTCGCCGGCTGGGCCCGGACATCGGCTGCGATTCCATCGGCGATCAACCCGTCGCGACGGCCCTGTCGAAGTTCCTCGACCGCCTCGACGAACAGGGCAAGCTGCCCAGGACGATCCTCTATAACCTGAATCCGCGCGACAACGCCCTGTTTGCCACCATGATCGGCAACTTCCAGGACGGCTCGGTCCCCGGCAAGATGCAGTACGGCTCGGGCTGGTGGTTCCTCGACCAAAAGGACGGGATGGAGCAGCAGATGCGCATCCTGGCCAACATGGGGCTGCTGAGCCGCTTCGTCGGCATGCTGACCGATTCGCGCAGCTTCCTGTCCTACCCTCGCCACGAGTACTTCCGCCGCACCCTCTGCAACATGCTGGGCAACGACGTCGAAGCCGGCCTGCTGCCCAACGACCTCGACCTGCTCGGAAAAATGGTCGAAGACATCGCCTACAACAACGCCAAAAACTACTTCCCCATGGCCCTCGACTGACCGCCATAAGTCTGCCTCGGGCAGGATGGGCCCCAGCCCATGCCGATCACCAATCGCTAACCCGACTTTCCCTATTCGCGGGCAAAATGAGGAATTTGAGAAATATTTTCGGCGATAGCGGTCTATTATCGCGGTTGCGGGG
>JAFGCA010000218.1 GCA_016932895.1 Sedimentisphaerales bacterium | reverse complement strand
CGATCTCCTGCACCGAAAACGGGCTCACCGTCGTCCGCGCGCCGACCCAGAGAATATCCACGCCGTGCTTGAGGCACAGCTCGACGTGCTCGGTGTTGGCCACCTCGGTCGTTGTGAGCAGGCCCGTCTCGGCCTTGACCTCGGCGAGCCATTCGAGCCCGGCCGTGCCGACCCCTTCGAACGTGCCCGGCCGCGTCCGCGGCTTCCATATCCCCGCCCGGAACACTTCTACGTGCGGCGACTTCACCAGCGCCCGCGCCGTCGCAAGCATCTGCTTGGCCGATTCGGCGCTGCACGGGCCCGCAATCGCCCAGGGCACGTGCTTATGCGGCAGCCACGTATCGATGGCCGCCATGCTTCGGTTCAGTTTTTTCAGTGTTTCCGTCACCTTCGTTCACCTCAATGCCGCCGGCGCAGTGCGATCGTCCCGTTGCCCCAGGGGATGCCACGCCGCATCGGCCACGAATGCTGTTACCGCGATCCTGACCAAGCCCCCATCATACCCGCCGCCGCCCCCCATTGCAAACCGCAAGCGCAGCCGACGCGCGTACGTGCGGTTCTTGGCATCCCGATCCGCTCCCTCTCGGGCCTCAATGGCAACGTCCCTTGTCATTCCTGCGCAGCGCCTGCCCTCGACCCGATTGGGGGCGGGAATCCGGGCCTTCTCGGAGGGGCCTTGGGCCGCCACCAGAATAGATGAAACACGTTGCTCTCCGGATTACGGTATTGATGCCGTACTCAGGTGCCGTTTCCAAAGAGCAACGTCATGAATGCCTCTATACGGCGACCAGCAAGATGTCATCGGGGTTCCGGAGGGTCGTACCCCGCCGGGTGTGGTTGCCCGGAGGGCGGGTGTTATCGGCTCGGGACGCGAGTTGGCCGCGGGGCGTTATCGATGAATGCAAGGGCCTCTTTCATGAAAATCTCGCCCGTCATTTCGCCGAGGGAGGTTCGGGTGATGTAGTCGTATCGCTTGAAGCTGTTCCAGTCGACTTTGGCGAGGATATAGCCGAAGGCGTCGTTGGTCAGGCCGAAGAGGAGATTGTGCCGGCCGTGCATGTTCCGCTTGAGATAGTAGCCGATGTTGGGCAGGGCCTCGCCCGGGATGGTGAGCATCTGCGCGTCGTCCAGGTTGACGACGTTGACCTGGACCGCGACGCGGCCGTCCTCGCTCATCTGGAAACCCAGGGGCGACAACTTCACAATCGCGCGGAGCATCTCATTCTCGACGGGAAACTCGACGGTCGTGCTGGCGCAGAACAGCGTCGGGTCTCGGCGAACGGATGCGTCGGCGACGATGCGCAGGGCTTCGTCGGCGAGCAGATGCCCGATGCGCACGCACTCGTCCCAGGTCTGCACGTCCCTGCCGTTGGAGCCCCGGCAGTCGGCGGTCACCATGCCTCCGAGGGCGCCGTTCATGAAGATGGCGGTTCCTCCGCCTTGTTGCTCGATCCGGTCGTAGAGCGGCCCGACGAAGTCGGGGCAGAGAATCCCCCGGCCCGGCCCGATCACTTCGGGATGGCAGGCGTAGTTGACCAGCGTGGTCGTCGGCGCGCCCCGGGCATCCAGAATCTGGATGACATCGCAACGCGGATCGTACAACTGCTCGGCGTAATAGTTGTAGGCAATCTTACCGCGTGCCTCGCCCGTGGCGATTTTCACACGAGCCGGCTGCAAATTGCGGACGGCTTCGTTGATCGCATCAGCCAGCTTGTCACAGACGCTGCCGATATACTCGACGTCCGCGGCGGTCTTGCCCGTTTCGTCGGGGAAGCCGTAGCAGTCGGGCGCGCTGTGGTTGTGTGTGGCGCCGATGAGGATGTTCTGGGGCGGGATGCCGGGAACGCGGGCGCGGACCCTGTTGCAGAGCGGGCCCGGGAAGCCGAGGAAGTCGGTGCTGCAGATGGCGACGCGCGTGCCGTTTTGCTCCAGCACCAGCGCGCGGACGTTCAGCTTGCCGATCTTCTTCGTCACCGGATGCGAGGGGCCGACCCCGCCGGAGACGGGCAGCAGCTTCTCAGGCGTGACGTCGCGCACGGCGGCGGCGGCGCGAAACGCACCCGAGGCCGCTTCGACCGGCAGGCAGCAGAGCATCAGCGTCGACGCGAGCACCACGCTCTTCGATGGTCCGTTCATGGTCATCCTCCTGTAAACTTGGCAATGTTGATGTTCAGGGAGGTCCCGGGTGTGCCACTGGGTCTGTCCTTCACCGGGCGGCGGTTTTCTTTCCGGGGCCGGTCTTCTTTCGGAGGCCGGCTTTCCTGCGGGGGCCGGGCCTCTTTCATCGAAAGGCTGATCCGTCCCCGGGCCAGATCGACCTCCAGGACGGTCACCATGACTTTCTGCTGCACTTTGACCACCTCGTTCGGGTCCTTCACGAAGCGGTTCGCCAACTGGCTGATGTGCACGAGTCCGTCCTGGTGGACGCCGATATCGACGAAGGCGCCGAAGGCGGTGACGTTGGTGACAATACCGGGCAGGCGCATGCCCGCCTGGACGTCCTCGATCTTGTTGACGCCGTCAGCAAAGCTGAAGATTTCAAATCGCTGGCGCGGGTCGCGTCCGGGCTTGGCCAGTTCCTGCAAGATGTCGTTCAACGTGGGCAGTCCCACGGTGTCACTGACGTATTTCTGCAGGTTGATTCTCTGTCGGACCGACGTATTGGTCATCAGCTCGGCGACGGAGCAGCCGGCGTCGGTCGCCATGGTATCGACGACGTGATAGCTTTCGGGATGGACGGCGCTGGCGTCGAGGGGGTTGGCGGCCTGCCGGATACGCAGGAAGCCGGCCGCCTGCTCGAAGGCCTTGGCCCCCAGGCGGGTGACTTTCTTGAACTCGGTGCGGCTTTTGAAAGGGCCGTTCTCACTGCGATAGTCGATGACGTTCTGCGCCAGTTGGGGCCCGAGGCCCGAAACGTATTGGAGCAATTGCTTGCTGGCGGTGTTCACTTCCACGCCGACGTTGTTGACGCAACTGACGACGACGTCGTCCAGGCCTTGCCGCAGCAGCGACTGGTCGACGTCGTGCTGATACTGGCCGACGCCGATCGACTTGGGATCGATCTTCACCAATTCGGCCAGCGGGTCCATCAGCCTTCGTCCTATCGAGACGGCGCCGCGCACGGTCACATCTTGATTCGGAAACTCTTCGCGGGCCACCTCGGACGCCGAGTAGATCGAGGCGCCGCTTTCGTTGACCATGAGGATCGGGATGTTTCGGGCGAACTTGATCTCCCGGATGAAGGCTTCGGTCTCGCGGCCGGCGGTGCCGTTGCCGATGGCGATGGCCTCAATCTCGTGCTTCTCGCAGAGCGCGGCGACCTTGTCTGCATCCGCGGCCGCCAGCCGGGCGCTCTGGTGCGGGAAGATGACGTCGGAGTGCTTCAACTGGCCCTGGCGGTCGAGGCAGACCACCTTGCATCCGGTGCGGAAGCCCGGATCGATGGCCAGCACGTTCTTCTGGCCCAGTGGGGCCGCGAGCAGGAGCTGACGCAGATTGTCGGCGAAGACCTTCACCGCCTCGGTGTCGGCCCGCTGCTTGGTGGCGGCAAGGATTTCCGTCTCCATCGACGGCGCCAGCAGCCTCTTGTAGCTGTCGGAAACGGCCTCCCGCACCAGCGTCGAGCACGGCGACTGTCCCTTTATGAACAGGACTTCGAGTACGCGCAAGGCCTGGTCTTGCGGCGCGAGGATTTGCAGTCGCAGGACGCCTTCATCGCGACCTCTGCGCATGGCCAGGATTCGGTGGGAAGGGGCCTTCGCGACGGGCTCTTCCCAATCGAAATAGTCCTCGAACTTCTGTCCCTCGGTCTCTTTGCCGGTAGCGACCTTGGTCCGGAAGGTGCCTTGCGTGGCGAAGAGCTCGCGCATCCGGGCCCGCGTCTGCTGGTCTTCGTTGACCCACTCGGCGATGATGTCCTTGGCGCCGGCCAGGGCGTCTTGAACCGATGTCACGCCCTTGTCCTCGTCGATAAACGCTTGCGCTTCGGTCTCGGGATCGACGGCCGGCTCCTGTGCGAACACCCGTTCGGCCAGCGGTTCGAGCCCTTTCTCCTTGGCGATGGTGGCCCGGGTCCGACGTTTAGGCCGGTAGGGCAGGTAGATATCTTCGAGCACGGCCAGCGTCTCGGCCTGCAGAATCTGCTCCTTGAGCTCGTCGGTGAGCTGTCCCCGTTCTTCGAGCGATTTGATGATGGCCTCGCGCCTGGCATCCAGCTCCTTGAGCTGGCCCAACCGGTCGCGGATGGCGGTGATGACGGTCTCGTCCAGGCTTCCAGTTGCTTCCTTGCGGTAGCGGGCGATGAACGGGACGGTGGCTCCGTTGTCCAGCAGTTCGGCCGTAGCCTGCACCTGGGCCGGCCGGACCGACAATTCCAATGCAATCTTCTGTACGTGTGTCTGATTCAATGTGGCTCTCTCAAAAACGTCATACCTGAAATCCGTTGCTGCTTCATGCCTTACTGCCATGACAATAGCTGCAAACGGAAGCTATTTCAAGAGGTGCGTCGCTTTTGCCCGCCGGCAAGGCTATCGGTACAGCCGGTACTGGTTCGGCGTCATCCCCATGGTGCTGCGGAAGTGTCGGATGAAATGGCTGTGGTCGTAGAAACCGTGTCTCTGGGCGATTTGCGAGATCGTCTCGTCGGTGTGGAGCAAGTCGTAGCAGGCCCGATGGATGCGGTACCGCAGAAGGAACCGGGTCGGCGACATCTGGAAGACCTGCTTGAACTTTCGCTCGAACTGATTGACGGAGACGTACATCAGAGAGGCCAGCTCCTCCACGCGGATGGGGTTGCTGTAGTTGTCGTTGATGTATCGAATGACTTTGGTAAACTCTTGATGCGGGGACCAGCTTTCGCCCGATTTCTGGAAGTACCGGGTGACGCCGGCGATGCCCACGACCGAATCCTTATGGGAAACGAGCGGCACCTTGGTGGTGAAGTGCCAATCGATGCTGCCTTCATTGTTGGACACCAGCTCCACGCGATCCACCAGCGGCTGGCGCGTTTTCATCACCCATTGATCGTCGCGCAAAAACAGTTCCACCAGACGCGGAGGGAAGAACGCAAAGTCGTCTTTGCCGATCAGGTCTTCCTCCCTGTCCAAACCCAGTTTTTCCAGAAAAGCGTGATTGCCCATGATGAATTTGCCCTTGCGGTCCTTGGCGAAGAAGCAGACGTGATGCAGAGAGTCGAACAGCCGGAACAGATCGGAAGTGGCCTTCAACCGTTGCAGCAGTCGAGATCTGAAGTCTAAATCGGGCATATTCGACACGGACCTTGAAAGCGACTCTATTATGGCCCTGTTGGCCATGGTGAAATTGTACACAAAGAAGGTGGATTCATGCAAGGATATGTTGCCGATTTTCTCTATCATGGTAATTGTGAGAGCGTAACGTTCCGTCGAACGCGACGTGCGTTGCGCGCGGTATTGAGGTGAGATCAGTAGGTCGAATTGAATAGGTGGAGCCATGCACCGGGACAAGGGATTTACTCTGATCGAACTATTGGTGGTCATCGCGGTCATTGCGGTTTTGATGGCCATTTTGCTCCCCTCGCTGCACCGAGCCCGCGAACAGGGTCAGCGTGCCGCCTGTCTGAGCAATCTCAAGCAACTGACGGTAGCGTGGATTCTCTATGCTGACGGCAACGACGACAAGATCGTTCACGGCTGCACCGGCGCGGGGGGCGAGTCCCCGATTCCGGCCGATGAAGACGGCTGGGTCCACTGGGCCGGCTACTCGGACGCCACGACCGAAGCGGACCAGATCGAAGCGATCGAGGACGGGGCCCTGTTTCCGTACTGCGAGACGGCCAAGCTCTACCAGTGTCCCAGCGGGCTGCGCGGCGAGATGCGAACCTATGCCGTCGTAGATTCGATGAACGGGTGGCCCAGCAACGGTCCGCACATCAAGAAAAGGATGCAGATTCCCCGGGGCGGCGAGCGGGTCGTGTTCCTTGACGAGGGCTGGGTAACGTTCGCCAGTTGGAGCGTCCCGTACGACCGGGAATCGTGGTGGGGCTCCACGGTCGCCCAGGCCGGTATCCTGGCGGGCGATAATCGCCACAAGGACCCGCCCCCCGTGCGGCATGGCGGCGGGACGGCCTTTTCCTTTGCCGACGGTCACAGTGAATATTGGAAATGGAGAGACCGGCGGACGATCGAGTACGGCACGCTGACGCCGGGGGCGAATCCCCTCCAACCGGGCAATCCCGACCTGCACCGCGTTCAACAGGCCGTCTGGGGCAAGCTGGGGTACGTGCCGGTGCCCGAGGGCTCGATGTGACGCTGGGCCGGAACGTGTGGGTGGTTCCGTTGCCGTGTGACGGTCACAGGTCATCGCAGAAGGGCGCCGTTTGGACGCAAGATGGTTGGTGCTGACGGCCTGTGCGGTCGATGACTATAGAGCAATGGGTCACAGCGTCGTGTGGAATAGGTTGTCTGATAGTAACGGCATGGAGATTGCCGTCGTCAGCGTGATAAGGATAACGCCATAGCAAGCGTTGGAGGCTGCTGTCCGTATTTTTTCTTCGAGGAGGACCAACCATGAGAACGACCCTCGTAACACTTTGTAAAGGAGGATGCATCATGTCGAGAACTGTGTATGATTCTCGGAAACGTACTTGCATGGCCCTTCTTATTCTGGTGCTGGGGCTGGCTGCAGGGGTGACGGACGCCGGTATTAAGGACGGCCTGGTGGGGTACTACCCGCTTGATGAAGGGGCCGGTGATGTCGCTCACGACATGTCGGGCGCAGGACACGACGGGACCCTTCACAATGGCATGACATGGATTTCGCCGGCATACTTACGCGGCGGCGTCAACTGTGACGGCACGGCAGACACCAGGATCGAACTGGGAACCTGGAATCCGGCCGAGGGGACGGGGCAGCTTTCTTTGGCCTTGTGGATCAGGTGGGCCGGCGGGGGCGGCACGTACCAAGGCCTGATCGGCAAGAGAGATCTGTGGCCCGATACGACGATGTTCCAGTTCCAAGTCAGGCCGGAGAATGGCGGTACGTTTCGCCTTGAAACAGGATCGGTGGCCATCGTCTCGCCCGGCAACACTCTGAATCCACTCGTCCAGACCTGGGTGCACGTGGCGGCGACCTTTGACGGCACCACGGCCCGGCTGTATCTCGACGGGCAAGAAGTGGCCTCCGGGGCCTTTTCCTTCTATGCGGCGGGCGAAGGATCCAATATGGGCATCGGCTGTGTCACCGGCGGCGGTGCCGGGTACAGCGGCAACACCGAGGTCTTCTCGGGTGACATGGACGAAGTCTGCATCTACAACCGGTCCCTGTCCGTGGAGGAGGTTACGCTCGTCATGGCCGGACTCGGTGGAGACACGGCCTCCAATCCCAGCCCGGAAGATAAGGCCACCGACGTCCCGCGGGACGCGGTCTTGAGCTGGGAGCCGGTGGAGACGGCGACGACGCGCGACGTGTACTTCGGGACCGTCTACGAGGATGTCAACGACGCCAGTTCGACCGACGGGAGGGATGTCCTCGTCAGCCCGGGGCAGACGGCCACGACCTATGATCCCGACGGCCTTCTCGAATACGGGCAGACGTATTACTGGCGCATCGATGAAGTCAACGCGCCCCCCGACGGCACAATCTTCCAGGGTGACACCTGGAGTTTCACCGCGGAACCCTATGCCTATCCGATCGAATACATCACCGCCGTGGCATCCAGCCAGCAGTCCGTCGCATCAGGCCCCATCAAGACGATCGACGGCTCGGGACTCGATCCGGACGACCAGCACTCCGATGACATGACTCACATGTGGATGAGCGCCGGTGTGCCGGCCTGGGTCGAATATACCTTCGACAAGGAATACAAGCTGGACGAGCTGTGGGTATGGAACGCCAACTCCCAGCTCGAAACCTACATGAATTTCGGGGCCAAAGACGTCACGATCGAGTACTCCACGGACGGTGAGATCTGGGTTGCGTTGGAGAACGTGCCCGAATTCGCCAAGGGCACCGGCCTGCCGGGGTATGCCGCTAACACCGTCGTCGATTTCGGCGGCGTCACCGCCAGGCACGTCAGGTTGACCATCAACGCCACCTGGGGCAATCCCATGGCCGCCAGCCTGAGCGAACTGCGGTTCTTGTACGTGCCTGTGCAGGCCCGACAGCCGGAGCCGGCCGATGGCGCCACGGACGTCAGCCTGGCAACCGATCTGACCTGGCGGCCCGGCCGAGAGGCCCAGTCGCACGACGTGTACTTCGACGGCGATGCCGAGGCGGTGGCGCAGGGGACCGTCGCGCCCGCCACGAGTACCGGGCCCAGCTACACGCCCGCCTCCATGGAGTTCGGGACGACCTACTACTGGAGAGTCGACGAAGTCGGTGAGACCGGGACCTACGAGGGGAACCTCTGGAGCTTCACGACGACGGAGTACCGGATGATCGATGACTTCGAGGCCTATACGAACGATTCCCCCGACCGCGTGTTCCAGACGTGGGTCGATGGCCTGGGCTTTTCGCCGGACGATTCCTTCCCCAACGGTTATGCGGGCAACGGTACCGGCGCCATCGTTGGGTACGACCCGGCGCTCGGTGATATCATGGAGATGGTGATCGCGCACGGCGGACAACAGTCCATGCCGGTGTCTTACGATAACAGCCTGACGCCGTTCTACTCCGAGACCGAACGCGAGTTTGCGACCGCGCAGAACTGGACGGCCAATGGGGCCGATACCCTGGCGCTGCATATCCGAGGCAACGCCTCCGGTTTCGCCGAGACCGCCGGCGGTCAGATCATCATGAATGCCATCGGGACCGACATCTGGGATACCGCCGATGAGTTCCGCTACGCCTACAAGAACCTCAGCGGAAACGGCTCCATGGTGGTCCGCGTCGACAGTATGGTTCGCACCGACGGCTGGGCCAAGGCGGGCGTGATGATCCGCGAGAGCCTGCACCCGGGCTCCAAGCATGCCTTCGTTTGTCTGACGCCGGATTATGGCATGTCGTTCCAGCAGCGTCCCGAGACCGGCAACGTGATGAGCCAGGTCTCGACGAACGTCGTGGCCGCCTCGGGCTGGGTGAAGCTGACCCGGACGGGCAACGTGTTCACCGCCCAGGAATCCGCCGACGGCGTCACCTGGACCGATGTCACGTTCACGGCGCCGGTGGATGTCTCGATGGCTTCTGACGTCCTGATCGGTCTGGCGGTTACCAGTCACAACGCCAATGCGGTTACGGCCGCCGAGTTCTCCAACCTCTCGACGACCGGCAACGTGACCGGCCAGTGGCAGATCGCCGAAATCGGCGTCGAGCAGCCGGTGGGCAACGTGGCCGAGCCGATCTACGTGAGGATCGAGGACAGTACCGGCGGCGGCGCGACGATCGTGAACGCCGACGAGGCCATGGCCCTGCGTTCTGCGTGGCGCGAGTGGATCATCCCCTACAGCGATCTAACCGGGGTGGACCTGAGCCGGGTCAGGAAAATGGTGATCGGCGTCGGCAGCAAGAGCGCGCCGACGGCCGGCGGCGCCGGCCTCGTCTACGTCGACGATATCGCCATCGGCCGACCGGTGGCCGAGTAGTAACGCGATCCCGGGTCGTGATCGTGCCGACCCGGGACCTGAGTTTGGTTCAGAACGGTGACGTAAAGTACCGACAGGACTTTTCCGGAGTCCTGTAAGGGCGAGGGCGGTTTTGTGGAGCGGTTCGCGCACGGGTACGAATGCGTGCGAGTGCACCGCTGTGTTCCGCTCTCGCCCTTTGTCGATTCGGGCCGGTGGTAGTGTCTTTATCTCGGGCGGATCCGAGGCTACAATAGCACCGTTCGGTCCCCGACGGGGACAATCATGGTACGTATGATGGAGTGAATTATGGTCGATCAGACAAGAGCGACACGAAGGGAGTTTCTCAAGGTGGCGGCGTCCACCGTTGCCTTGCCGTATGTGATCAGCGGTTCGGCCCTGGGCGGAGCAGGCAAGACACCGGCGAGCGAGCGGATCAGGATGGGCTTCATCGGGCTTGGCGGTCAGGGCACGGGACATCTCCTGGGCGGGGCCTGGACCTACGTTCCCGGCGGCTACGTGGCCCGCGAGGATGTACAGGTTCTCGCTGTGTGCGACGTGCGGCGGGAGCGGCGCGAGCATGCCCACAAACGTTGCAACCAGATTTATGCCGAGAGATTCGGCCAGGCCGACTACAACGGCGTGCGGGCGTATAACGACTTTCGAGAAGTCCTGGCCCGGCCTGACATCGATGCCGTTCTGGTGGCGGTGCCGTACCATTGGGCGGCGCCCATGGCGACGATGGCGTTGCGGTCCGGCAAGGATGTGTACTGCGAGAAGCCGATCGCCGTGACCGTGCGCGAAGGTCGCATCCTGCGGGAGACGGCCCACCGATACAATCGCATTTACCAGGCCGGTATGCAGCAGCGCTCGGAATACGAAGGCAAGTTCCGTATCACCTGTGATCTGGTCCGCAACGGCCGCATCGGCCGGCTTAAAGAGGTCTACGCTTACCGATTGCCGGGCGCGTTTTTCCCGACGCCCTGGACGTCCGACCATACTGTGCCCGTGCCCGACGGATTCGACTGGAACATGTGGCTCGGGCCGCTGCCCTGGCGACCGTTCGGAGGCGAGGCCGGACATGCGCTTTCCGGCATGTTCATCGGGGACGTGAACTGGAGTCCCCATCATTACGATATCATCCAGTGGACGGTCAACCCCGATCCCCAGGCGCCGATCGAGGTGGAGTACGACAACGGCAACGTCCATTACCACTACTCCAACGGTGTCGTCGTTCACTCTGCCGGGTGCCCGGGCGAACCCGTCGGTCCTGAGGGCGGGGCCTGCTTCGTCGGCACCGAGGGACGCATCGCGGTGGACCGCTCGAACCTGGTATCCTACCCCGCGACCATTCTCAAACAGCCGCTGCGCCCGGACGATTCCCGCGTCTATCATGCCGACAGCCATTCCGGCAATTTCCTCGACTGTATCCGGTCGCGCCGGTTGACCATCTGCAATCCCGAAGCCGCCGTCTACACGATGAATGCGATTCTCATCGGGGGGATTTCCCTGGCCCTGAAACGGTCCGTCAAGTGGGATCCCGTCAAACTCGCGTTTGCCGGTGACGCCGAGGCCAACCGCCTCCTTTCGTACAGCAAGCGCCCGCCGTGGCGCATCTGAGTCGGTACCGTGCAGACTACTGTCCCCAGAAAAGAGGATTACGAGGGCATTCAAATGAAGAAGAATCA
This sequence comes from Sedimentisphaerales bacterium, assembly GCA_016932895.1. The sequence continues at coordinate 2,436 of JAFGCA010000218.1, read as the reverse complement.
TCTGTTTCACATACTCGCGTGCCTCCTGGTGCTTCTTGTCGGCAGTGCCGGCGCCGACGAGGAACAAGATCTCATCGCGCTGCTGAAGTCGGACGCCGGCGTTCCGCAAAAGTGCGACGCCTGCTTTCGGCTGCGAATCGTCGGAACCGACGAGTCCGTACCCGCGCTGGCGGCCTTGCTCGGCGAAGAACGGCTCTCGCACGCGGCACGCAATGCGCTGGAGGGAATGCCGTATCCGGAGGCGGGGCAAGCCCTGCGTCAGGCCGTAAGCGCAAGCTCCGGGTCGATCAAGGCCGGCCTGATCGATTCGCTTGGTTGGCGGGGCGAGCCGCAAGCCGTTGCGCTCCTGACGCCACTGCTGTCCGATAAGGACGTCGTGATCGCTTCGGCATCCGCTTCGGCCCTGGGAAGAATCGGCGGCCGTAGAGCTGCTGGGGCGCTGCGGGCTGCGGCTGCGGACGCACCGTCTGAAGTCCGGCCGGTCGTGTTGGATGCCTTGCTCCAGTGCGCCGAAGGTCTTCAAGCCGCCGGGGATGCGTCGGACGCCGCCGGGATTTGCCGGGAGCTGTTCGAAGAGAAATATCCGCTGCGGATTCGCGTGGCCGCCTGGCGCGGCCTGGTTCTCTCGGACGCGAGCCGCCGCAAGACACTGATGGTCGAGACGCTGCGCGAGGCGGATCACCCCGCGCGACAAGCGGCTCTGAAGCTGATCCGTGAGCTGAATGATGAGCAGGTCACTCAGGCCTGCGCGCAGCATTGGGACACGTTGGGGGCGGACGCGCAACTGGCCGTGTTGGACGTGCGCGTCCGGCAGGAAGAGGGGGCCCTGTCCCTGGTTCGCACCGCCTTGAAGAGTCAATATCGCGCCGTGCGGGTTGCCGCGCTGGAGGCCGCCGGTAGCGTGGGTGACGCGCAGCTCGCAGCGATTCTGGCCGAGCGCGCGGCCTCGGGCACGGAAGCCGAACAGGTTGCCGCGCGGCGAAGCTTGACTCGTTTGCCCGGCGACGACGTTGACCGAGAGATTCTGTCCCTGGTCCGTTCGTCCGATCCGGCCCTTCAGGTCGAAGCGATCGAGGCGCTGCACGCACGCGGCGTGACGATCGATGCCGCCGGCCGATCGCTGCTGAAGCAGGCCGAGAGCCGTGCTCCGCAGGTGCGGGCCGCGGCGCTGAAGGCATTGGCGGACCTGGCCGGCGCCGCGCAGATTCCCGATCTCGTGACGCTGCTGGCTGCGCAGAAAACGGGCGGGCGGGCCGACGATGTCGCCAAGGCCCTGGTCGCCACGGCGCGGCGGGTCTCGGCAGAGGATCGGGCGGCCGAGCTTGTGCTGCAACGGTTGCCCAATACCGAGGGGCCGAAACGAGCGGCACTATTCGGCACGCTGGGGCAATTGGGCTCGGCGGTGGGCCGTCCCGCGCTGCGACGGGCGCTGCGACAGGGCGACGACAGCGGGCTTCGCGAGGATGCGTTGCGGGCCCTGTTGACGGCCAGCTCGGATGATTCGTTCGTGCCGGATCTGCTGGAGGTAGCGAAGACGTCGGACAAGCAGGTTCATCGCGTCCTGGCGTTGCGCGCGGCGGTTCGCCTGATTGACCAGGGTGGTTCCCCGGCCGACAGCAAAGTCCGGCAATTGAATCAGGCCATGCAGGCGGCCGAACGCGCCGACGAGAAGCGCACGGCCCTGGCGGCCCTGGCAAAGGTCCAGACGGCGGCGGCCATGAGGCTGGCCTGCGAACAGGTTTCGGATGCGTCGCTGCGGGCCGAGGCGGCCCAGGCGACGCTGCAGATCGCGAAGGCCATCTCCGGCACCGAGCCCAAAGCGGTGGCCACGGCGATGAAGAAGGTCGCTGCGGCCCCGGTGAGTGCCGAACGCAAAGAGCAGGCCGAGGCCTTGTTGCTGGAGGTCGCGTCCGTTCAGAGCTACCTGAGACGGTGGCAGGTGGCCGGGCCGTACATGCAGCAGGGGAAGAACCACGCACAGTTGTTCGATATCCCCTTCGCGCCGGAGAAAGCGGACGCGGACGTCGAATGGAAGGCCATCGCCGTCAGGCCGGAGGGCAACCACCCGGCGTATGTGGACCTGCTGGCGGAGTTCGGCGGCGATCAGCGCGTGGCGTACCTGCGGACGCAGTTCGAGGCGGATGAGTCCAGGACCGCGATGCTGGAGATCTACAGCGACGACGGCGTCAAGGCCTGGCTCAACGGGCAGGTGGTCCATGCCAACAACATAGCGCGGCCGATCATGCCCGAGCCCGATCGCGTTCGTGTCACGTTGAAGAAAGGCGCAAACCGCCTGATGCTCAAGATCACGCAGAACAGTATGCCGTGGGGTGTGATTGTCCGTCTCCGCGAGATCAAGGTCCCCAAGCCCAAGTTAGGCAAGGGCTTCAGGCTGCACACGATCAACGCCGATTCGCGTTTCGAGGCGGCCGGTAT
>JAFGCA010000217.1 GCA_016932895.1 Sedimentisphaerales bacterium | reverse complement strand
CCTCCCGGTCCCGCAGGTCGAAGAACACCAGGTTGCCGTGATCGCGATAGGATTGGACCCACCCGGACAAGATGATCTTCTTGCCGGTGTCTTCGAGCCGCAGCTCGCCGCAGTTGTGCGTTCTCTTCAACATTCAGAAGTCTTTCAGCAAAGAACCAGAAGGGACAGGCTACCAGAAAAGCGCTTAGGATAGCAGAACCGGGGCCATTTCGTCAATACCACCGTTGCTTATACTTCATCGCACGCTCCGCTGCACATTTTTCAAGAATTCCCATTGACACAGACCCCGGAAAAAAATACTATAGTATGACTATAGGAACGATATGATATCGAGAAGATAGTCTCAATGATGATCCGTCGAGTCATAGAGGACACTGCAGATGAGGAGTGAATACCGGCCTGGGGACGCGCTGACACAAGCTGTATTGGAGGAGCTTGGCAAGGCGGTTGCGCGGCTGAAATATGGCACGATCACCCTCAAGGTGCACGACGGGCGGGTGACGCAGATGGACATCACGGAGAAGAGACGGTTCGACGAGTCGCCGGGGTTCCAGAAAGGAGAAGGCATTTAGCGGCGGCAGGAGGAATACGTGCCGACCGGAAAGACCGGGGGCACATCGACAAACGAGTGTTTCCGAGGGTTCAACCAGTCAACTGGAAAGCCCGGACCATGTTGTGGAAGGGTATTTCCAATGGCGAAGTTCTGGGCTGTAAGCTTGATTGGTTGGATCGTGTCGTTTGGCGGACCGGCATTGAGGGCGGGTGTGCCGCTGAACAACCTTAAGGGGGTAGGGGGTATAGCATTCAACCCGCTGGCCTATCTGGCGGGTAATGGGGCGACGGAGACAGAGAAGAGGGACACTGCGGGCAAGGATCAGTTGTTCGGTCTGCCACAATTTGGCGCCTGGCACGTGCACCTCGGCGACGTGGACATCGATTGGACGACCTTTGGCGGGGCCGAGACGTTGTTCGATCGCGTGGAAGTCTCCTATGGGCGCGAGATCATTGCTCCATCGGGCGGCGAAACCATATACAAGAACGATGTTGGCGCGAAGCTGCTGGTTCTCTCGGAGAGCGGGGCCGTGCCGGCCGTGTCCCTGGGGGCGGTCTGGAAGCACACGACCTTCGACGTGCCGAACGGGGTGGATGACTCGGGCGTCGATTACTACCTGGCAGTCACGAAACTCGTCAAGACACTGCCCAGGCCGGTCCTGCTGTCCGGCGGCGTCATCTCCACGCGGGGCCGGACGCTCGGTGTCCTTGGATTCGACGACCGGGACGAAGCCCTCTTCGGGAAGATCGACGTGGTCCCACTGGAAAACGTCCCGCTCGGGTTTGAGTATCGACAGGGTGCGGATTCCCACGATTTCACGAATGCCGACTACTGGAACGCCCACTCCGCATGGTTCGCGAACAAGCACCTGACGCTGGTCGTCGCCTACGTCAATGCCGGTGATCCCGCGTCCTCGACCGAGTCGGCCTCGGAGAAGGTGTCGCCTTGAGCAGACACTACGCATTCTGAGCATAAGAACAGATAGTCTACGCAATGTTCACTGCAGGGAAAGGAGCATTCACCATGAGCAAGATTGATCGGAGACTAACGGTGGAAACACTGGCCCTTCATGGGGGACAGGAAGCTGATCCGACGACGGGCTCTCGGGCCGTCCCCATTTACCAGACCACGTCGTACCAGTTCAAGAGCACCGAGCACGCGGCGGCTCTCTTCGGTCTGCGCGAGTTTGGCAACATTTACACCCGTTTGATGAATCCCACCACCGATGTGCTGGAGAAGCGCATCGCCGCACTGGATGGCGGGGTGGGGGCCCTGGCGGTGGCCAGCGGCCAGTCGGCCATTACGCTGGCCCTGCTCAATATCGCACGGGCGGGCGACGAAATCGTCTCGGCGGACAGTCTCTACGGCGGGACGTACAATCTCTTCCACTATACGCTGCCTCGCCTGGGTGTTGCTGTAAAGTTCGTCAAGTCCAACGACCTCGACGCGTTCCGCAGGGCGATCACGCCGCGGACGAAAGCAGTGTACGCGGAGTCCGTCGGCAATCCCAAGCTCGACGTCGCGGACCTTGAGGGCATCGCTGCTGTCGCGCACGACAACGGCATCCCGTTCGTGCTCGACAACACGGTGTCTCCCTATCTGCTGCGGCCGATCGATTTCGGCGTCGATATCGTCGTGTACTCGGCCACGAAGTTCATCGGCGGGCACGGCACGTCCATCGGCGGCCTGATCGTCGACTCCGGCCGGTTCGATTGGACGGCCGGAAAATTCCCGCTCATCGCAGCGCCCGATCCGAGCTATCACGGAATCAATTTCGTCGAGGCACTCAAGCCTCTGGGCAACATCGCTTACATCGTCAAGGCGCGAGTGACGCTCCTGCGCGACCTGGGCCCGGCGCTTTCGCCGTTCAACGCGTTTCTGTTTCTGCAAGGCATTGAGACACTGCATTTGCGGATGCCCAGACACTCAGAGAACGCCCTGGCCGTGGCCCGATACCTGGAGAGCCATTCGAAAGTATCGTGGGTCAACTATCCGGGACTCGGTTCGAGCCCCGAGAAGGAGCGGGTCGGCAAGTATCTGCAAAAGGGCGCCGGGGCCATCCTGGGCTTCGGAGTCAAGGGCGGCCTGGAGGCGGGCCGGAGATTCATCGACTCGCTCGAACTGATCTCACACCTGGCCAACGTGGGCGACGCCAAGACGCTGGCGATCCATCCGGCCAGCACGACGCACCAGCAACTGTCCGAAGAGGAGCAATCGGCCACGGGAGTGACGCCCGATTTCGTCCGGCTCTCCGTGGGGATCGAGAACATCGATGACATCCTTTCCGATGTCGAACAGGCATTGGACAAAGCATGAAAGGCGGGCATACCATGAGCAGAATCTTTGAGAGCATCACCGCGACGATCGGCAACACGCCTCTGGTAAAACTGAATGAGATCGCCCGGGGCGCCGCGGCGACCGTGCTGGTGAAGCTGGAGTCCTTCAATCCGCTGTCCAGCGTGAAAGACCGGATCGGGCTGGCGATGATCGAAGACGCCGAGCGGCGCGGCGTGCTGCAGAAGGACTCGGTGATCGTCGAGCCGACCAGCGGCAACACCGGCATCGCGCTGGCGTTCGTGGCGGCCGCCAGAAAATATCGGCTGATTCTCACGATGCCGGAAACCATGAGCGTCGAACGCAGGCAACTGCTGCAGGTCCTCGGCGCCGAGTTGGTGCTCACAGCGGGAGCCGAGGGCATGAAAGGGGCGATCACAAAGGCCGAGGAGCTTGCCGCAAGCACGCCGCACGCCGTTGTCCTTCAGCAATTTGCCAACCCGGCCAACCCCGAGGTTCACCGCCGCACCACGGCCGAAGAAATCTGGCGCGACACGGCCGGCCGGGTCGATATCCTCGTCAGCGGCGTAGGCACAGGCGGAACGATCACCGGCGTCGCCGAGGTCCTCAAGGGCCGCAAGAAGCAGTTCCGGGCGATTGCCGTCGAGCCGGACACTTCGCCCGTGCTGTCGGGCGGGCCGGCTGGCCCACACAAGATCCAGGGCATCGGCGCCGGCTTCGTTCCCGGCGTCCTCAACCGAGCTATCATCGACGAGGTCATCCGGGTCAGGGATCAGGACGCCGGCGCGACGGCCCGGCGGCTGGCGAAGCTTGAAGGCATTCTGGCCGGCATTTCCAGCGGCGCCGCGTGCTGGGCGGCATTGCAGGTGGCGGCCAGGCCCGAGCACCGGGGAAAACTCGTCGTCGCCGTGCTCCCCGATACGGGCGAGCGATACCTGTCCACGTGGTTGTTCAAGGAGCAGTGACGTGCATTCAGAGCGTTTCGCTCAGGATGACAGGAAGAGGCGCTGAGAGCTGATGTCCGGCTCGGGCGGGACCAACGATAAAAGGCCGCAGGGTGTGTGGCCTGCGGCCTTTTGGTTGGAGGCCCTGTGGATGGCTTCGTGACTGCCGCCGGAGCGTATCGCGGCGACAGGCTGTCTCAGAAGGATGGTGTCACTTTGGAATGCAAGCCGGATCCAAGGGTATGGTTTTGCAGGTTATTATGCCGCTCGATCTCATAATCACCGGATTCCCAGAAGCCCGTTCTGTTTACCCCCATCCTCCATCGTTCACAGCCGTCTTAAGGCCCTCCCGTCTCTATCGGCCCTGAAAACTTATGTCTCGTACGGGCCCTCCCGGCCCCGGTTCGGTAAATCCGGATTTGCTGGAGAAATTCTCGCCCTTCGCGGCCAGCCTGCAATCGTCGTCGGGACGGGTTTGGACTTTGACGGCGGAGGGGCGGGCCGGTAGAATGACCGGCTGTCTCTGGGCCCGTGGAAGGAAACCGCCCGGCTTGTTTCTTTGCGGGCCCTCAAAAAGACCGAAAAAAGGTCCGAGGACTGTGCCGCGCACCTCATTTCGGCCGAAGAAGAGGTATGGCCGTGTGTTTGGCGCACATCGCGTCCTCTGAGTGGCAATATGGATAGGCGATCGTAGTGGCAGCGAAAGGCAATCGTAATAGAACGGCCGAGGCGGCAGGTACGGTCACGGCCCAGTCGAATGGGTCGAGCAGGGCGAGCGTTTCCCGCGACGGGGATGGCTCGGCCCGTGGAAAGGCCGGCCCAGCGCCCCTGGGAACGGTCCTGCGCAGCATGCCGCAGTCGCTGGCCGCCGAGGCCGCCGTCCTCGGCTCGATGATCGTCGATCCGCGATGCATCGGCGATGTGATCGAGTTGCTCGACCGCAACGCCTTCTATCACACCGAGCACCAGGTGATTTTCGACGCGGTCATCGCCCTGTTCGAGAAGAACCGGGGCGAGGGCATCGACGGCTTTCTCGTCCGTGACGAGCTCCAGCGGCACGACAACATGGACGCCATCGGGGGCTGGGAATACCTCCAGAAGGTCATCGAGACCGTTCCGTCGTCGGCCAACGTCGTCTATTACGCCGAGATCGTCCGGGAGAAGATGATCCTGCGCGAGACGATCTCCGCGGCCACGGACATTCTGAACCTGGCCTACGACGAGACGGGCGACGCCGGGGACAAGCTCGACGAGGCCGAGCGGCGGATCTTCGCCGTGGCGGACAAACGCATCACCAACGCGGCCGTCGCCCTCAAGGACCTGGTCACGCGGGCCTACGAGATCATCGAGAAACGCGAGGGCACGCACGTCACCGGCCTGCCCACCGGCTATTACGAGCTGGACGACCTGACCTGCGGCCTCCAGAGCGGCGAAATGATTATCATCGCCGGCAGGCCCAGCATGGGCAAAACGTCCTTCGCATTGAACATCGCCGAGCACGTCGGGATCATCGAGAAAATCCCGCTGGCAGTCTTTTCGCTGGAGATGGGCCGGCAGCAGTTGGCCGAGCGGTTTCTGTGCAGCTACAGCGGCGTCGATTCGCAGCTCGTCCGCAAGGGCATGCTCAGCACGGAGCACTATCAAAAGCTCGTCGAGGCCTGCGGGACCATCTCCGAGGCGCCGATCTTCATCGACGACACCTCGGCCCTGACGCCCCTGGAGCTGCGCGCCAAGGCCCGCCGGCTCAAGGCCATGCACGACATTCGTTGCGTCATGGTGGATTATCTCCAGTTGATGGGCATGGGCATGGGCAAGGTCGAGTCGCGCCAGCAGGAAATCAGCGCGATCTCGCGGTACATGAAGTCGCTGGCGCGAGAGCTCAACGTCCCAGTGATCGTGCTCAGCCAGCTCAACCGCTCGCCCGAAGGCCGCGAAGGCCACCGGCCCCGCATGAGCGACCTGAGGGAGAGCGGCTCGATCGAGCAGGACGCGGACGTGGTGATGTTGCTGCACCGTGAGGATTACTATCATCGCGGCGAGCCGGACTACCAGGCGGACAACACAGCCGAGGTGATTATCGCCAAGCAGCGAAACGGCCCCACGGATGTCGTGAAGCTGGCGTTCCGGGAAAAGTGCACGCGATTCGAGAACCTGGCGCAGATCGACCAGGGAGCGGTTCCCTTCTGATTGACAATTGATTGTGGATAATGGATGATTCATAATGAATAGGCAGGATGCTGTTCTCATTCTCATTGTGCTGGGTCTCTCGGGCGGTCTGGCTCCGTGTATGGCGGCTGAGGCGGGCGACCCCAATCATCCATCATCCATCGTCCATCATCCATCGAATGCGATCATCAAGTCCATCGAGTTTACAGGCAATCACAAGTTCAAGGGCCACGTGCTGCGGGAGCGGCTGGGATTCGAGCTGGGCGACCCGTTGGACCCGTATCTGGCCGAGGGAGGCCGGCTGACCATCGCCGAGGTCTACCGCAAGATCGGCTTTCCCTTCGTCCAGGTCTCGCTCGACAGGGAGCGCCTGGCCGACGGGCATCTGTTCTACACGATCGACGAAGGCCCGCGCGTGCAGATCGAGTCCATCGACTTTGTCGGCAACGAGGCGTTCGGCGCCGGCGTGCTCAGGCAGGTCATCAAGATGAAGCAGAAAAAGTGGCTGCTCTGGCCGGTCTACTACACCGAGGGGGCCATCGACGAGGACCTGGATCGGCTTCGGACGTTCTACTACAATCACGGCTACCTCGACTACACCATCAGGCAGGAGACCGAGTTCGCCGAAGACAAAAGCGGGGTGAGCATCACGTTCTTCATCGAGGACGGCCCGCTCTACCACGTCAGCGCGATCCGTTTCACGGGGAACACGCATTTCACCACCGATCAGTTGCGCGAGAAGATCGAGACCGGCGAGGGGCAGGCGTATCTCAAGCCGACGGCCGACCGCGACGCGAAGGCCGTCGTCCAGCTCTATCGCGAACAGGGCTACGTGGACGCCGAGGTCCGACAGGTACCGCGTTTTACGTCGAAGACGCAGGACAATGAGGTCACACTCGAATTCGAGGTCACCGAGGGCAGGCAGTTTCGCCTCGGCCGAATCGAGGTGACCGGAAATGAGACGACGCGGGACAAGACGATCCGGCGCGTGCTGGACGAGTACGGGTTCACCCCGGGCGAACTGTACAACGCCAGGCTCGCGCCCAAGGAGGGCGGCGGCATTCTCGAGAAATACGTACAACGCGCCGCCAGCGCCCAGGAGACTCTCATTCGGCCCGTGACCCCGCCCGACGGCGACCCCAACCGCAAGGACGCGCGGGTGAACATCGAGGAGGGCATGAGCGGCGTCATCATCCCGGGCATCGGCATGAGCACCGACAGCGGCGTCATCGGCCGGCTTGTCTTTCGCCAGAGCAACTTCGACATCAGCGACTGGCCCGACAGCCTCGCCGAGTTGTTCTCCATGAAATCATTTCGCGGGGCCGGGCAGACTCTCAGCGTCACTCTCGAGCCCGGCACCCACGTCAGCCAGTATTATGTGAGTTTCTCCGACCCCTATTGGCGCGACAAGCCGGTCGAGTTCGACCTCACCGGTCGAAGCTGGCAACGTTACCGCGAGAGCTACGACGAGAAGCGCCTGCGGGGCGACGTCGGATTCGAGCAGCGTCTCGAAAACCGCTGGCGGCGGAGCATCGGGTTCCGCGCCGAGAACGT
>JAFGCA010000216.1 GCA_016932895.1 Sedimentisphaerales bacterium | reverse complement strand
GGAGGCGTCGGCCTTGATCCAGCGCAGGCTGGGCTCGAAGGCTCTGCGGGTGTTTCAGCAAGACGTTGTGCCCATGGTGAGGGTCTACTGGGTCGATGAGCCGACCCACCAGGAGGCCGTTCGAATGCTCTTGAAGAGCAAGAGCCGATATCTGAGCTTGGTCGATTGTGCCAGCTTTGTGGTCATGCGTCGCCTTGGCTTGGATATGGCGTTCGCCTTTGACCGGCATTTCGCGGGTCAGGGATTCCACACTCTGGGCAAAGCACCGACCGATTGACATACCCAAACGTGCCGGAGGGGAAATGGAGCCAATGGGAGTCGAACCCACGACCTCTTGCATGCCATGCAAGCGCTCTCCCAACTGAGCTATGGCCCCGTTGTTCAGGGTCGCTGGTCGCTCCCAAGGCAGTCATCGGGCAACCGGCGATAAGTGGATTCTATGTTACCATAGCCCGCCGGAACGTGGCAAGAGAAATTTCGCGCTAATTCTCTTGGAGGGGCGTGAATCGGGCCTTATCCTCTTGGCCTGCTGTGATTTGGCCCGGTCCGGCCGAACCTTTGGCTTTGCGCGAGGTAAATAGGATTCAGGGAGGCGCCAGGAAGGCTCGAAATTGGTCACAAGGCAGAGAATTCACATCACAGGCCGCGTCCAGGGCGTCGGATTTCGACCCGCCGTCTACCGGCTGGCGCGGGGACTGGGTCTGACCGGGACGGTTCTCAACGACACGCGGGGGGTGACGATCGAGCTGCAGGGGGACCCGGAGGGCATCGATGAGTTCCTTTGCCGGCTCCGGAGGGCCCCGGACAAGCCACCCATGGCGGAGCTTCACTCGTGCCTGCGCGTCGATATCGAGCCGGTCGAAGGGGAGACCGGTTTCGCCATCCGGGCGAGCGAGTCGGTCGGGGCGCCACTGTCGCGCGTGACCGCGGATATCGCCACCTGCGAGGATTGCCTGGCCGAATTGCGCGATCCTGCGGATTTCCGGTACCGCTATCCGTTCATCAACTGCACCCATTGCGGGCCGCGGTACTCGATCATCAAGACGATTCCCTACGACCGGCCGAACACCACGATGTCTGCCTTCGACATGTGCGAGCGATGCGCGGGCCAGTATCGCGATGTCGAGGACCGGCGGTTCCACGCCCAGCCGGTGGCGTGCGCGCAGTGCGGGCCGAAAGTGTGGCTGGCCGACCGCGCGGGCCATCCGCTGCGGACCGGAAACGATGAAGCCATCGCGGAGACTGCCGGACTGCTGCGGGCGGGGAAGATCGTCGCGATCAAGGGGATCGGTGGATTTCACTTGGCCTGCGATGCCTTCAACAATGACGCGGTTCTCGAACTTCGTCGTCGAAAACGCCGGGACTTCAAGCCCTTCGCCATGATGGCAAGCGGAATCGACGAGGTGCGGAAGCACGCGGTCGTAGACCCCGCGGCCGAGCGAGCCCTGAGGAGTCCGGAGAGCCCGATCGTCCTGCTGCCAAAGCGCGCCCACAGTGGTATTGCCCCGGCGGTGGCGGAAGGCGTCGATTCTTTCGGATTCATGCTCTGCTACGCGCCGCTGCACCATCTGCTGTTCACCGAAGGGCTGGGTGTGCTGGTGATGACCAGCGCGAACCTCTCCGATGAGCCGCTGATCTGCCGAAACGAGGTGGTGTTGGAGCGACTCGGCGATGTGGCGGATGCCTTCCTCCTGCACGACCGGGAGATCTACCGGCAGGTGGACGACTCGATCTTGTACTTCGTCGCGGGCGAACGGGCCGTGCTGCGCCGGGCGAGAGGGTACGTGCCGACGCCGATCCTCATGAAGGAGGATTCGCCGCAGGAGATCCTCGCGGCCGGCGCCGATATGAAGAACACATTCTGCATAGTGAAGAAGAACCAACTTGTCCTGAGCGAGCACATCGGCGACCTGGAGGACGCGGAGGTCTATCACCACTATGTGAATTCGATCCGGCACCTGTCCGGGCTGTTCGAGGTCGAGCCCAGTGTCATCGCGTGCGATCTGCATCCGGCCTATTTCTCCACACAGTATGCCCGATCGCGCCCGGGCGTGCGGGTGATTCCGATCCAGCATCATTGGGCGCACATTGCCTCCGTCCTGGCGGAGCATGGACGGACCGGACCGGTAATCGGCATCGAGTGCGACGGGACCGGCTACGGCACGGACGGCGCCATCTGGGGATGCGAGTGCATAATCGCATCGCTGACCGAGTTCACGCGATTCGGGCACCTGGCCTACTATCCTCTGGCCGGCGGCGACAGGGCCAGCAAAGAGGCAATCCGGCCTCTCCTGGGGCTCCTGAAGCAGGCGTATGGGGCTGAATTCCGTCTCGCCGAGTTCAAGTGGCTGCTCGACCGGATTGAGTCGGATGACCGCAGGCTCCGGCTCATCGACGAGCAAATCGACAAAGGTCTCAATGTGGTGAGCGCCTCCAGTCTGGGCAGGGTCTTCGACGCTATCGCGGCGATGCTCGGCCTCGGAAACTACAACCACTTCGACGCACAACTGCCGATGGCTCTGGAATCGCTGGCGAAACCGGGCGTCGCAGACCGCTATGAGTTCGATCTGCGCGCCGGCGGCAGCGAACCGCTTCAGTTGGACCTCCATCGGATGCTCAGGGGCGTGGTTGAGGATGTGCGCAGCGAAATCGCTCCCGCCGTCATCTCCGCGAAATTCCACAACACGCTCGCCGAGGGCCTGCTGGTATTGGCCAAGGCGGCCCGAGAACGCAGTCGGCTGGAGGTTGCGGCCCTGAGCGGCGGCGTATTCTGCAATCGCCTCCTGACGAAT
>JAFGCA010000215.1 GCA_016932895.1 Sedimentisphaerales bacterium | reverse complement strand
GGAGAGCGTCTACAACATCCAGAGCTACTTCTAGGAAAGCCCTCGATGCCCACCTGGGGAAGAGCAAGTTTCGTCCTCGCCTGACCACTCGGGGCATTGCCATGCCTGTGGGCCGGTGGTAGAGTTCAAGTGGCTGATCAGCCAGACGAGAGGGCCGATACACCGGGTTCCACCGCTCGCTCCACATGAAACATGGGCAGCAGGTGACCGAGGTCGGCGTATCGCCTCTCTCTCGGAACAATTCGTTGGAAGAAGCCCGCCTCTTGGGTGCGGGCTTCTTCCTTTTCTTGGCTACTTCTTGCCATCAACTCGTGATCGGCCGAAGACCACGCGATTGAACGTCCGCCCTGTCTCCCGCATCAGAAAAACGTCGTCCACGCCTGAGTTGAGCCCTTGGCCAATTCCGCAGAGGAACTGCTCCAGAGGGCGGCCAACAAATCGGATGTGCGCAAGCCACGCGGCATCCTCGTTGGGCAACAGATGCCAATCCGGCCAGTCGGAGGCATGGCTCGGCATGTTGTGAATCACGGTGTACTTTCGGCAAGCGTGCATGAATCCGTTGGAGTGGTTGGTGTAGACTCGTCGGTTGCTGTCTCAATCTTTCCGGAGGAGGGCGACCGATGCACGCGGAGACGAGACACCCGTCTGCGGGACAACTGGCACAGGCAGAGCACGGCTTCAACCGATGGCGGCGAGGTCGAAAGCGGAGTCGACGGATTCCCGACCATCTCTGGCGGATGGCCGCAGAGGCGGCCTCGATTCATGGCGTGCATGCCACCGCACGAAAGCTACGGCTGAACTCAACAAGGCTGAAGGAGCAGTTACGCTCGCTCGGACAAGACCGGGCTTCGGAGAAGGCGCCCGGTTTCGTGGAGTTTCCTTGGCTGGGGGCAACTCCCGTGCCGGAGTGTATTCTGGAGGCCGAAGACGGGGATGGCAGCAAGCTGCGCATCCATTTGAAGGGGGAAGCCATCTCCCAGGCCGTTTCGCTGGGCCGCATGCTTTGGAAAGGGTGAGGGATGATCCAGACCACCCCTTCCATGCGGATCCTGGTAGCGATCGAGCCAGTCGACTTTCGCCGTGGAATCGATGGTTTAGCGGCCATCTGTCGCCAGCAACTCCAGCGAGATCCGATGAACGGCTGGGCCTTCGTCTTCCGCAACCGAAGGGCGACGGCAGTGAAGATATTGACGTATGATGGCCAGGGGTTCTGGCTTTGCCAGAAGCGGCTTTCGCAGGGGCATTTTGGCTGGTGGCCATCCGGCGACATGACCACGGGGCGGTTTCTCCAGGGGCATCAATTGCACGTGCTGCTCTCGGGCGGCAATCCCGAAGCGGCGGGCGGGGCTCCGACCTGGCGACCCGTGGCCGTGGGTGAGTAAAGAATTCTCGCAAGCGCTCTTGCGTTCTATTGCGGCTTGCGGTAGGCTGGCGTGCATGAGCGTCATTCTCACCTACCGTGGCCGGAGCGTCAGCGACGCCGATGTGGCCTTCCTGCGGACGTTGATCGCCGAGCATCCGGGGATGCGCCGGAGGGCGATTTCGCAGGAGGTTTGTCGGGCCTGGGACTGGAGGCAGAGCAACGGCGCCTTGAAAGATGGGGTCTGCCGGGGGCTGCTTTTGGCCTTGCACCGCGCCGGACACCTGGAGCTTCCACCGCCGCGGATCCAGCACACCAATCGCCCCGAGTGGCGTCGTCGTGCCGCCGACGTGCCGATCGATCGCACGCCGGTACGTGTTTCGCTTCGAGCGATCCAACCGCTTTCCTTTCGGCAGGTGCGACGGACTGGCGAGGAACCGTTGTTCAATGCCTTGCTGGCTGGGCACCACGAGTTGGGCTACGTTCAGCCGGTGGGTGAGCAGTTGAAGTACTTGGTCTACGCTGGCGATCGCGTGGTGGCGGCGTTGGCATGGTCGTCGGCGGCGCATGGCCTGAGTTGCCGGGATGAATTCATCGGCTGGTCGGTCGAGGCGAAACGGAGGAACCGGCATCTTTTGGCGTACAACAGCCGTTTTCTTATACCGCCGTGGGTCGAAGTGCCGCATCTGGCATCGCATGTGTTGGGGCGAATGGCGCGCTTGTTGCCAGTCGACTGGCAACGCATCTACGGGCACCCCGTGTGTTTTCTGGAGACCTTTGTGGATCCGATGCGGCACCGGGGGACCTGCTACCGGGCGGCGAACTGGATCGTGCTGGGGCAGACGTTCGGGCGGGGGCATCGTTGCCCGACCATGAAGCCGAACCGGCCGGTGAAACTGGTGCTCGCGTTACCGCTGGTCAAGTCCTTCCGCGAATTGCTCGGTGGATGCCGAGCACAGGTCATGCCGGAGCCAAGGCATGCAGCCGAATCCGAAAGTCATCGAGTTGGATGAAGCGGATCTGGAATCCAAGCTGGACCAGATCGAAGCCGTCATGGGCGTGGACATGGCCCAGCCTTTTCGTCTCCTCCTGCATTGGTATGCACGCCTGCTGGGGCTGCTCCGCGAGAAGAAGCTCAGCATCCGTCGACTCCAGAGAATGGTGTTTGGCGATTCGACCGAGCGGACATCGAGCGTCTTGTCCTCCGCTGCCGAATCCTCCGGCCAGGTCGCGGACACGTCGGCGGAGAATTCAGGGGATCATCCAGTCCACCAGGAACCTCCCTCAACAGCCGACGACCAGGGGCAAGGCGGCAATCCGGCCAGTGGCCGTCCTACTCCGCAGCGCCGGCGGCCCAACCATGGGCGGATTCCAGCCAGCGATTACACCGGCTGCGCGAAAGTGGTGGTGACCCACGCGTCGTTGCGTCCGGGTGACGCCTGTCCGCATTGCACCAGCGGAACGGTCTACCGCCAGTCGCGTTGGTCGCCGGCGGTGCGTTTGAAGGGCCGACCTCCGATCACCGGTCAAGTCTATCAGCTTGAGCGGCTGCGTTGCGGGGACTGCGGCGAGATCTTCACGGCCGAACTGCCCGAGGAAGCAGCAGCGGAGAAGTATGACCCCAGCGTGGCCGCGACGGTCGCCACGCTGCGTTATGGGGAAGGGATGCCTTGGAACCGCCTCCAACGATTGCAGCAGTTGGCAGGCATTCCTTTTCCTGCGTCCGACCAGTGGGAGCAAGTCCGTGATGCCGCGAAAAAAGGCCCGCGAGATGCCCATCAGCATCTGATCGGGTTGGCGTCGCAGGGTGACCTGATACACAACGACGATACCACGATGCGCGTGCTGGACCTGATGGAGAAGACCAAACGCCACCAACCGCTGTTGGAAGAGGATCCCCAGCGGCGCGGCGTTTTCACGACCGGCATTGTCTCCGTGGCCCAAGGGAGGCCCGACATTGTCTTGTTCTTTACCGGTCCCCATCACGCGGGAGAAAACCTCCGCACCCTGCTGCAATCTCGCGCGCAGGAACTGCCTTTGCCCATTCAAATGTGTGACGCCCTCTCGCGCAACATGCCCGAGGATCTACGCGTGATCCTCGCCAACTGCTTGGCCCACGGACGCCGGAACTTCGTCGATGTGGTCAACGAGTTTCCGGCCGAGGTCAGGTATGTCCTGGAGTCCTTGAAGAAGGTATACCACACGGATGCCGAGGCCAAAAAGCAACATCTCTCGCCCGACGAGCGGCTGAGGCTGCACCAAGAACAGAGCAAGCCCGTGATGGACGATCTGCACCGCTGGCTGAAGGCGCAGTTCGACGAAAAGCTGGTCGAGCCCAATGGATCGCTGGGAGGCGCGATTTCCTACCTGCTGAAGCACTGGGAGAAGTTGACGCTCTTCTTGCGTGTGCCCGGCGCTCCGCTGGACAACAACGCCTGCGAACGCATTTTGAAAATGGCCATTCGGCATCGGAAGAACTCGTTGTTCTACAAGACCCAGCGAGGCGCTGACGCGGGCGATTTGTACATGAGTCTCGTCCATACCTGCTACTCGTCGGGCGCATCGCCGATCGACTACCTGACCCAGTTGCAGCGGAATCACGAGCGAGTGCGGGCTGCTCCCGGCAACTGGATGCCCTGGAACTACCGGGCGCAGTTGGTGGCGATGGAATCCGAACCTGATCGAGGCCGTCGCCCGCCCTGCGATGGCGCGTTGTCGGGCGCGAGTTCTCCTTCGTGCGACTGACGGCGAGCAACCCGCCCCGCGCCGGGAACCGCGTTCCTGGCGGCCATCGCCGGCGACCCGGCCACGCCTGCCGCATCGTCCACCCCTCTCCGCGTCTACGCACTCGCCGTTCACCGCCGTACCGAAGCCGACGGCAATTCCCCGGCCAGCCCTTCCCGGCACCCTCACCGGGGCCTTCCCCCGCCCGCCGATTCCGGATCGCAAACGTTTTGCACGCTTGCCGAAGCTACACGG
>JAFGCA010000214.1 GCA_016932895.1 Sedimentisphaerales bacterium | reverse complement strand
GGCCTTCGGCCTTGACGCTGCCACCCGTGGTTCGACCGCCCTGTGAATTGTGAGAGCAAGTCAAAGGCCGGGCCCGCGCCGGGCCATTTCCAGGGCCGTGGTGGTGATGTAGTACTTGGACGTCATATACGCGATCTCCCACGCTGGGAGTTTGCCCTCGGACAGATACTGGAGATACTTTTCCATGACCGTGCGAAAGTGCGCTTCGTGGCCGACGAGGAGCTCTTGCGGCACGATGACGTGCCAGCCGGACCCTTGCGGCTCGATCGCCAGGCCGGGGTATTCGCCTTGAAGCCGCGCGACGGTCTTCTCCATCGCCCGGCGCAGCGGCGCCGCCTCGACGCCGGGGGCCGGCTCGACGTAGAGTTGCGGACGATAGTCCTGTTTCCTGCCCTGGCGAATGATCACGTGCGAGCGAGTCCCCCGAAACAGCGAATGGTGGGTATCGCCCGCCCCGGACGGCGCCTCGAAGTCCCAGGTCACCGCCAGCTTCACGTGCACGCCTTTCATGGCGTAGACGATCTCGCCGTTGCAGAGATAGGGCAGGACCCCGTCGTCGTTGAGCTTGCCTTGCAGGAAGTCGGGGAAGTCCGCCGCGCCGGTGACCTTGGCGTACTGCGATTTCGCGATCATTGTCGGCCAGTGCCGCCCGCCGATAACCGTGACGTCATCACGGTAGTCGATGACCTGCTCCGGGAAGCACGTCCACGTCACCAGATCGATCAGGTGGGTGGTGACATCCACCAGTCCTTCCCCCTGCTGGTTCGTGTCGAAATACCAGGTGGGGCGCCTGACCGGCTTGCCCGATATGTACTTGAAGAAATGGTGGACGCTCTCTTTCACGACCGCCGGCTCGGCGGCCGATCCCTTTTGCAGCTTGCCGAAAACGTCCTCATCGAGCACGAGCCGCTTCTGCAACATGCAGAGCCGGTTGAAGCGCTCCGTCATGATGTCGTACAGCAGAAGGCCCCTGGCGTCGGCGGCGGCGAACGCCCGCTCCAGCACGGCGAATCCGGCCGCGTCGATGCACATCGGCTTGTCGGAAAACACATTCAGGCCGGCGTCGATCGCGGCCATGATGTACTCGGTCTTCTTCTGGTTGTTCCCGGAGATCACGACGACGTTGCCGGCCTTGTCATCCCGCATCGCTTCGAGATAGTCGGGGCCCACGCACACGTGCTCCCGCCAGCTCGTGGGGTTTTCGGGCCGCGCGTTGAAGCCGCGAATGCGTTCGAGGTATTCGCGCAGTTCCGGGCCGTCGGGGGCATACACGCGTACGGCCGGATCGACCCGGTCGTACATCGTCTTCTGCACCAGCGCCGCGTGGTAGTGTCCCGGATTGAGCACCACGAGCCTGACCTTGCCCTTGCGCGCGGAATCCGATGTCTCCTTCGCGGTGTCTCTGGCACAGGACAACAGCACTGCGATCAGGCACAGGCCCGATACGGTCAACAGGAGCTTTCTTGCCATGTCCAATCCCTTCTATCCAATGATCCAGTAGACCGCACCAATCAACAGCCCCACCCCGGCCCAGGCGACCAGGAAACCGCCGATGCCGAGGAGGGTGGGCCTGGGGATCTCGAAATCCGGATGGTCGATCAGGACGTTGCGCGGGCCCGGCTCCACGCCGGCCGGCAGGGTCAACGGCTCGGTCTCCGGTTCGTCGGGCCCAACGGGCGTTCGAAGGCACGCGTAGAACCGATCCAGCCTCTCGGCGGGCGCCGGCCGGCTGCACAGGCTGACTGCGACCAGGACCACGAAGCCGGCGCTTAGATAGAGAATCATCTGCCAGGGCAGATAGAGTTGCCCCTCCCACAGCATGAAGCCCGGCAGCTTGTCCGCGAAATGGGCATTGAAATCCCACGGAATGCCCAGGGGGTTCACGCTCGTGAACATGAATATGGCCAGACTGGTCAACGTCGCGGCCCAGGCAGCGGCGGCTGTCGCGCGACGCCAGAAGAGCCCACACCAGAACGCAATCCCCATGAGCGCCGAGACCATCCAGTAGAATTCCAGACCTTTCACAACGCTTTCCAAATTAAAGGCGACGAAGATGCCCAAGACCACGACCAGGCCAGCCGCGATGCGGCCCACGAGCGTGTAATGTCTGTCCGGTTTGCCGGCGACGAAGAATTTCTTATAGAGGTTTTCCGTGAACAATGCGGACGCCACCACCATCAGCGAATCACAGGTGCTCATGACGGAAGCGAGCATGCACGCGATGAAGAGCCCGATCAACCCGGGAGCGATGCCGGGTAGCAGGTCTCGCGCCATCTTGCCGTACGCCAGGTCGGGATCCGTCAGTTCGGCGTACATGACCACGGCGCACAGGCCCGTGAGCATCCAGGCAATCGTGCAGATCCGTTTGCCGAAGATCCCCACGGTGACGCCGACGCGTCCTTCCATCTCGGTCTTGCCCGCGGCGCAGTTGGCCATCGTCTCGGGCATGGTCACCCAGCCGACAAGCGCGTTGAAGGCGATCACGATGATGTAAAACAGGGTGATCTCTCCCGGGGACACCAGCGAAAGCATATGGGGGTCGGATATCGACTCCCGCAGGCCGCTCATGCCGTCGACTTTGTTCAACGCAAACGGCAGGATCAGGAAGGACAAGACGATCGTCAGGAGCCCCTGCACGAAGTTGGTGGCGATGGCGGCGCTGAGCCCGCCGGCGATACCGTAAATGACGAACATAACCGTCATCGCGATAATCGCGAGGTTCGCGTTTATCGCGCCGCCCGAAACCGCCTCGACCATCGCCCCGGAGCCCTTCAACATGACGCCGATGGCGACCAGCAGCGGCAAAATCCCCATCGCCGCATACAGACCGCTGACGCTTCTTCCGTACCGAAACTCGAAATAGTCGCCCGTAGTCACCGCCCGCATCCGCCGAAAGAACGGCGCGATCAGCCAGAAGAACGGCGTGACAAAGAGCCAGAGCCACTGATACCAGATCCCGGAAGCCCCGGAGCGGTAGGTCTTGGCCGCCACGCTGACGGCCTGGTCCGAGTGTGTCCCGGAACCGAACATGAAGAAGGCCATCATCACCTTGCCGAACTTGCGGTCGCCGATGAAGAAGCTCGTGCTGCTGCGCACCTTCCTCATGGCCCAGAGCCCGATGGCGGTGATGCCGACGAGGTACAGGACGATAACGGCCCAGTCGATCAGCTCGATGCCCAACACGTTCTCACCTCCTTGTCTGCGACGAAGCGGCCCAACTCAAGGTGCTCGCGGTCGCCGCAACCATGTGGCCCGATCCGGGAAACCCGTCCCGGCAACATTGCCGTTGCCAGCAACGTCGCGGTATGATACCATACCGCAGTTCGTGTGTGAAGGAGACTCCTATGGGTAGAACAGAAGTACGCACGTCGGATTGCAGAACGCGGATCCCGTATCGCCACGTCTGGTTGAGCTTCCTGTTGTTGATGGGCCTTGCCGGGCTCTCGGCCCTGTCCCCGGCCCGGGCCGCACCGGAGGACGGTTCTCCGAAATGGCAGGCCGGGATCGCCACGACCGTCATCACGCCGGACAAGCCCATGTGGATGGCCGGGTATGCCGCCCGCACGAAACCCTCGGAGGGCAAGGTCCACGATTTGCACGCCAAGGCCCTGGTGCTGGAAGACGCTGGGGGTACCCGGCTGGCTATCGTGACGTTGGACCTGCTCGGCATCGACCGTGTGATCCGCGATGCGGTGGAGGAGGAGGTCGGCCGCCGGTTTCAGCTCCCTCCGGAGAGCCTGTTGATCAATTCCTCGCATACGCACAGCGGGCCGGTGCTGCGCCAGACGCGGTACTCGATCTACGGAGATTCGCTCTACGGCCTGACGCCCGAACAGATCGCGGATTCCAACGCGTACAGCGCGCAGTTGCAGCAGAAGATCGTGGATCTGGTCGGTGAGGCGCTGGAGAAGCGATCGCCGGCCCGCCTGGCGTATGCGCACGCCCGCGCGGGCTTCGCCATGAACCGCCGTTCGAATCCCGGAAAGGGCTATCACATCGGTCCCAACCCCGACGGCCCGGTCGATCACGATGTCCCCGTCCTGCGGGTCGAGGGTCCGGACGGGACGCTGCGGGCGATCTTGTTCGGATACGCCTGTCACTGCACCACGCTGAGCTTCTATCAGTATTGCGGGGACTATGCCGGCTTCGCGCAGGAATACGTGGAGCAGGCGCATCCGGGGACAACGGCCCTTTTCATGGCCGGGTGCGGCGCCGACCAGAACCCCTATCCGCGGCACGGAGACGGGTCGCTGGAGTTCTGTCGCCAGCACGGCCGGGCCCTGGCCACCGCCGTCGAGGCCGCTCTGGTAGTTCGGCCCCAGCCCATACGGGGGCCGCTGAAAGCGGCGCTGAAGGACCTGACCCTGGACTTCGCCGAGCCGCCCAGCAGGGAGGTGCTCGAACAGCAGGCCCAATCCGACAATCGGTACGTGCGTCTGCACGCCCAATGTCTCCTTGATGAGATAAAAGAGAAGGGCGCCATCACGCGCACGTATCCCTACCTCGTGCAGGTCATCCAGTTTGGCGGCGATCTGACGATGGTGGCGCTGGCCGGCGAGGTGGTGGTCGATTACTCCCTGCGTTTCAAGCGCGAGCTGGCCGGTCCGCGGGTCTGGGTCGCCGGCTATTCCAACGACGTCTTCGGCTATGTCCCCTCCGTTCGCATCCTGAAGGAGGGGGGCTACGAAGGCGGCGGCGCGATGCTGTACACGCCTCTGCCGGGCCCGTTCGCGCCGTCGGTGGAGCAGCGGATTGTCAAGACGGTGCACGAGCTGGAACGCGAAACGAAGGTATCCAAACGGAACTGAGACGGCGGAACGACAAGCCGAGAAGACAGGGATTTTCTTGACAAGCGAAAGGGCAAGAGATGAGCGTGGAACAAATGACCCGCCGGCAATTTGTGGCGGCGTCCGCAGGTTCGCTGGCGGCGGTGGTCTCGCGGGCGATGCCCGCCTACGGCAACACGACCGGCAAAGCGAGCAAAGCGGCGATTTTGGGCGGCACGCCCGTTCGGGCCAAGCCGTTTCCCCGGTGGCCGATCTGGGACAAAGAGGCAGATGAGGAACGGGTCGTCTCCGTCTTGCGGAGCGGCGTGTGGTCGCGGGCCGGGGTCGTGGCGGAGTTCGAGAAGAAGTACGCCGCGTTGCTGGGGGCCAGGCGGTGTCTGGCCACCACGAACGGCACGGCGGCCCTGCTGACGGCGCTGCACGTGCTCGGCGTCGGCGTGGGGGACGAGGTACTTGTCACTCCCTACACGTTCATCGCCTCTATCGACGTCATTCTGCTCTCCGGCGCGTTGCCGGTCATGGTAGACACCGACCGCGAGACGTTTCAGATCAACCCGGACAAGATGGAGGAGAAGATCACCGAGAACACCAAGGCGATTCTGCCGGTCCACATCCTCGGCCTGCCGGCCCACATGGACAAAATCAACGCGGTGGCGAAGAAGCACAATCTGCTGGTCGTCGAGGACGCCTGCCAGGCCTGGCTGGCCGAGTGGCGGGGCAAGAAGTGCGGCACGCTGGGCGACCTGGGCTGCTTCAGCTTCCAGAACTCCAAGCATTTGACCTGTGGCGAGGGCGGCGCCGTGGTGGGCGACGACGATGCTATCATGGACCGATGTCACTCGTACCACAACTTCGGCCGGCCCCACGGCGAGACGATGCTGTCGCTGGGGGGGTACGTGCAGTTGGGGACGAAGTGCCGCATGACGGAATTCCAGGCCGCGATCCTGCTGGCCCAGATGAAGCGGCTCGAAGAACAGACGCAGCGGCGCAACGAAAACGCGGCCTACCTGACCTCGCGGATCAAGGACATCCCCGGGATCATCCCGCACAAGCTCTACGACGGAGTGACGCGGGCGGCGTATCATCTGTATCCGTTCCGATACAATCCGGAGCGATTCGGAGGAGTGACGCGCAGCAAGTTCATCGCCGCCCTGCGGGCCGAGGGCATTCCCTGCTCCTCGGGATACGGGCCCATCAACAAGGACCCGTTCTTCGAGAAGACCCTGACGTCCCGCAATTTCCAACGGATGTATTCGAAGAAGCGGCTGGATCGATGTCGCCGGCAGAACCATTGCCCGGACAACGACATGCTCTGCCGGGAGGCCGTCTGGCTCAGTCAGAACATGCTGCTCGGGGCCCGGGCGGATATCGACGACATCGCCGATGCGATTTTGAAGGTCTATGAGAACCGGGACAGGCTGGCGTAGTGGAGGCCGGCCCATCTCCCGTTCGTCAAAGGAAAGGGCACCAAGATGACCAAGAGAACCATGACCAGACGACAATTCGTGGGCGCCGCTTCGGCGGGCACGCTGGCGGCGCTGGCGTCCGGGGCGCTGCCGGCCTACGCCAATATCGGCAACGGAGCCGGCAAGCTGGCTATGAAGGGCGGCCGGCCCGTGCGGGCCAAACCCTGGCCTGAGTGGCCCATCTGGGACAAGTCGGCCGAAGAGCGCATCCTCTCGATCCTGCGCAGCGGCAACTGGTACCGGGGCCAGGGCAATACCGTCTCGGAGTTCGAGGAGAAATACGCCGCACTGCTGGGGGCCAAACGTTGCGTCTGCACGATGAACGGCACCAATGCACTGCTGACCGCCATGCACGTGCTGGACGTCGGCGTCGGAGACGAGGTGATCGTGTCTCCCTATACGTTCATCGCGACGTACAACGTCGTCATTGGCTCGGCGGCGCTGCCGGTCTTTGCCGACACCGATCCTGAGACGTTCCAGATCGATCCGGACACGATCGAGCAGCGCATCACCCGGCGTACGCGGGCCATCATACCGGTGCACATCCTCGGCATCCCGGCCAACATGGACAAGATCAAAGCGATTGCCAAGAAACACAATCTCGTGGTCATCGAGGACGCGTGCCAGGCGTGGCTGGCCGAGTGGCGGGGCAAGAAGTGCGGGACCGTCGGCGATTTGGGGTGCTTCAGCTTCCAGAATTCCAAGCACCTGCCCTGCGGCGAGGGCGGCGCGGTGGTCGGCAATGACGAGGAGCTGATGGACCGTGTCCACTCGTTCCACAACTGCGGCCGGCCCTATGGCAGCGTGAAGGCGACCAGCGGCTACCCGATCATCGGGACCAACCGCAGGATGACCGAGTACCAGGCGGGAATCTTGCTCAACCAGATCCAGCGCCTCGAAGCCGACACCGAGCGGCGCTGGCGGAACGCCCAATACCTGACGTCGCGAATCAAGGACGTCCCCGGCATCGTGCCGTGCAGACTCTACGAGGGCACGACCAAGGCCGCGTACCACCTGTACCCGTTCCGATATAAGAAGGAGCATTTCAACAACGCCCCGCGCTCGAAGTTTCTGGCTGCCCTCAGCGCCGAAGGCGTGCCTTGCAGCGGCGGGTACGGGCCCCAGTACCGCGACGGCTTGATCGAAGCGGCCCTGAACTCCAAGAACTTCAAGCGAAGTTTCCCGAAGAAGCGTTTGGACCGCTACCGCCAGGAGCTCAACTATCCCGGCAACGACCAGCTCTGCGAAGAAGCGGTCTGGCTCAGCCAGCGCATGCTTCTCACCGAGAAGTCGGACATGGACGACATCGCCGACGCCATCCTGAAAATCTACGAAAACCGCGACAAGTTGGTGTGATCGCGGTTCGGCGCGCAGACACAAAAGGCGTAGAAAGTCGTCTTTCTCATGGGCGGCCGCCCTCGGCGGCTGCTGCGCGCGAAGCGCTCGCCTGCCGGGCTTCGGCGAGCAGGGCCAAGGCTTGCTCGACCATGATCTCGCCGGCGCCGGGGGCCAGGTTGGTGCCCGAGCCGGGCTCGTAGCCGCCTTCTTCGTAGGCGGCGCGGTGACAGACGTAGCCGATGGCGTCGTTGGCCAGCGTTACGATCAGGAGGTTCTTCAGGCCCGCTTTGCTGTGGATCGCCAGCCCCACTTCGACGAGGACCTCGCCGGGCAGGCCCAGGATGTAGATGTCCCCCAGCCTCAGGACCTGGAGTTCCGTGGTGACGGTTTCCGGAGTGTCACTGCCACCGCTTTCTGCCGCAGGGCTTTTGGCCAGCGGGAAGGTGACCTCCCTGCGAAGCGCGTCCAAGGTAACATCGTCGGTAGCGGCGATTTGCCCGAGTTGCTTAACGGCCTCGGCGCCCAGCCTCTTGCCCATCTGCGCGCAGGGCTCGACGCCGCGCGTCAGGGGGACGGCGTTGCCTGCAAGGCCCAGCGCAAAGAGACTGATCCCGCCGGTGGCCCGCTCGACCGCGCGGGTCGTGTGCCCCGGATAATCGGCCGAGATGGCGGTGCTCTCATACGGATAGACGCAGACAGGATGGCATCCGAAATCGACCAGCGAACCGACGATTCGACCGGCGGTGTCCTCCATGCGCAGCACATAGACGTTCGGATCGATGGGACCGAAGGTTCGGGCCGGCTGCTCCGGCGGCAGCGTGAAGACCGAGTGCACGTGCCCGTTGGCGTCCGTTTGCGTCTGTTGCGTGGCCGTGACTTCCGGCGGCAGCGTGAAGGCCATCTCCACCCGCCCGTTTTCGTTTCGCGGCCTGCGGTTGTAGACGATCTCGGGCAGCCGGCCGGCCGCCGTGCCGATGCGAACCGCCTGCATGTGCCGCTGAGCGACCCGCACGCAGCTCGCCATCTTTTTCACCAGCGCCTCCTGATACGTTCGGTCGATCTGCTCGGCCGGCAGTCGGCCCTCGTTGGGCACCTTCGATCTCGTGAAGACTTCCGGTCCCGAATGGGTGTGCACGGCGCAGACCATCACATTCTCCGGCGGAATTCCCGTCTCGGCCGTCACGATCGCGCGCACCGGGCCGGTGATCTCTTCCAAAGGGGTATACAGCAGTTCGGCCGAGACGATGGCGATGGTGCGCCGCCCGTCGCCGAGGACCATGGCTCGCGCGTGGAGCGGGTCCATCACGCTGTCACTTGGCTGGCCCTTGGACCCGATCAGTACGATACCCAACGGCGGTGTGATCTCCACCGTCGCGCAGCCACCCTTCAAAGAGGCGCGACCCACGGAGCAGACGCCGAGGTGGACGGACCCGAAAACGAGAATTGTCAGGAGCAGCAGCGGCCGAGCAGGTCGTTTCATGATGTCAGTTCCCTTTCTTGTTTCGAATGTCGACGCTGTATTGTAATCCCCCAGCGCTGCCAAAACCAGCGCAAGCTGCGCCCGCACGGTCGCGATGGTGCCTCCCTCTGTCTCGTTGTGCCGGTTTGTTCTCGGGGCTCCAGCGAGCATCTTGTGTCTCCAACCATCGCCAAGCCCTGCGGACTTGAGACTGCCACCGGGGTTGCAGACGCGCGGCGATTGCGATTGCATTCGACGCCATGGCTGGGGTATAAATGAGGGCAGGCAGCCGGGGGATGTTTTGTGTTTGAAAGGAGCTGTGTATGACGAGCGACGATCTGACCAGACGACAATTCATCGCGGCCGCGTCGGCGGGCTCTCTGGCGGCCGCTACCGCGCGTTCGATCCCTGCTTATGCAAGGGCGACCGGCAAGGCGAGCAAGCTGGCCATCCTCGGCGGCGACCCCGTGCGCAAGAACAAGAGCTGGCCCCGCTGGCCGTACTGGGACGACGAAGTCATCGACTCGCTGATGAAGACCGCCAAGAGCCGGATCTGGTGCCGCATCCAGTCGAAGTCCGGCACGGTCCCCACGTTCGAGAAAGAGTACGCCAAACTGATGGGAACGAACTTCTGTGTGCTCACCGGCTCCGGGACCCAGGCCCTGCACACCTGCGTCGAAGCTCTGGGCATCGGCCCGGGCGACGAGGTCATCACGTCCCCTTATACCGACCCGGGGACCACCGCCTCGATTCTGTCGGCGCGGGCGCTGCCGGTCCTGGCCGACCTGGACGTCGAGTCGTACCAGCTCGATCCCGACGACGTGGAGCGCAAGATCACCGAAAACACCAAGGCCATCATGCCCGTGCACATGATGGGCCAGCCGTGCGACGTGGATCGCATTATGGCCATCGCCAAAAAGCACGATCTCAAGGTGATCGAGGACGCCTGCCAGGCGCATCTGGCCGAGCATCGAGGCCGTAAGCTTGGCACGATCGGCGACGTCGGTTGCTTCAGTTTCCAGTCGAGCAAGACGATCGCTTGCGGCGAGGGCGGCGGCATCATCGGCAACGACGAAGCGCTGATGGACCAGTGCTACACCGTACACAACCACGGGACCTCGCGGCGCGGCCGGACCGAAGTGATCGGGCCGAAGTACCGGATGAACGAATTCGAGGCGGCCGTGCTGCTGGGCCAGTTGCCCGGCGTTATCGAGCGATTCAAACGCCGCAACGAGAACGCCGCCTACCTCACCTCGCGCATGAAGGACATCCCGGGGCTCACGCCTCAGAAGCTCTACGAGGGCACCGACAGCGGCTCGTGGTATCTCTATCCCATGTCGTATCACAAGGAGCGCTTCAACGGCGTCGACCGCGCGACGTTTCTTAAGGCCCTCGCCGCCGAAGGGGTAAGCCTGAGCCCGTACATCAAGCAGGGATTGCACCGCGAGCCGTGGATCGACCACATCCTGGACTCGAAGGTCTATAAGAGGATGTACTCCCGTAAGCGTCTCCGCCAGTACCGAGAGCAGTGCGCCTGTCCGAATTGCGACCGGGTCTGCGAGGAGATGGCCATGCTCTGGGCCTCCGGCCCGTTGCTCGGGACCCGCGACGACATGGCCGACGTCGCCGACGCTATCGAAAAGGTCTACGAAAACCGCGACCATCTCCGGAAGATGTAGGCGGATTGACAAGAGGCCGTGGACGGCTGCGGCGCCGTCATCCTGGGGTGAAACCGAAGGATCCGGCCCTCACCGGGACTCCTATCAGCGGGCATTGTAGGCCCAGGCGTCAATTCGGGTTGTCGGTCCGTCCAATTAAAGCTGAATCAGGGGGTGCTTGAGGATACGCGCGTGTCTCTTCAAATGAGTGCGGCGCGTGCCGCCGGTTTCATAGCAATGCGCGAACGGGTGCTCCCGCAGTTCTTCCCGCTTTCGCAAAAGGGTCTTGCCGCGTTGGCCGCGAATCCGGCGCCGATTCTCATCCGCCGCAGCCTGCTCGGCCTTCTTGTCTTTCCAACAACGGGGCCTTCCAAGCACCAATCTGCACTCACACGGCGCATATGCTACGCCGCTCTTGACTGGTCAACTTCAACACCCAAATCGAGGAGCGTGAGCAAGGCCATTGAAGAAGTTCTACAACCCGCGGCCTCGCCAAAGTCCTTTCTATTCAAGTACTTATGGAGCGGGCATTTCTTCGGGATTGGCAGATAACGGGATTTCGGGTTGTAGGGTCGTTGTATAGATTTGGCCGGCGAAAGAGGGGTCTATTTCAGACTCAACGTAGCGTTACTTCCTGCGCCGACCGAGTGACGACAGATGGGCAAGAGCAACGGGCAGGATTTGTACCGGACGCCATATCCGTTATGGCGCATGATAGCGATAATTGAAGCGGCCGCCGGGCGCGACGTCGCCGTAGAGGTACAAGTCCAGGACGTCGCCTGAGGCAAGCACGTTGTCGGTCCACTTGAATTCAAAGTCCAGCGGGCTGTTCGATGCGACGTCCAGGAGCGTTCTCGGGACGCGCAGCTCCATCCGGTTGCCCTCGATGCGGAATCCGACTTTGCCGACCTCGGACCAACTCCATTCCCCCTGGCTTCGCTCCAGCATCATCTCATGCCCTGTGGACATCCGGCGGCTCACCGCGTAATCGTAACCCTGCCATCCGGTGCTCTTGTCGCGGTCGATATCGATCAGCAGCGTCATCCAGCCGGGCCCGGCAGGCTCCGTAATCGGGTCGGCGGTCTCGATGTAGAAGTAGACGTTTTCCGCATCACGCGCCACCTTGGCGGTGACGAAATCGTTCCGCCCGGAGCTGTTCTCATAGAATGTTTTACCGTAGCCACGGTGGTTGCGGTGCATCGTGCTGCCTTTGTAGTGAAGAAACTCAGGCCGCACCTGTGTCCACTCCTCGAACTTGCCGTCGATCTCGATGGCGACTGGTGGCGATGTTGCGGCGGGCGCCTTGAGGCCCTTGTATCGGCGGATGTTTGCGACGAGCTGATAGTAGTAGTTGTCGGAGAAGCCGCCCTTCATCGGCTCGATGTCGCGACTGTACTCGTTGTTGAACTGGTCCGGGAAGGCGTTCTCGGTGCCTTGCCAACTCTTGTAGCGACCCGCGATCCACTCGTTCCACCCGGTCACGAAGATCAACTCGGGATCCATCTTCAGGGCATAGGTCCACTGCTCCTGGAAATTCAGGCCGCGAGCGACGGCCTGCGGATCGTGGTTGAAACCGTGGGCCTTCGTGTAGCCGCGTCCGTAGGAGCCCCTCGGGTCATTCATCGCTGCCGGCGCCAGCACATCGGTCGCATTTTGCGACACGCCTACCGTCACCTGCTCGAACCCTCCCGGCGCGAGCTCGACGTAGCCATGCTGCGGACAGACCTCCAACCAGCCCCAGTGGTTGGGTCGCGAAGGTCCCTTGCGATAATCGGGCTGTCCGGGCCGGAACGTGAAGAACGATCGGATCGGCTCGGGCAGGTTGTCTGGATAGCCCATCAGCAGCGGCTTGCCTTTCCAGTAGAACCACAGGTCCTTGAAACGCCCCGGCTCGTAGACGTCTTCGTAGATCTTCGTGATGTTGATCCGGCTATCGTCGTGTGGGGCAAACGGGCATAAAAACGCGAATTGGGGCGTCCGTACCCCATCGCGTCGAGCGGCCAGCCAGCTCTCCCCGAGCACATCGTACGCTTCCTTCCAGGTGAACGTTCCGTTTGTGCAGTCGAAGACCACGACGTCCACTCCGGCGTCCGCCAGCATCTCGGCGTGCTTGCGATAAACCCACGGGTCGGTGCCGCGATAGTAGCCGAACAGCGGCTCGTTCCAGTGGTGACCGACGATGCGACCGATCTCCTCCCAGGCGGGATGATTGTAGTCGTTGACGGCGTCCGAATGGCGAGTGACGATCTCGTTGGCATTTGCCGGCCCGAGGTCCGTCTTACCGCCGACATGCCAGGTCCAGTAGAACATCGCCACGGTCCGGTCCGGTCGCGGATCACCCACCTCCGCATGGTCCGGCAGCTTCCGCCCCAGGGCATCGGTGGCGACCCATCCGTCACTGATGCGTGGAGGTGCATTGCCCATGCAGACCGGGAGGCTCGGCCGCAGTGGAATAGCCCATAGAGCCAACGCCACGGCGTAGATAACGGAAAGTTGCTGAGAGTACTTTCGGTGCATCGATCTTCCCTATAGTGAATACTGCGGAATCTTCATCGTTTCACCATCCTTCATTGAGGACAGGTGCGCATAATAGCCGGGCACTGTCATATTCAGCGCATCGATGACATCGACTCTCGGTTTGCGACCGCGCAGGATGGCGTCGATGAAGTCATCACCCAGGTAGCCGTGAGAGCCGCCGTGTCCGCCCGGTTCAACTCCCGGCGGCAAGGCGTACTTCTTGATCTGCAGGCCGCCCTTGATAGCCTCATGGTAGCGCTTGCTGCCGGTCCTGTCGCCGGTAAAGGTCTTGTTGAATCCGCCGTATTCGCCTCGGATTCGCCCCGCTTCGAGGTACTCACCCTGTGAGCCGCATATGATCATCCGGGATAGCCCTCCTTCCGCGGTCCGGAACAGACCGACCTCCGACCTGAATGTGTTCCCGATGGCGTTGGGAATGCGCTTGTCTTTGTCGAATAGAGGAGTCCCCTGGCAGGAGACATCGAGCAGCGGTTTATGCGTCACGCCGACATAGTAAGCGGTTGCATGGGTCGGGTACCACATCGGACAGCCTTTTTTGCGCCAGTCCTTGTAGGAGCCCAGCGCGGGTGCCCCTATGGAATGAGGATGACAATATTCCCCCTCGGAATAGACGATGCGGCCGAACACGCCGGCGGCATAGAGTTTCTCCATGGCGAAGAGATCGTCATGAAAACACGATGTTTCGAACATGGCGTAAGCCAGTCCCTTGTTCTTCTTACAGCATTCGAGGAGCCTTTCGGCGTCCTCGATATCTCCGCGGAAGGCGGGAACCGCCGTGGCCACGTGCTTGCCATGCTCCATACAAAGGATCGCGTGCCTGGCGTGGGCCGGAGCGTCCGTGGCGCAAAAGATGGCCTCGATTGTATCATCCTTGACCATCTCCTCTAACGACGGATACGTCTTGGAACATTTCGCCCTTCGAGCCATTTCGGCGCAGCGGTCCGGGAACAAATCACTGACCGCTACCAGTTCGACGTTGGGATGATGCTGGAGTCCGAATTGCAG
>JAFGCA010000213.1 GCA_016932895.1 Sedimentisphaerales bacterium | reverse complement strand
TCCGGTTCTGTGAGGGGCGTTGATACTCTTTCATAGGGCAGAATATTGTGGCACTCCTCCGGCGAAAGCGAGGAGCAACAGAGAATAAAAAGCATGCCTACGTGAGAGAGCTATAGTACGCCTACTCGACAGATTGAACACGACAATTCCGCGTGGAGTGAGCTTGCTCTGAACACCCTCAAGGAAGCGGGCTGTTTTCAGATGTAGCGGCGTTCCGGTGTGGTCGGTCACAGCCAAAGATCTCCCCCCAGGACTCGAACGGAAGGTCCGTCGTTACGATCAGGCTCAACCGCTCATAGGCTCGGCTGATGACCTCGAAGAGTAATTCCGCGGCCGTCCCCGAGAACGGCACGTATCCCGGTTCATCCAGGATCAGGAGGTCCTGACGCTCCAGTTGCTTGAGCGTCCGCTCCAGGTGCCTCTGCTCGGCCATCTCCATCAACTGGGTCAACCATGGTGCCTCCTCCAATGCTTCATAGAGCGACCGACGCCGATTCGAAAGGCATTGTAGCGGCTGAAGGCCGCAAAAATCCCAGCGTGGAGCCGCGGGGACGTAACTGTATGGCACTCAAGGGCATATGGCCGGTGCCCGGGTTGGTCTTATTGGTGCTTGACAGGCACGGGAGTGGCCTTCCGTTCACGATTCGCCATCCAGATTCTGCTGAAGCAGATGGAGAACACCGGCCCCGTGCTCCAAAAACTCAAGGAGCAGCACTGATGTCGAAGGCGTCAACGGTTCACGCTGGTCACCGCTTCATTGTCCCGGGAGGAGATTGGTTGGCCGGTTGCTGCCAATGCGGTCCCGCACGCGCGGCAGTCGCGCATAGGGATCGAGCACCCATACGACCTGGCCATCACGCCTCTCGCACACCACAGGCATCTCGTCGCCGTTGATCACCGCCGTGACCTTCGGTGCATCGGTATGGACAAGAATATCGCTAGGGTGCGTGCCGAGGTCCTGCCAGACGTTCGCGCGCCAATGCACGCTGCTCCAGAAGGGGCGGAAACTCGCGTCAATCTCCAGTGCCAGAATGCCATCGTCAGTCAGACGTGTCACCAGCTTTCCGAAAGGGAATCGATCGCTTTCAATCCGGGCGATCGGCGTGTGCAATAAGAGCGGAAGCTGGCCGTGCGGATGCGGTTGATAGGCGACATACGTCCGGGATGAGGCGGCGGAAAGCAGCCAAACCGTTTCGCCAGTTTTGGTCTTCAGGCGCGCGTCGTGCGTACGCAATCCGCTTTCGCCAACGGCGAACTCAGGCGACTGAAGGTGCCGCACGGTGGAGTGATTCCGGCCGTCGATCCGGCGCAGGAGGTAATCTTCCTTGTAGCAGTGCCACTTCATTTCGAGCTGTCGGCCCGGCCTCCGGTATTGAATGTGACGGATGAACCCGTCGGCCGACTCTTTCACCTTCGCCTTGAGCATGAGGTCTCGGAACCGCTCGAATGAGCCGAACTCCGCAGCATCGCCGAGTTCCACCACAAACCCGCTGCGAGCTTTCACCCATTCCTCGTCGGCAATGCCGTTGATGGACTCACCCACGTAGTTGTCCTGATACAACACGACCTGCCGGGTCCTTTCCTCGAGGGTGGTCTTGCAGGGGCCGCGCAGGTGCGTGGCTTCGAGCGGTCGAACACCTGCATACGTGTCGCCATCTTGAATGAACCACCAGTCGCCGGGCTTGAGTTCCAGCGGAAGGCGCCTGACCGGCTCGCGGTTGACAAAGAGACCCTCCAGCCCCGGCTGCCAGCGGAAAAGGAACATGCCCGCCGACACGCGATGGAGTTTATCGGCGACGGGGCGGATATCGTTGTGACCGCGATTGCGCCCGGAATAGGTGTAGAGCAGCGTGTTCTTGTGTTGGAGGACGCCGGCACGGCCCCGCTCGCTGAACTCCCGCATCCACGGGCCGGGCAATTTCGTCCATTCATCCTGGAGTGGCTGGTTGGGACGGTTCTCGAAGTAGAGCTCTGTGCGGTCCATGAATGCGGCACCGTTGAACACATAGTGCGGGTAAAGCGCGGCGAAGCGTATGGGGCTGCCGAGCGGCGCATCGGCCTGGGCCCGGCTGTCATTCCACCAGGCGGATGCGTAAACCATGCAGCCGGATGCCTCGTAAGGATGGTTGATGGAGCCCAACGCGTATTGAGCGGTCTGGTAGTTGACCATTTCGCCGAGCACGGGATCGGGCCGCGCATCCGACACGCCCGGCAGCTTCGGATAACGATTCATCCATGGGATAAGCTGCACCGAGCAACGAAGTTCGTTCGGGAACTGCTTGCGCCAGGCCACATCCTGCAGATAGGCGGGCAGGTCGGGCACCATGCCTTGCACGTCATCCAACGGCCAGCGTCCGCCAGTAGCACGCAGTTGCCAGACCCCCCAGTCGAAGAACTCGTTGAGCCAAATTGGTTTCGCGACGCCGGTGGCGAACTGGAGGCGATCGCCGCTCGTGCCCAGCCAGGCTCCTGGGGCCATGCGGCTGCCTGGTCCGGTGATCCGTTCCACCACGGGCGACCACATCAGGAAGCGGTTCAACCAAAGGCGTTCGGCGATCAGGCGGGCCATCCGTGCCAGTTCGGGATCGCGCACAAAGGCCTTCATCGCATCGTAACCATTCGAGCCGCACCAATGCGCTTCCAGCACATTGAACTCCGAGATGTCGCCGCTCAGGTTCAGGTGTTCGAGTTCGCCGCGCAGCCCCCAGTAAGCGGCGTCCCGAACGTCGGGGTTGCCGGTGACAGCCCAGGTCAACGCCAGGAAACTCAGGTAGTCGTGGGCATTCGCGCCATTGTAACCGGGCCCGTGCATCCACAGGGTCGGCTCGACGTCGGCGGTTACGGGATGGAAAGCCGTAAGGATGCTCTTGATAGCCTGATGCGCCTCCGGCGTGAGGCGTTCACCAATCCTTAATGTTAGGATGGCCAGCGGAATCAGCTCGGTCTGATATTGGCAAACCTCCTTGGCGGGATGCCGTCGCTTCGGATCGTTCCAAGCCGCCTCGATCTCGGCCTGCTTCTGCCGGCAATACTCGACAATCTCCCGATTCACTGTTGCCACGTCCTCCGGGTTGCCGACCACGAGCCGTTCGAATTGGGTCAGCCTCGGTGCCTCGAGCCGGCCTGGGTTACTCTGGTAGATATTGCCGCGCATCCGATGGCGCAGCGCTTCCCAGCCGCAGGCAATGGTTCCGTCGAGAAAATTGTCGAACGGTTCGCGGATCATCTCTTTGACATCCGGGTAGGGCGGGTGGACCTGCTGAGCTGGCAACGGAAGGCAGAGCAAACCCAGGAGGAACGCTGGACCCGTTAATCTGCAACTTGTCATCATAGGGCTCCGTTAGGTCACTGTGTGAGGTCCGAAGTGCTGCCACGAATATCGAGCTGCAATTGCCGTCGTTCCAGACCTTGGATTCGTTTTGCCTCGGCACCTGGCTCAGAAAGCTGAGGCAGGGGGCGCATGGCAGATGGAAGTCGCGTTGCCGACTGAGGGTGGAGTGGCATCACGCGCAGTTCGAGGGTGTCGCGTTGGTCCGGCGGAGTGCGCCAGAGTGCGAAGTCAAACGGTTGACCGCTGTAGAATTTGTCCGCCACGAGTTTGCCCCCGGCGTAGAGCCGCGCGACGTCGCCGACAAAGTGGATGCGCAAGAGGGTGTCGCGTTGTCGCCACGCCGCAGGCACGATGATCCGCCACACGCCGGCGTCGGTCCAGATTGACTCATCCATGGCGTTGGGCGCATTCACGGTTTGCAGGACCGCCGCCTTGACCGGCAGCGCTTCGATGCGCTCCCGCGGCACCGCCGGCTTCGGCAGCCGGTATTCAGTAAACAAGCCTCGCTTCTTTGTTCTGAGCCGACGACTCTCAAAGCGAACGGCGGACAATGGCGGAAACACGGCGAACCGCGCCGGTTCAGCGCCCAGAGTCTCAAGGCGGATTTGGCCCTCACTGTCGGGCAGCAGCGAATTGGGCGACAGCACCACGCGGTCACATCCGGCCAGCGGCAGTTTCCAGAACTGGCGACCTTGATCCGATGACAAGACCACGAAGTTCGCCTTGGCGCCCTCACGGTTCTTCCGGGTGAAAGCGATTCCGAGGCCAGGTTCGCACCCTCGCGGTTTCTCGCCGGCAAAGGCGAACTCGGGAATAATCCCCTCGTTGGCGGCGAAGAAGAACCATTGCTGGCCGTCAGCCTCCAAACGAGCGATCAACTGTGCCGTGGCGTAGTCCAGCCTGACGCCGGCGCAGTCGAGATTCACCGGCCAGAAACCGTACGCGCCGGCGGGAATATCGAAAGGTTCGCGCGGCACGAGCTGTGTTCCGGAGTCGAACTGGAGGGCGAACTGCACCCCCGTCCGAGTGGGCCAAGGCGCCGTACGATGATGATTGTTGAAGAACAGGAAACCGCTCTGGCCATCTGAGCGCACACTCCAGCGCAAGGTCGTAACATCGTCTGGCGAAGGCGGCTTCTGCTCAGGAAAGTATGGCGGCATGTGCGCCAGCAGGGTGCCGAAATCACGCAGGAACAAGTGCTGCAATCGCAGGCGATGGTAGCGTTCGCGGACCTGGCCGAATGCGCCCAACGGGGCGGTGAAATCGTAGTCCTTCACCGGCAGATCGTTGGGGTAACCGCTGGCCTTGGACTCGTTCAGAACCGTGAGCCGCCCCTCCGGATTCTGTCCGCCCTGATACATGTAATAGCCGGGCAGGTTGTTGCCCGAGCCCAGCTTGACCAGCGCCAGCGCCTCGGTGTCCCGCTCGGTGGTATGAATGCGGTTGTCGTAGCTGGAGACCATCCCACCCCCGATTTCGCAGCAGGCATAAGGAAAGCGGTGCAGGATCCGGTTCTCCTTGTCCATGTGACTGCGTATGGGCGAGAAATCGAAGGCATCCAGAAAATCGCGGGGATTGTCCGTCCAGAAACCGTCCACATAACCGCCGTAGAGTGGAATCAACTCCTCCGTAGGCAGCGACTGTCCCCAACCCGTCATGCAGTAGAATGGCACGTCCACGCCCAATCCCCGCGCAATCTTCTTCAGCGCGAACAGATACGAAAGGTCGTTGCTTTCATTGTCGAACTGCACGGCGATGACCGGGCCTCCGTCTTTCCACAGCAGCCCTTTCATCTGGGCGGCGATTTCCGCATAATGCGCCGTGGCCAGTTTCAGGAAGTCCGGGTCCGCAGTGCGGAGCTTGTTGGCCGACACGAGTTGCAGCGCGCCCATCTCGCCTGGTTTGCCGGAGGTAGCGGCTGGAGATTGCGTCGTCTGCTTTTCAGGGTGTTGCAACCAGTCGGGGAAACCACCGTTGCGGACCTCACCATGCGACCAGGGTCCCATCCGCACAAACGCATAGAGCCCGAGTTCGTGACACAGCTTCAGGAAGTCCCGTAGGGAACGCTGCCCGCCCCAGTCGTAGCCGCCTCGGACTTCCTCGTGATGGATCCAGAACACGTAGGTGGCCACGATATCGATCCCGCCGGCCTTCATCTTGAGCAAGGCATCGCGCCACTCGTCTTGCGGACAGCGCGTGAAATGAAACTCACCCATGACGGGAACCCACGGCTTCCCCTCCCGATACAGGCTCCGGTTGTCCGCCCACAACGTGTGCCCCCCGGGACCGTGGGTTTCTCCAAGGCCGAGATGGCCTGTGAGGATCGGCGTGCGCGAAACGGGAAGTCGTATTTCCAGAGGCGCTTTGACGGCCGACTGTGGAAAATCCTTTCGGAACCGTTTCATCGCCTCCTGCGAGCCACCCGGCGCAGTAATCGTGATCAGGGACACGACGCAAAGAAGGCACATGAGGGTGCGAGGGCTTTTAAGCGATGATGGAGGATGAAGAGTCATAAGTGTTGATCCTTTGAATCTGCGGTGGTGAGTGAGATGGCGTCGGTCAATGCAGTCGGAGCAATCAGGGCAAGGCGACACGGTATGGCTTGTATTCTCATTGCTGCTTTTCCAGTAATGTCCGCTCTGCGTCTCGACGGAGGCCGATGCGTTCAAACGGGATCAAGGCGATCCCCAGCTTGCGGGCCGAGGCATCCTTCATGCGTCGGGGACTTGTTCGAATAAGCATTTACATGGATCATCGCCAGATGCTGATTATATTGGACAGCAGAGAATAACTATCTAATGTTAAATGCATACAACTGGGCATGTTTCAATACAAATTGGATTTTGAAGTTCTTCTCACGCAAATCGCTTATCTTGGAATTGGCCCAGGTGACCTCCTCAGACGTATTATCACCAGTCATAACCCTGCAATGTGCAGAATCAAATCCTTCAATGGCGTTTCCTGACAGATCAAGAAGTTGTATTTTTACAGAACCTCCCGGGGCACATCTGTAATTCATAAAGAGCTGGTTGCCATCGGTGTGCAGAGATTTGGTGATTGCTGACCCTTCAGTGTCAGATGCCTTCAAGGAGAACAAGCCGTCGAGTCTGTGCTTTATTCTGTACCAGGTCCTGAGACCGCTTCCGTGAGAATCTCCACACTCCATATATTGCCACAGTTCATCTCCTCTTCGCAAAAGTCCCTGGCATGAAATGGCTTCAATGTTACTGCCTTTATGAAGGAAGTAAGGCTGGGTGACCACGTCCCATGTATAGCCATCCCGGCTAACGGCAATGGCGACATCCCGATCGTTGGCGTTTTGATGATAAATCCAGGGGAATCCCAAATACGTATCTGGGGCATAGGCATGTTTAATCGCTCTGGTACGGTACACCTGTTCATCGTTTGCCTTTCCATTCGGCAGTACAAATTGAGTGACGCCTTCTCCCGTGACACAAGGGTAGGGGCTGTCTTCAAAATAGGGCGTGTTCATTCTCTTG
The DNA here is from genome assembly GCA_016932895.1 of Sedimentisphaerales bacterium. Next base: position 17,225 of record JAFGCA010000213.1, on the reverse strand, counting down.
AAGGGCCAGGGCTTGTGGGGATTGCGCGTCGAAAATCTGACAGAGGAGCGCATGTGTATTGTGGGCGTTTCTTCATTGCCAAAACTCGAATCTCTCTTGAGATAGGTTACATAATCGCCGGTTTGATCATCGTAAAATGTCTCGGCACTGCCCCCGGAGAGAATGGGCAGGATGCCACATTCATTCCTCCTCCAGGTATAACCGTCGGGTGACGTATACAGGCATATGGCCCTGTTCGAGACGTAGGCCGTCATCTTGAATTTGGCCCCTTGCATGACGGCATGGGGACTGTGATCCAGAAAGGAAGCTCCTCCCATGGGATAATTCACAATACTGGCCGGCTTACCCGTAAAATGCAAGCCATCATTCGTCTCGTATAGATATACCAGCCCTTTTTCAGAGTTGTAATTCGCAGTGGCAATGGCAACCATACGATCCCCGTCCTGCAAAAAGGAGAGTCGCCACTCGCCATCTACCTTCTCGATATCTGTCTTTTCGGCATCCGCAATTGACACTCTGTTGGGCGTGAATTGCAGGTGTGTCATGTGTCCCGCTTCAAATATTCGAGCGTCGATAAGGACGTGTTTCCTCTTGCCGAACGCCAAAGGGTGGGTGGCCGGTTTGTACGCCAAGAGGGCTTCGGTGGAAAGCAACTGGGGCAATCCAGTCATGCCTCCGGGGATATAGGCGGTCTCGGAATAGGCATTGGCATAGCTCGAGGGGACAAAGTCATGCTTGGCACGGATGATGTCGGAAATCCGTATTTCATCTATGATCGCTGACAACTCATTCTGGGCATGACGGTCTTCGAGGAGTGACAGGTTGAAACGGTTTTCCCTCTTTTGCCCAAGGGTCATCTTGGGCCACCCCCGGCCATTCTGAAAGTTATTCCTTGGATCTTCTATCTCAGGAAGAGGCGCGGTTTCAATTTCAGACCGTATGGCATGGTTTGTCTTCTTGCCATTGACGTACACGCTTCCATTCCCTGACGTATCGACCGCAAAAAGATAATGGGAGAACCGATTCTTGCGAATGGCGTCACTGGAAAGCCCAAAATAGGAAGAGTGTCCTGAATAATGATTGTTTATCAGGAATCCCGAGGCATTGGCCTTCAAAATCACTGAGAAACCCTTCGTGGACAGTCCCCTTCCCATTTCGAAAACGTAGGCATCCTGATCTGGGACATCAATCGGGTTCAACCAGAACTCAAGCGTATGATTCTTGAGTCCAATGGCCTCATTCAGCTTTTGTGAGGCAAAAGTAGGACCAACAAGACCACTCGGAATGCCATCTCTTTCCCTGGGCTGGATTGCACCATTACCGGCATATCCAGAATAGATGACATTGTACCCACATGCTGATGTTACTGCATTTCCGAATTTTCCGGGAACATTGGTTCCACTGGTTAGAGACAGATCTGCAATTTCGTAAATACTCGCATCCAATAAGGGGGCATTGGCGTACGATGTTTCATCAAACAACCATAAAGCAACTGTATTGGAGTCTTTTGCTTCACCAATCAGTGTGGAATCAATGATGGGGTCGTCGTTTACAGGACCCTTTGGCTCACGCCAATTATCATAAACTGAGTGAATATAACTAAAGATGTGATCAGAAGCAAGTGACATTTACGTGAAACGTGTCTCAATCTCATTGGGTTCAACTCCCCGTCCCGTGGGGCATTAATAAAACAAATAGTCCATCATGATACCCCCCCTACTTGCGGCGGGGAGATCCATCAAAACAATCCATCGGGCAAATAAGTAACTGACAACAGATAGGGAATCCAATTTCCAGGAGCCAGTATGACTATACCAGCGCAGGAGGTGACGACACAAGGGGGAAACCAAGCCGTGCTATTCGTCACAACATTCCGGACTATGCTGTACGAAACTGCCTCACGTATCACTAATGTCAACCTTTCTTCCGTGACCTGTGTTTTCCGGATAGGGGGCATCCAGGTCGTGAAGTAGTTGTCCCACAAGCCTTCAGATTCATAAGTGGGGATCTTCAAGCTGCGGTGGTGAACGAGATGGCGTTGGTCGATACAGTCGGCGCAATCAGGGCATGGTGTGTATTCTCATTTCAGATTCTCCAACGATCTCCGCTCTGCGTCCCGACGGAGGCCGATGCGCTCAAACAGGATCGGGGCGATCCCCAGCTTGCGGGCGGAGGCATCCTTCATGCATCGCAGCCCTTCGACCACGGTGGTCGAACGGCTCGTTTGCGACTGCACAATGTTGTCTCGAACCTCAAACATTGCGCGGTCGGCGAACCACGCCACGTCAAGCCAGTTTCCGAGGCACACATTACGCACGATGACATTTCCCTCGGGAGGCACACCCGAAAAATCCGCCCCGGACCGTGCTGGTCCCCCGGGCGGCCCATAGAACCGATCCAGCGATTGGAGTGCGGGATAGCGAGCGCGATACAACGCCGCCGGCACGTCAGCGAGCCGTTGGCGCAAGGTGGTGTCCACCTGGCCACGCCAGACTGGATGCGGATCGATGCCGCGGCCATCGGCGCGCACCGCTGGGTCGCAGTCCACAAACAAGTTGTTCTCCACATGGTGGTCGCGTCCGCCGCCGATGAACATGGCCCAATGGGCTTTGTAGAACACGTTGCCGAACACTTCCGTGCCACTGACGCAGTCGTCCATGTAAACGCCCATGGATCCCATGCCGACGCCACCGGTCTCGTGAATGAAGTTGTGGCGAATGCGGTTGCCGCGAAAGGTGTAGTCCCGTCCCGTATAGATCGCTCCCACGTCGCCGGTCTCCATGGCGACATGATGGATGTCGTTGAACTCGATGAGGTGGTCGTTGCCCCAGAAGAGAATGGCGCAGTGCGGCTGGTCGTGGATGAGATTATGCGAGGCGCGCAGCCCCACGCCTTCCAGCGTGACGGCGGGGACGTAACATTTCGACCAGCGGCCCTGACGTTGGAAATGGCAGTTCTCGACGGCATGTCCGGCGGCGGCCAAGGTCTGACGATCGCCTCCGCTCAGGGAGACCCCGCCATCGCCCGTGTCCATGATGTCGCAACTCACCACGGCATGATCCGTACCCCCGGTGACCCTCACCGCCCAGTTCCCGATATTGCGAATCCGGCAGCCGGAAACCCGGTTGCTCGCTCCGCCAGTAATCTCAATGGCATTGCCGCGGGTAGTCTCGAGCTGAATCCCGCGCACCGTGATCCCGGTGGCATGGGTCATCCGAACCAGCGGCTGATCGAGCAGGGAAAGCATCACTTCGCTTGAACCCAACGGCCCGGGCGGCCAGAAATAGAGCATTCCGGTCGTCCGGTCCAGATACCACTCCCCGGGCTGATCGAGTTCTTCCGGCACATTCAGGAAATAGAAACGCTGGTTCTTTTGAAACCCGTAGAGCCCGTGCGGCGGCGCCGTCTTGATCCACCGCTTCCCGGTATCCATGGACGCCACGCGCTCGTAGGAGTTGGCCCAATCATACGCCCAGTATCCGTGTACCCAAATGTCATCCAGGCCACTCCACCGACGGGGGCGATCGCCTTGATAGAAGAACCCTTCCTCCAACCTGCCTATCGCCTGGTCACCGGAATCCCTGGTTGCGGAGTCTGTGGGGTAGCCCACGATTCGCGCCCAGTCACCCTCGTTCGGCCAGCGCGCCAACGTCATGGGCCGCCCGGCAAGAAACAGCTCACTGTGCGATGGGATAGTTGGGCGGCTGAATCCTCGGGACTTCAATTCTCCCAGTTCCGCAATCCCAAGTGCCCGGAGATCGCATTGCACGAGGTGCGGCCGCGCTTCTTCGGCGAACCGGGCCAGCATCGCGCGGTTGCTGACGGTGGCAAAGCCCGTCAGGGTTTGCCCTCCGATCAGGCGAGCGCCAGGTTGCCCCCGAAGCGTAAGGCCCGCGTCGCGCGCATCGAGCTGGAAGGCGGCAGATCGTGGGTATGTGCCGGGCAGAAGCGTGATCGTGTGGCCCTGGCCGCCAACCGTCCGCAAACGATCCCTCGCCGCTTCGAGCGTATTGAGAGGGGACGACCTGCTGCCGACGTTGCTGTCGGCCCCGTTTGGTCCAACAAACAACTCCACAGGCCGCGGCGGCGATCTGCGTCCAATCTCCCTCGACGGCGCGGCGTCCACGAATCGCACGTCGCGCACATGCGGACCGAGTTGCAGCCGGGCCTCTGACGCATCTTGGAGACGCTTCCCGTTGAACCGCAGATTCTCAATCGTTACGTCCTCCACGGCGTGCTCGGCATCGAAACCGCGGAAGGAGGAGGACGGCATTTGTGCCCCGGTCACAGTGATGTCGCGAAAACTCACGTCTCGCACCGTGCCGCGCTGTTGATCCTGGGAATAGGGCGTCTGGTGGATCACGATCTCCAGGAGCGACGGGCAGTAGCGGCCTGCGGACGGATCGGTGTATTTCTCCTCACGGCTGTTCTGGATGCGCGGCTGCAGATTGCGGTCGTCCACTTCTACCCGGATGTTCGCGAACCGGATGTCGTGAATGGCCGCCCGGTCGCCGTGCTGGATGTCCATCGCGATGTGCGTGGTGCGGATGATGTCGCAATCCTCGAAGGCGATGTCGGCGATTTCGGGCGCGCAGGTCTCCGCCCCGATTTCCATGGCCCGCCCCCAATCGCACCACACGGTGCAACGGCGGAAACGGACGTTCTTCACCGGACGCTGGTCCGAATCAACAGGGCCGAACTTCAGGCCTTTGACAACCAGGGCATCGTCGAACGAACGGACAAACGAGTCCCGCACCTCGACATCCTGGCTGTTGCAGACATCAATCCCGTCAGCGTTGTAGCGCCACAATCCGATGAGCTTGACGTTGGCGATGGTGACGTTGCGGCAGCCGAACAGGCTGCAACACCACACGTCCGGGTCGCGCATCACGATGCCCGCGATTTGCACGTTCGAGCAATCGTCCAACCGCACCACACCCCAGCCTTCTTCGCGGGCGAACTGGCTGCCATCCAGAATCCCGCGGCCAAGGATGCGGATGTTGGAGACGCCACTGGCGTGGATGCTCCCGTAAACCACCGCGCCCGCGGCGAGGTAAACGGTTTCGTTGCTGCTGAGAGTGATCGTCCCCGCGCGATGAACGCCCGGTCCAAAATACCGCACGCCCGGAGCATTGGTCGCCAGCGCGTTCTTCTCCGGCGGATTCGCGAACAAATGCAGCACGTGCTGCGGGCCGTTCACCTCGACGACGATTGACCCGGGCCGCTCCACCGAAAACGAAATGCGGTTGCCTTCGATGAGCGGGCGGATGCCGCGCGACGACGGGCGCACCACGACAGATTGCACCGCCCGCTGCGATTGAACCACCACCTTCACCGGCCCGCTCATGTCCCAGCAGGCAAAACCAGCCAATTCGGTCTGGTCCAAGGGGCGCTGATAACCCGGCCAGACTTGATTGAAAGGCATCGCAGAAACGCGGCAGGAGTAGACGGGAATCGGTCGCCCGTTCACGGTCACATCATAATGTTCGCTCAACGTCTCCGCCCACGCCGGACTTGCGATGCCCAGCGTGAGGAAGACCAAAGCGAGAGGAAGCCGTCGTTTTAGCCGACTGCTTTGACTGCCTTCAGTGAACGTCTTCATCAGCAATGAGGCTCCGGAAAAATCTATGGCTCGGTGTTTATGGTTTCAGACCTTTCGCAGGCGGCCCCCACACCGCCGTCACATCCTTGAACACATCATCAGGGCCGGCATATTCGCCATCGAGCACCACGGGCACCTGGAGTGTCCTCACGGCGCTAAGATCCACACCGCTATTCCCAACCGGCCGCTGTGTTTCGGGCACCAACCGGTCCGGTGCGCTGATCAACACCATGCCCAGCCGATCACCCGCTTGCTTCAGGGAATTCTCCACATCCGCGCAGGCGGTGTTGAGGGCGAAACGCAGATTGTCCGAAGCCAACTCGTCGATCAGGCGCACAATCTCAGGCACACTGCTGTGCCACCTGCCTGTCCGGTTCTGCAAATGCAGCATGATCCCACGTTCCTTCGCCCGGCGACACAGGTCGCGCAAGCCGCGTTTGAAGGACGCCTCGACCTCCTCCGGCGTGGCGCCGAACTCAGGGGGCATGTGCGTGGCGATGACGGCTTGGCTGACCCCGGCCAGTTTCATCTTGGCCAAGACGTCGTCCATCCGGGCCACGCTCTCGGCGTATGGTGTCGGAAGAAGATCGAGCAGGGTCAGGTCGGGGAAGTGGTTCAGGCCGGACGTGAAGTCGACCACCACGCGCAACTGCTGACGCTCCAGCCACGGTCGGTCGCGCTTGACCTGCTCCGAGTCGCGGCGCAGCAGGTAGGTCCAGTCAAGTTTCACACCGTCAAAGTGTTCGAAGAAGGTGGGCCGGCGCAGAATCTCCTCTCGAAGATCCGCGATGCCGCGGAGACCGAGCAGGCGATCCACAGGCCGGCCAGGTGCTCTTTGTTTCGCGAGGACGCGCACGCCGGTTTCGTCCATCAGCACGGAGAAGAGCCGGACGTCGCCGCCGGAAATGTTGGCCGCGTCGGATCGCCCGCCATCGTTGTTCTGGAACTCATGTGGCCAGTAGCCGAGTGCTGATCGCATGTCTTTACCGATCACCAGTTCCGTGACCTTCCTGATCGGACCGTAACGTGAAGTGATCTTAAACGGCTTTGATTGGAGCGAATTGTTGAACACCCCAACCGTGTAATCACCCGGCCCTTTGCGGCAAGTGATGAAGCCAAGGTCGTCACCGACCGAGAAAAGCTGCTGAGAGCGGAAACCAGAATCCAGCACTCGCCGGACGTGAGCCAGCAGGGTGTGTGGTTGTGGCAGCGGTTGGTTCCAGCTGTGATGGGCCAACTCCCCTTGCACGGTCGGCTCGGCATTGATCCCAAACGGACTCAGCAGCAGAAAGATTTCCCCCGCCCCCCGACGCAGGCGGACCACTGCGGGCAATTCGCCGCAGCGTGCCAGGACTTCAGCTTCGCCGGGCAGAAAGACGTCGCACAGTTCCATGGTGTGACGTTCGGTGGTTCGCGTCCCATCTCTCCAGACGACAACGGTGTCGGTGGGGAAGCGCCTGGGTTGCCCCACTTTCCACTCTGGCCACAGGCGGCGTGCGTTCTCGGCGGTGACGATGAAGGTGCCGCCGGAGGCAACATAGGCGTCGAGCTTGTCGCGTAATTCCGCGTCCGCAGTGAAGAGATCCCCAGCGGCCACCATAACGCCGTATTGTTTCATGACCCACGGCATTGCGTCCGAGTGCAACACATCCGCCACGTCACCGTAGGGCGTGTTGCAGATCGTGCCGCGCTCATCGTGGTACCAGGCACTGTCCTCGTAGCCAAGGTAAAGCATCGAGAACACGCTGTGAGTCAGGTAGTCGCCGGAACCGTAAGGCAGATACCCCCACACCCGATAAGCCGTGGTCCACGTGCGCGCCGGCATCCAGCCCGCGAAGTGATCCAGCAGAAGAGCCACCGGCGCGTGCATCACACCGGGTTGTGGATGTTCGGTGACGAACTTCACCGCGTCTTGTTGGATGAGTCCAAGCGGCGAGAGCGGTCCGTCGCCGTTCGGTGGCCACCAGGATTTCTCGTACAACGCGCCCTCGAAGCCGAGGATCACGCTGTTGCATAGATAGTGGCTGAACATCAGGCGCCGGAGGAGGTTCAGGCTGTTTCCCTTGGTCGGCCCGGAGTTCGCAGTCCGTGCTTGATAATCCTTGTAGTGCCACGTGTTAAAAACCGCACCGTTGCCGAACCAATGCACGCCATATTGTTTGCCCGCGCCGCGCAGGAAGGCGTAGTGGATACTCGAACTCGTCACCTTGTTCTGGGCTTCCGCGCCCGTCAACACGACACGGCCTTCTTTGATGAGATACGGCCAATACCAATAGACCATCAGCGCGTTCAGGCGGTTGCCCAGATCATCTTCGATCCTGCGGAAGTAATCATGCGCTTGAAGGTATTGGCCCAAGCGGTCGCTGGCATACGGAGACTGAATCGCCCGCGCGGTGAAGAGGTATCGTCCGTCCTGCTCCCCTATATCGAAACCGAGGAAGCGATCGCCGAGTTTCTCCTCCAGCAGTTGCAGCGTCTCGGGCGGCACCCGAATCTGGTTCCGCACACTCCCCGGAACATATCCCCCCACATCAAACAGGTAGTAGCCACGGCGTTTCAATTCATCGAGCGTTTCGCCAAGATTCGGATCCGAGGCCAGATCAATCGTCGGCATGCACACCGTGCCAAGGCCCTGATTGGTGAAGGCGGCGGTGGGCAAGGTCCGCAGTGCAACGAATTGCGGCCTGCCCTCGAAGGTGGCCCAAGTTGGAGCGCGGCTTGGACGACGGGTGTAATCAGGGTAGAGAGTCGGATCGAGCAGATGCGAATAGACAGTCGGGCGGACCTCAACGATTGGCTGAGGCAGGCCCTCAGCCGCAAACAACAGGATTGCGAAAAGGATTCCCAGCGTTTTCATTTCGTCATACTCAGCAGCGTTCATCCCTGTTTTGATGTGTCACGGCTGACTGACCTGCATACCGTGATCGCTTTGGATCGGCAACCAACGCGGATGGTCCGCACCCTTGTCATCGATGCCACGCGTGAGCAAGCGCGCGTGCCGTCCATCGGCGTCCATCATCCAGAGCCCGGGCACTCCGCCAGTTTCCGCGCGACAGAACACAATCGACGTTCCATCGTCCGAAGCGCTCGCGCGGAAGTCCCACACGTTCGGCGCTTCCGGCGTCAATGGCGTCGTCCGTCCCGTGCCCGGGTCCAGCCGGCAAATCTGCACCCCGCCACGCGCCTGGTCTGGTTTGAAATCGCGATTGAAGTGATCCGTGTCCGGCCGATTCGCCTGAAACTCCCACGGCACTTTGGCGCCGGGAGAACGTCGCGGGAAGAGGATCCGGCCATCAGGCGTCCACGCCGGGAGGTTCGAGCCACCGCCTCGCTTTTGTGAATTGCCATACGTCGCCGCGAACCACATCGCCTGCCCGTTCGTCAGCACACGAAAGTCGCTTCCATCCCGGCGTGCGATGCAGACGTCGCTCCAATCGTGCCCTGGATCGGACTGGAACTGGCATCCCTGAAACAACAGCCACTGACCGTCCGGCGACCAACTCGGACCGAAGTAGAGTTGATCGCGATGCGCAGCGACGAGAACACGCTCCGTCCCATCGACACTGCTCGTCCAAATCTGGTAGCCTTCTGGACTCGCGAGATGATACGCCACCCGACGTCCATCCGGACTCAAGCTGAGGCCATATGGCAAGCCCTCGCCGAGCCGGGTGAATTCGCGCGCATCGGTGCCATCCAGGTTCATGCTGAAGATCTGCCCTCCTTCATCGCGCACCACCTGCACCAGGATTCGCTCATCGGAAACAAGCAGCGCGGGCTTGTAGAAAACCGCGACGCGATCCTTCGTCGCAATCTCCGTCAACGTGTCGCGGTCGAGATCGTAGATCCAAAGACGGGTCGGCGTCTGGTGGTAGAATTTGTCGAAGGGACGCCCGGGGCCATCGCGGCGTTCCTCCATGCTCAGGAAAAGGGCGCGCCGCCCGTCGGAAAGGAACGGCCCCGGTTGCCACGTCACTTGTTGCGGCACCTTGAAATCGAAATAACGCAACCCGGTGCCGTCGGCATTGATGACGCCCGTGCGGCCTTGCGAGGTGAAGAACAGCCGGCCCGGACGCGCGTCACCGGCACGTGGTGAAAGACTGCTGCGACAGCCGTTGAAAGCGACCAGCGCAGCGACAGACGACCCGGTGGCAACGAGGAATTGCCGACGCGAGACAAACGCCGGGCTCGGATGAATCACGTTCGGGAGCCTGGTTGTACTGTGCCATTTCATTTTCGTTCGTTAACTGGTAACGGAGCCTATTGGTTATGCTGCTTGAATGGTAAAACTGAGCCAGTTCGTTTCACCGGCTTTTTCGCTGGACATTGTGGCTCACCCAATCGGGGTAAGCGCGGTCACACGCCTGACGCAGCAGTCCATCCAGCAGGATCCGAACCTCCGGAACCGTCAACGCCTGCACATATTGTCCCGCGCCGCGTTTCCAGAACCGGTCTGTGGCCGGTATTACGCTGCCGACGATCGTCCAATTGTCCCTCCCTGCCGCTCGCGTTCACGGCGTCACCCTGCAGGGGCCAGTGGTCCACCAGATCGGCCCGCACACTACCACCCCAGCCCAACACGCCGGCACATGTCATCACCAAACAGATACTCCTCATAACAAATCTTTTTTGCGAACTTGCGCCTCCCTCCCTCAACTCGCGCAACTCATATGCGTATGCGCCATCGAACCCGTCGATGCCGATCATCCAGTTCCAGATGCAGGGCAACAACCTCAACTTCGTTTGCCCACTTTAACACGCAAAAGACTACCACGGAATCAACAGCATGTCCACCCTGAACAGTTGTGCCAGGCCGTGCCCGAACTGGCCCCACATATGAAGTGCATTTCGTCGATACCGCCCCTGGAGGACCAGCTATGAGATCGGAGCGGATGTTGATGCGGGCGGCAGGGCGGTGAGCCTGGCCGAAGGCATCGCCTCACTGGGATGCATGATCTCGGCGGTGAAAGCCGCCACCTGTTTGTCATAGGCGAAGGCGCTGCCGAAGCCGTAGCCGCAGCCAAACAGGATCGAAGGACAGTGTCTCTCAAAGGTCTACGAGAGCGGACGAGTGGGTCAAGAGTGGGTCAGTCGTCACTTGGTAGCCACTTGTTATTCACTCGCAGTTCCACTTGTTAACCACTTGTATTCCTCGAAAAACGCTGATTTCACGCCTGTCAAACCTTTCGGTAGAAGCACTTACGAACCCGGGCAGAGAACTTGTTGAACTTTCACCGTTTGGGTATAGTTGCTGAGGAGGAGGCTTGGGATGAGGTTCCTCAATCCCACAAAGAGATTCCGTTCGGGCCCAAAGAATTTCGTTCAAAGGCGTTGTCAGTCGCGCCGCAGAGGCCGAGCCGGTCGTTTCGACATCTCGGCACTCCGGACGCGAATTGGACGATTCGCTAGCGTCGATCGGTTTCTGCCGATCGGATGACGTGCTGCCGCTGTTTCCACGAATGACTTGTTGCCTTTCTGGGCAGTTTCCCAGGTGGCGGAGGATTAAACTCAGAGTATAATGGGTGACACATTGGGCCGTTGTTGTCAGTTGATTTGTCTACTGCTACGAGGTACAAGAGTTATGGTCAAGAGATTACGATCTTCGTCTAGGCGATCCGGGTGCGGCTTCAGCGTACTGCTCTCCCTTTTCTTATATGTACAGTTGTCTGCGATATTGGTCAATCCACTTGAAGCCGCTTCTCAGGCGCCGTCCCTTTCACCGGGGCCCTTTGAGATTCAACTTCAGACTGACGGCAAACCCGTTGTCGGCGCCTTGGTTCATTTGGGAGGGCGGTTTGCCGCCAGTGCTCATGAAGGCAAGGTTGTATTCGATGGCGTGCCTCCCGGGCAATACGAGCTGTCTGTTGAGCATTGTGACTTTGAGCGTTACGATCAGCCTATTCAGCTTCCCCTCGGTTCGCGTGAGGTTCTCAGAGTGACACTGATGCCGGCGCCCGTGTACGATGTGCAGGGGACGGTTGTGCTTGGCGACGTCTCACAGCCAGCGCCTGGGGCACACGTGACCTTTGAGCCGATTGAGGTGCGTGCTTCTTCCCGAGGTCTCTTCAGTCTGGCCGCCGACTGGAATGGCCAGTTTCGCGTCCTTAATATGCCAGGGGGGACCTACCGCGCGCGTGTGCAGATGCCCGGCTGCAAGGAAGCGATATCGACGGTGTCGATCCCGCCGGCCGAGGAGACGTTGACACTTTCGATCCTGCGCACGACGGAGCCGGGGGCACTATCTTTGACCCTGGTGGACTCGGTCAGTGGCACCCCGATCGTCGGGGCCGAGGTGCAGTTGGCCGAGGCGGCCCCGCTCGGTGAAATCGCCCGGGCTACGTCGGGCAATGACGGCGGTGTGCAATTCAACGATCTGGCCCTGGGCCAGCTCAATTGGGCCGACGAAACCGGGCACTTGGTCGTTTGTCGCGATCGCGCCACCGCTCATATCGAAGCTCAAGGGTACGAACCCACCAGTATTCTGGTCTCTCTGCGGGGCCGGGCCAATCGTGTTGTGCGTGTGAATCCGACCATCGAACAGCCCGAGGCCGAGCCCAACAACGACCTGGCCAACGCCCAAGCCATTCGTAGCGGCGCTCCCGTGCGTCTGCGCATCGCCCAGAAGGGCGATCAGGACGTTTTCTTACTGCGGCTCGATGAACCGACAATGCTGCATCTGGAGGTGGGGCCCAAGAGCCCCATCGATACGACGTTGGAGCTCCTGGATGGCACGGGCACGTCGGTGGCGGCCAGCAACTGCTATCGAAATCAGACGGCCCGGATCGTTCGTGGTGTATTGGCCGGGACCTACTACATCAAAGTCACGGAGTGGGGCAACAACGCTTTCTCTGAAAAGGATGTGATTCTTCGGATTACAGCCGATGTGGCCGTCGATCCGCTGGAGCCGAACGATCGCGAGGTCGGCGCTCGCTTGCTGCGGCCCGGTCAGCGCGCACGCGGCACGATCCTGCCGAGGGGTACGAGCGATTTCTATCGCATCGAAATCGAACGGCCCGGCACGGCGCGTTTCTTTGTGCCGGGGCACGGATTGGATCGTGAACTGTTCGTACGGGATGATGCGGGGAAGGTGCTGGGGAGCAGCCGAGTTTATGCGAGACAGAACTTGGAGTTGCAGGTGCCCCTGCATTCCGGACGCTACACGGCCGAATTGACGGAATGGGGTAACAACGCCGAATCGAGTGAACCGTACGAGTTGCGTTTTGACTTCGCACCGGATGACGGCGTCCAGGACCCCGATCGTGGCAATCGCCTGACGGCGTCACGTACATTGGAGCCGGGCAGTTTGGTCGGAGCGACGATCAATCCGCTGAAAGACGCGGACTTGTGGGCCGTTCCGCTGGACAGCTCCGGCTTGTTGCGACTGTATGCGCGGGCTTCAACGGATCTGGAGGTAAGGGTCTTGGATGAGTACGGTCGTTCGCTGGCCGATGCGCGGGTGTATGCCCGCAGTGGACTAAATCTCCAGTGGAGTGCGCCGGGGGCCTGCATTGCCTGGGTGGAAGTGCGGGACTGGGGCAACAACGGCTGGTCACCTTGGTCTTATACCTTACGGGCGTGGTGGGAGCCGTGCGATGAGTTGGAGCGTCTGGGTCGCAACGATTCTGCAGCATTGGCCACGCCCATCGAGCCCGGCGAGGTCTTGCGCGGCAGCGTCACGCCGTATGGCGACCATGACTATTATCGTCTGGACTTGAGCCATCCGGGCTACTTGGAGATCGCTGGTTGCGGTCCGAGCGAGCTGACGGTCACCATTATGGATCAAGCCCAGCAGTCGCTGGCCACGGCCAATGTGTACGCCAGGTCGCTGCTCCGCGTAGGGGCCGACGTGCAAGCCGGACCGGTTTTTGTCAAAGTCCAGGACTGGGGCGATAATGGGCAGCACGTCGGGACTTATGAACTCCAGACGAAGTTGTATCGCGCCGAACCGGCCGAGCGAAAACCGCTGGCCCAGGACCCGCCGCGACGTCTGACGCTGGGCCAGGCGCATTCCTTCACTATCGATCACGTGAAAGACCGTGACCGCTTCCTCTGTGATGTCCCCTCGGCCGGGCCCGTACATTTTCGCATCATTTCGCCCGGCGAGGTGACGCTCACCGTTTTCGACGACCGCACGGGAAAGAAGCTGACGGCCTTCAACCGATACGCCAATAGCGCCGGGCATTGGGTGCACGAGGCGCAGGGACCGACCCGTTATCGCCTCGAGATAAACGAGTGGGGAGACAACGGACGAACGAATTCTTCATCCTATATCCTCGTGGATCAAGTGGACCGGCCGCTAGTGGCCGAGAAGATCGCGGCGAGTTTCGATGTCACCGACCCGACACTGGTGACCTTTTCGCGTCAGCCGTGGAAGCGGGCGGCTTCGGCCGGCGCCGTATCCGTGGATGCCGACGGTGATGGCCACATCGACGTCGAGATACCCGCCGAGGGCAGCGCTTCAGTGCGATATCCTACCCAAGGCACCTATGCGGCCAAGGTGATGATGGCCGGAGACAAAGGACAGAGTACGGTTTCCGACCTCTGGGTCGACGCTATCGGTCCGCGCGAGCGTGTCGGGGTTCACGTGTTGGTACAATACCCGCTTCAAGGCCAGACCGTCGAGCGTGACGGACCCTGTCTGGCGCGTGCGATCAGCTACACCGGCGCCCGAGTGAAACGCATCGATCTGGCGGTCGACGGCATTCCTACGTCGGTGGCGTACACGTCACCTTATGAGCTCGATGTTCCGTGGCACACGCTCGCCGCCGGGGAGCACGAGCTGTCGTTCCGTGCCGTCGACGCCCTGGGGCACGCCAGCGAGATCAAGCGCAACGTCGAGATCGCCGAGTATTTCAACTTGATGCCGGCTGATGGCGCGAACCTGACCGGCAACGACCTGACTGTGAGTTGGATCGGTTCCGATTTCGGCAAAGCCGGAGTGGAATACCGCCTTCAAGGCCAGGAGACATGGACGACCGTAGAGGGGCCCAACGCACGTCGACGGCGAGTGCGGCTGAACGATCTTGAAGCAGGCCAAACCTACCAATGGCGTCCCGTCGGCGGTTCCGAGCCCGGTCCGGAGCGAACCGTGACTTTGGTCAAAGGATTGGCGTTCGGCCAAAGCACCTACGGCGACACGATCGCGCGTGACTACGATCAGCGTGTCTCGATTTCAGTGCGCAATCACGCCGAGGAACCTCAGACTGTTCAACTCGAATGCGGTAGACCGGAAAGCGAACTCCTCCTGGTGGGGTTCGTCGGCGACGGCTCCGAGGGGGCGCCGTTCGAACTCGGCCCCGGAGAGGAACGTGAATTCCGCCTGGGCATCAGCGCCCAGGACGTGATCACGGAGCACCATCGTTTCCCGGTTCGTATCGCCTCGGCGCAGGGCTACTCCGACGAGGCTATCGTCGAACTGTTCGTGCGTCTTCCCAAGGTGGAATTCGAATGGACGGACTTGGGGCCCATGGAAAACGGTCTCGGCCAACGATTCCGGTTGGTCAATCGGGGCGACACGTTGACGGACTTCTGGCTGCGCGGCAGCAGCGAAGACGTCCTGGTCTCGCCCGCGGTCGAACACGGTAGCTTTGAAGCCGGCGCCACCCGGGAAGTGACTGTGCGGCCCCGATTGCATGAAGGCTTTACGGAGATGAGCGGACAGGCGATGGCCGGCGCTCTGAGTGAAAGCGCCTCGCAGGACGTGGCGGTGGCGCTGGAAGAGGGCCAGAGCATGCACTCGGTGTCCTTGATTCCCGGCCACGTCGACGGCAACACGGCCCAGGACCCGGAGGGGTTGCTCTTGGCCGCCCGGGCGTTGAGCGGCTACTACCTCGATCCCTCCTATGTCGATTGGTTGCGACGTGAGAATCCCGAAGACACCGACGGCGACGGTCGAGCCGATCGCTGGAGCCAGAAGGACGAACTCGAGGGTATCCTGTGGATCGGCAACGACACGACCGGCGACGGGCAAGTTGACTTCGTCCAGGGCGATGTTTGGTGGGACGGCCAGGTCGATTATTCCGCCTTCCGTACGGAAGACGGATGGGAGCAGACGAATCTCGTCGAAGCCTGGATGGAGATGGACTTCTCTCTGCCATGGGCGCGAAGCACGTATGAGAAACACGACCTGGAAATGGTGCTCAATGGGCAGCCGGTCGGCGGTTTCAAAGAGCAGATCCCGGAGGGCAACTACTCCTTCAAGCTTCCGGCCGGCGCCTTGAACTTCACGCCGGAGGGCACGCCCGGGGAGAACGCGATTGAATTGCGCACCGAACACCTCCGTGGCGGTCACTACGTGGTTGGTTCGGCCTTCGATCTGAAGATGCGCATGACCGGTACGAATGTTTGGGCCGCCGGTACATCGGCCGAGGAGGCCCGCGCCGAAGTCCTTTCCAGGGGGGAAATCGCCCTGGATAAGCCGGACTTCAGCGTTTCGTCCGGCGCGTTGCACGTCGAAGGGCCGGAGGAACCCAAAATCGGCGATGCCCTTGTCATCAGCGCGCCGATCCGAAACCTGGGGGCCGTGGGCGCGCGCGACGTCCCGGTGGCGCTGATGCGCAGTGTCCCGGGCGGTAAGCCCGTCGAACTGGCCCGCCAGTGGGTGGGCGATATACCGTTGGTCGGAGAGAAAGTGGTCAGCTTCCCCTGGACCGCCGGGGCGGGCGACCACACGCTGTCTATTGTTGTGGATCCCGACAACGAACTGGGTGACTGGAGTTCGGACAACAACACGGCCCTGGCGAATGTGAAGGTTGCCGGTGATGATGCGCAGCCCACGTTGGCGCTTGAGGGGCTCGATGCCGAAACCGTTTTGAACGACAGCGTTTTCGAATTCCGCACCGCGGCCGAAGACGATGCGGGCATCGCACGCGTCGAAGCGGCTATCGACGACGGACTTTGGAAAGATGTCCCCGGCCAGGAGGGCCGGCGAACGGTCAAAGGGTTGCTCCAGCCGGGCAAACACAAGGTGCGTGTCCGCGCCACTGACACCTCCGGCAATCGCGTCGAACGGGAACTGCCGCTGCAGGTCGAGATGCCGCTCCCCGAGATCGAGATCCTCGAACCTCAGGCCGATGCAAGCATCGACAGCGACCGGACGGCCGTGCGCATGAAAGTCGGTGACAACGTCGCCAAGGCCATGGTGCGCGTCGATGGCGGCCCGTGGATTGAGGCCCCCATCGCCAACGGCCAGGCCGAGGCGCAGGTGCCGGTCGGCTTCGGTCCCGGCCAGATCGAGGCGCAGGCCATCGACAATCGTGGCGTACGCAATTCCTCCAAGCGTCCGGTCCGAGGCAACTACCAGCCCACGGCCCACGACGACGGTTTTCGCCCGGACTTCGTCAGAGACGACTTCCTGGACATCGACGGCTTCGGTCCGATCGATGTTCTGGAGGACCCCGATTTCTTGTTCGATTCGTCCTACGAACCACCGACGGTTTCCGTGGCCCCCGAGACAGCCGAGCCGACGGATGTCCCTGACGTCGTACCCTACGAAGGTGACGGTGACGATCCGGCCCTGCTTTCTCCGGGCCCTCCGCCGGCGCGTTTCACGGGGACAACGAGCACCGGGGCCGGTGGCGGTCGAAATGGTTCGCAAGTCGGGGCCCCTCCGCGTCCGGCCGGGGGT